>NZ_CP129382.1:2722500-3029564 GCF_030435705.1 Rhizobium sp. SSA_523
CTGATCCTAGCCGACACGAAATACGAATTCGGCACCGACGAGACGGGCACGATCATCCTGGCGGACGAAATCCACACGCCGGATTCCAGCCGCTACTGGATGGCTGAAAGCTATCCTGCCCTCTTCGAGGCCGGCGAGCGACCGCAGAGCTTCGACAAGGATTTCGTGCGCGCCTGGGTGACCGAACGGTGCGACCCGTATAAGGATCCGATTCCAGCCATTCCCCAGGCGCTCGTGGATCGCACGGCGGCCGTCTACCGGGAGGCCTTTGCCAGCATCACCGGCGAAACCATCGAACCCATCGACGAAGGCGAGGACATTCTGGCCCGCATTCGCGACAATCTTGCGGGCTTCTTCCTCTGAGCCAGGCAAGAAAGGCGAAGCATGACCAGACGACCGCGCCGTAAGGCCGAAGATACACGGGCCGAGATCCTTGCGGTGGCCGAGCGGCTGTTCGGCGAGCGCGGCATAGCCGGCTGCTCGATCGCCCATGTCGCGCAGGCGCTCTCCATGTCGCCGGCCAATATCTTCAAACACTTTCATTCGAAGGTCGCGCTGATCGACGCCATCTGCCAGCGCAAGATCGACGTCATGGTGGGGCAGATCCAGACATTCGACGTTAAGGCTCCCGCGCCCGAACGCCTGCAGATTGCCGCAGAGCGATTGATGATGACGCATATCGCGTCGCTGGACGATACGCCCTATATATTGGAGATGATCTTCGTCCTGTCGGAGCATGATTCCCCCTGCGGCGCGCTCTACAAGGAGATGATCGACGATCTCTTCCACGCCATCATCCAGCATGGCCGGGCCGAAGGCATTTATCACTGCTCCGAGTCACGCGAGGTCAGCCGGACCGTCGCGGCAGCCTTCGCCGCGGTGCTGCACCCGGTTTTCCTGGCGCGGCAGGATCCTGACGAGCTCATTGTGCAGTGCCGCCAACTCAGCGCGCTCGTGAACGCTGCACTGCAAAATCCGCTTGTGAAGTGACGATATCTTCTATACGTCACCAAGTCCGCGCCTCCCCTTGCGGCAGGCGGTTGCTTTTGTGACTTGCCGCCCTCATCGATTGACTTCAAACTTGGCCTTTCCGGCCAGCCCGCCGCGCCCTCAACATCGGACCGACCTTATGAAACAGCACCGACTTGTCGTTTCTCTCCTGCTGTCGCTCGCCCTTGTCGGCTGCAGCGACCAAGGCAATTCCAGCGGCGCGGCCGGCCCAGGCGCCGGCGGTGCAGCATCCCAGGAGCGCCCGCCGACCAAGGTCGCGGTTTCGACCATGACATCCGCCGAGCAGCCGCTGACGCGCATTCTGCCCGGCCGCGCCGTGGCCTTTCGCGAGGCCGAGGTCCGCCCGCGGGTGAACGGCATCATCGAGGAGATCACCTTCAAGGAGGGCAGCGAGGTCAAGGCGGGCGACATTCTCTACCGGATCGACGATGAGACCTATCGCGCCGCGCTGGAAGAGGCCAGGGCGACGCTGGCCAAGGCGCAGGCCAGCGTGCCGAGCGCTCAGGCGAATTTCAGCCGCTACGAGCGCCTGGTCAACAGCGGCGCGACCCAGATCGAGTATGAAAATGCACGCGTGGCCCTGCTGCAGGCCCAGGCCGATGTAGCCCAGGCCAAGGCCGCCCTGCAGACGGCGGAAATCAGCCTCGGCTATACCGAGATCCGCGCTCCCTTCGATGGCGTCACGACAATCTCCAATGTCAGCATCGGCAATATCGTCACGGCCAACCAGACGACAGCGCTGACCACCCTGCGGCAGATCGATCCGATCTATGTCGACCTGAATGATTCCAGCTCGAACCTGCTCGAGCTTCGCGCGGCAATTGCCGAAGGACGCCTGAAGGGCAATGCGACGGAAGCCGATATCCGCTTGGCGCTGGAGGACGGCACCGAATATCCGAAGACAGGCAAGCTGGACATGGCCGAAATGGCCGTCAGCCTGACCACCGGCACCTATCAGATCCGCGCCGTCTTCGACAATCCGGACAACCTGATCCTGCCCGGCATGTATGTGCGGGCAACGGTGATCGTCGGCTATGAAAACGGCTATCTCATTCCCCAGCGGGCCGCCACGCGCAATGCCAACGGCACGCTGACCGCCATGTTCGTCGGCGAGGGCAACAAGGTCGAGCCGCGCACCTTCGACAAGAGCCAGATCTCCGGCAATGACTGGCTTGTCACCACCAATATCAAGGACGGCGACCGGCTGATCATCGACGGACTGCAGAAGATCGCCCCCGGCGCGCCGGTCGATCCCGTACCGTCGACCATCAATGAACAAGGCATCGTTGTCGAAACCCCCGCCGAACCCGCCAAATCCGAGGCGAAACCGTGATGGCTCAAAACCGGATAGACACAGGCGCGAGGGGCTGACCCATGGCACGATATTTCATTCATCGACCCATTTTCGCATGGGTCATCGCCATTATCATCATGCTGGGCGGCGGATTGGCGATCACGACCCTGTCGATTGCCCAATATCCGGAAATCGCGCCGACCACGGTGCGCATCGCCGCGACCTACAACGGCGCCAGCGCCGAAACAGTCGAAAAATCGGTGACCACCATCATCGAGGATGCGATGACGGGTCTCGATGACCTGACCTATATGACATCCTCCTCCAGTACGGGATCGGCCTCGGTCACGCTGACCTTCGGCAATTCCATCGATCCCGACATTGCCCAGGTTCAGGTGCAGAACAAGCTGCAGCTTGTGCAGTCACAATTGCCGGACGTCGTGCAGACGGCCGGCATCACCGTGACCCGCTCCACCTCCAGCATCCTCCTGGTCGGCGCGCTCGTCTCCACCGATGCCAAACGCTCGCCGGTCGAGCTGGGCGACATCTTCTCGACCCAGATCGAAGACCAGATCAAGCGGCTGGAAGGCGTCGGCAGCATTCAGGTCTTCGGCACCGGTTATGCCATGCGGATCTGGCTCGACCCTTACAAGCTGAACAAGTTCCAGCTGACGCCAACCGACATCACCACCGCCATCCAGGCGCAGAACACCCAGGTCTCCGCCGGTTCCCTCGGCGCCCTGCCCGCCGTGGAAGGCCAGCAGATCAATGTCACCGTCACGGCACAAAGCCAGTTGCAGACGGTGGGCGAGTTCAAGTCGATCATCCTGAAGACCGAGACGGGCGGCGCCACCGTGCGGCTGAGCGATGTGGCGCGCATCGAGATCGGGCAGGAAAGCTACACGACCAACACCCGATCCAATCGCAACCCCGCCACCGGCTTTGCCGTCAATCTTGCGACCGGCGCCAATGCTCTGGACACTGCCGACCGCGTCAAGACGGCCCTGAACTCGATCGCTCCGTCCTTGCCGGAAAATGTCGTGATCACCTATCCCTACGATACGACGCCCTTTGTCGAGCTGTCGATCGAGAAGGTGGTCCACACCCTGTTCGAGGCGATCATCCTCGTTTTCGTGGTCCTGCTGATCTTCCTGCAGAATCTGCGCGCCACCTTCATTCCGATGATCGCCGTCCCCGTGGTGCTGCTCGGAACCTTCGGCGTCCTGGCCTTGACGGGATATTCCATCAATACACTGACCATGTTTGCCATGGTCCTTGCGATCGGCCTCCTCGTGGACGACGCCATCGTGGTGGTGGAAAATGTCGAGCGCATCATGACCGAGGAGGGTCTGCCCCCGAAGGAGGCGACGGAGAAATCCATGGGCGAAATCACCGGCGCCATCGTCGGCATCGCGCTCGTCCTTACCGCCGTCTTCATTCCGATGGCCTTTTTCGGCGGCTCCACCGGCATCATCTATCGCCAGTTCTCGATCACCATCGTCTCCGCCATGCTGCTTTCGGCCCTGGTGGCGATCGTCCTGACGCCGGCGCTCTGCGCCACAATGCTGAAACCGATCAACCATCACGGCGAAAGGCGCGGGATTGCCGGCTGGTTCAACCGCAATTTCGACCGCACGACGAACGGCTATGTCGGGACGATCGGCTACCTGCTCAAGCGCCCCTTGCGGGTGATGCTGATGTTCGTGCTGATCATCGGCGGGTGCGGATGGATGTTCCTGCGGCTTCCCAGCGCCTTCCTGCCGCAAGAAGACCAGGGCGTCCTGATGACCATCATCCAGCTGCCGAACGGCGCTACGGCGACCCGGACGGAAGAGGTGATCAAGAAGATCGAGACCTATTATATGGAGCAGGAGAAGGACGCGATCCTGGATGTCTTTGCGGTATCGGGCTTTTCCTTCACCGGTTCGGGCCAGAATTACGGCCTCGTCTTTGCCAAGCTGAAGGATTTCGATCAACGGACCGACCCGAAGCTTGCGGCCTCGGCTGTCGTCGGGCGCGCCATGGGCTACTTCATGACGATTCGCGACGCCATGGTCTTCCCGCTGCAGCCGCCGGCCATTCCAGGCCTCGGCACATCGAGCGGTTTCTCCATGTATCTGGTCGATAGCGGCAAGAACGGCACCGATGCCTTGACCCGCGCCTCCGGGCAGCTGATCCAGACCGGCAACGGCAATCCGAATGTCAGCTCCCTGCGCTCCAACAACCCGCCCGCCGAAACGCAGCTGAAGCTCTTGCTCGACCAGGAAAAGATGGGCGCCATGGGCCTCGATATCGCCAGCGTCAATGCGATGCTGTCGGTCATCTTCGCCGGGCGGGACGTGAACGACTTCACCCTGAATGGCGAACTGAAGCCGGTCTATGTTCAAGGCGATGCGCCTTACCGCATGCAGGCCGATGCCATCAACAACTGGTATGCCCGCAACAGCACGGGCGAGATGGTGCCCTTCTCCTCCTTCCTGAAAACCCAATGGGTCGCTGGTGCTCCAACCCTCAGCCGGTTCAACGGCGTCAGCGCGATCTCCCTGGACGGCGCTGCGGGGGCCGGCGTCAGTTCCGGCACGGCCATGAACACCATGGAGCAGCTGACATCGGAACTGCCGGGCGGCTATACGGTGGCCTGGCAGGGGATCTCCTATCAGGAGCGGTTATCCGGCTCGCAGGCACCGCTTCTCTATGCCCTGTCGATCCTCGTGGTCTTCCTGTGCCTGGCGGCCCTTTACGAGAGCTGGTCCATCCCCTTCTCCGTCATCATGGCGGTTCCCATCGGCGTGCTGGGCGCCCTGGCGGCAGCGCTTCTCTTCGGACAGACCAATGACGTCTACTTCAAGGTGGGCCTTCTCACCACGATCGGACTGGCGGCGAAGAATGCGATCCTGATCGTCGAATTCGCCAAGGACAGGCAGGCGGCCGGAAGCTCGCTTCTGGATGCAACGCTTGAGGCCGCACGCCTTCGCCTGCGCCCGATCATCATGACCTCCTTGGCCTTCATCCTGGGCGTTGTGCCGCTGGCAATTGCAACGGGCGCTGGTTCCGCTGCCCAGAACTCGATCGGTATCGGGGTGCTCGGGGGTATGCTTTCTGCAACAGTCCTCGGAATTTTCTTCGTCCCCTCGTTTTTTGTGGTGGTACGGAGATTAACAAGGGGTAAAAAAACCGCAGAAAACGAATCTGTTGTCCGCCCATGACGTAATCGGGTTTTCATCATTATTCAGGCGCCCGTCCAGCCGGCGCTATCGTGTTGCAAGTTCGATGAATGACATCATCGCGAAACCGGGATTGACCAATGACTTCCATACGCGCAGCAGCTCCCCTTGTAATGCTCTTGCTGTCTGGCTGTGTGCTCGGACCGGATCACAAGGCTCCGGAAATTGCATTGCCGGTGAAATACGCCGAAGGCAGCACCAGCAGTAACGGGGACGTCTCGCAGAAGGCCTGGTGGCAGGCATTCAACGACCGCCGCCTGGACAGGCTGATGGCGACCGGGCTGGATCAGAACCTGAGCGTTCTGCAGGCTCTGGAGCGAATCAACCAGGCAGAGGCCAATGTCGTCTCGGCCGGCGCCAACGCGCTCCCGAGCCTCACCCTGTCGTCGCAAGGCGTTCGCACCGGCGCCGAAGGCTTCGGCAGGACGCCGGACACGCCGACGAAGACGCAGGCCGCGGCCGCCTTCGACGTCTCGTGGTTCCTCGATCTCTTCGGCCGCTACAGACGTTCCAAGGAATCGGCATTGGCCTCGCTGGACGCGGCCTATGCCAATGTCGACACCGCGCGCCTCTCGCTTCTGTCTTCCGTCGCGGGTGCCTATATTGATGTTCGCTATTTCCAGGAACGCATCGCAATCGCGCAGTCGAACCTGAAGTCGCGGCGGGAGACCCTGCAATTGACCCGCCTTCAGCTTGAAGCGGGCGCCGCCTCGCGCCTGGATGTTGTCCAGGCCGAAGGTCTCGTCAATTCGACCATTGCGGACATTCCGGGCCTCGAAACCAACTTCCGGCGGGCCGCCCACCGTATCGCGACGCTTCTCGGACAGCCCGCCTCCTCGCTGCTGGCCGACCTGCAGAGAGGCGCCGGGCAACCGGTGGCGCGCCTGAATGCCAAGACGGGCGTTCCTGCCGATCTCATTCGCAACCGTCCCGATATTCGCGGCGCAGAACGCGCCCTGGCGGCCGCTGTCGCCCAGATTGGCGTGGCCGAGGCGCAGCTTTACCCATCGATCAGCCTCGGCGGATCGATTACGCCCTCCTTCACCCAGGTGGCCGGCCGCTCGGGCTCCATCGCGCGTCAGCTGACCTGGTCCTTCGGCCCGACGCTGAACCTGCCGATCTTCGATGGCGGTCAGCTGCGCGCCAATTTGAGCAATACCGAATCGCAGGCCCGCGAATCCTACCTGAACTGGAAGCAGACCGTTCTGAACGCGGTTGAGGAAGTGGAAAATGCGCTGGCGGCAGTCATGCGCGATGGCCGTACCGTTGCTGCGCTTCGCGACACCGTTCGCTCCTATAACGAGGCGCTCGATCTTGCGACCGCCAGCTACCGCGACGGCGCTTCCTCGCTGCTCGACGTGCTGGATGCTCAGCGCCAGGTATCCGCGGCCCAGGCCAGCCTTGCTCAGGCCATCCAGCAGCAGGCGCAGGATTACGTTTCGCTCAACGTCGCGATCGGTGGCGGCTATGCCTGGGGCAAGGGCCCGACGCTGGTCGCCGCAGCCGCAAAGTCGGGCGCAGCACGCTGAGCACCTCCGGCAAGACCGGTTGCGGTCTTGCTCTCAGTCACGTCGAACGCCACTCTCATCCCCGGACGCACCGCGATCCGGGGATTTTCTATGTCCGCCCATGGCCTTTCCGGCGCTCTGCCGCTCCATCTTGCGCGTGACACTGAAAATCTGGCGCCTGGCCAGAACAGTGCAACCAGGACAGGACGCATCGACCACGCACGGCCGGCGCCATCCGGACGGCCTGCAACTTGTCGACCATAGATCAAACGCCTGGAAATCGAGCGGACATGAAAAAGGCGGGCCGAAGCCCGCCATAGTGCCAGGGTCGAAACCCAACCAGGATGATTATGCCATCGCCTTCATGATCTGTGCGGATCAAACCGCGCCTTGTGACAGAAGGCCCGCAGATCCCGAAGGACGGAGGCTCAGTCCTTGGCGCGTTCGACGTAGGAATTGTCTTCGGTGGCAATCACGACGCGGGTGCCGGCATCGATATGCGGCGGGACCAGGGTGCGCAGACCGTTCGACAGCATGGCCGGCTTGTAGGACGACGAGGCCGTCTGGCCCTTTACGACCGGCTCGGTCTCGACGATTTCCAGCGTCACATGGCGGGGCAGCTGAAGGGCAAGCGGCAGGCCTTCATGGATGGAGAGGATGCAGGTCATGCCTTCCTGGAGATAGGCCTTCTGGTCACCCATGGTCTCTTCCGAGACGACGACCTGATCATAGGATTCCGGGTTCATGAAGTGGAAGCCTTCGCCATCCTCATAGAGGAACTGGAAGTTCACATCCTCGACGAAGGCGCGCTCGACCTGTTCCGTGGTGCGCCAGCGCTCCGAGACTTTCACGCCGTCGACGATGCGGCGCATATCGACCTGCGTGACCGGCGTGCCCTTGCCCGGATGGAAGTTTTGCGCCGTCAGGACGACATAGAGCTTGCCGTCGACATCGAGAACATTGCCCTTGCGGACGGAGGAGGCGATAATCTTGACCATAGGATTTCCTTGTGACTGCCTTGGCTTGTCAGTTCTTGAAATGCGTCGTAGAGGACCAGCCAACCGCCAGCCTTGAGGGACGCCTTATAAATGTCTTGCGCGCACCTACCTCAAATTCGCGGAAAGTGGAAGCCTCGGCGGGCTTTCCAGCGGAAGAAAGCCCGAGATGAAACCTGACCCTGAAACCAGCCTAACCCCTTTGACAGCCCGCTGGTGGAGACCGCAGGTGCATCAGGACCGCCGCCCCTTCCTGATCGGCCGCAACCGGATCCAGTCCGCTATCCGCGCCCATTTCGCCCGCCAGGACTTTGTCGAGGTGGACCCGTCGATCCTGCAGGTCTCGCCCGGCAACGAAGCCCATCTTCATGCCTTCTCGACCAGGGCCCTGTCGATCGATGGCCGCGCCTTGCCCCTGCATCTCCACACATCGCCGGAATTTTCCTGCAAGAAACTGCTGGCGGCCGGCGAGACGCGCATCGCCTGCTTTTCGCATGTCTTCCGCAATCGGGAGCGCGGCCCCCTGCACCACCCGGAATTCACCATGCTGGAATGGTACCGGGTCGCAGAGGCCTATACCGTCCTCATGCGCGACTGCAGCGATCTTCTTGCTCTGGCGGCCGAAACTGCCGGCACGCGGCGGTTTTCCTTTCGCGGCATGACCTGCGA
Organism: Rhizobium sp. SSA_523; assembly: GCF_030435705.1. Classification (NCBI taxonomy): domain Bacteria; kingdom Pseudomonadati; phylum Pseudomonadota; class Alphaproteobacteria; order Hyphomicrobiales; family Rhizobiaceae; genus Affinirhizobium; species Affinirhizobium gouqiense. The sequence goes on from NZ_CP129382.1 coordinate 2,731,202, forward strand.
TCCCTTCGCCGAGCCTGAGCGGCTTTCGGTTGCCGACGCCTTCGACCGCTTTGCCGGGATCGATATCCTCGCCTCCATTGGTGCGGACTTCGTCCCGGATCTTGATCGGCTGGCCGCGCAGCTGGCCAAAGCGGGCATACGCTACGCGCCGGACGATAGCTGGACCGATCTCTATTCCCGCGTGCTGGTGGAGAAGATCGAGCCGGAGCTGGGCAGGGACCGGCCGACGCTCCTCGACCGCTACCCCATCTGCGAGGCGGCGCTCGCCCGCCCGACAGAAGACGATCCGCGCGTGGCGGAGCGCTTCGAGCTTTATGCCTGCGGCGTGGAACTGGCCAATGCCTTTGGCGAACTCACCGATCCCGTCGAGCAGCGCCTGCGCTTCGAGGTCGAAATGGCCGAGAAGCAAAGCCGCTACGGAGAGACCTATCCCCTGGACGAGGATTTTCTCGAAGCCCTCTCCCTCATGCCCGCCGCCAGCGGCATCGCGCTCGGCTTCGACCGGCTGGTGATGCTGGCCACCGGGGCAGAGCGGATCGACCAGGTCTTGTGGGCGCCGGTGGTGGAGTGGTCATGACGGCGGCCCGCACGCTCAAGACTCCAGCCGACCTTGCCGCAGCGGGACTTCTGCCGGCGGATAGGCTTGAAGACGCCGCGGCCGTCGCGCACCGCTACGCCATTGCCGTGACGCCCGCCATGGCTGCGCTCATCGACACCGCCGATCCTGCGGATCCCATCGCCCGCCAATTTCTGCCCGATGCCCGGGAGCTTGCCACCACGCCGGAGGAACGAGCCGATCCGATCGGCGATTCCGCCCATTCTCCCGTCAAGGGGATCGTCCATCGGTATCCGGACCGGGTGCTGCTGAAGGCCGTGCATGTCTGTCCGGTCTATTGTCGGTTCTGCTTTCGCCGGGAAATGGTCGGCCCGGCCGGCGATGGCACGCTCTCGCCGGACGAGCTTCAGGCATGTTTTGCCTATATCCGATCGCATCCGCAGATCTGGGAGGTGATCCTGACGGGCGGCGATCCCCTTGTGCTGTCGCCGCGGCGGCTTGGAGAGATCATGCGGGAGATCGCCGGCATCGCGCATGTCCAGATCGTGCGCATTCACAGCCGGGTTCCGATTGTCGACCCCGCTCTGGTCAATGGAGAGCTGATCCAGGCCCTCAAGGCTTGCGGCAAGACGGTCTATGTCGCGATCCATGCCAACCACCCGCGGGAGATGAGCCTGGATGCGCGCAATGCCTGTGCGCGTCTGGCGGATGCCGGCATCAGCCTCATCAGCCAGACCGTGCTGCTGAGAGGCATCAATGATGATGCCGATATCCTTGCCCAGTTGATGCGCCGCTTCGTCGAGAACCGCATCAAGCCCTATTACCTGCATCATCCCGATCTTGCGCCCGGAACCAGCCATTTCCGCCTCGACATCGAGGAGGGGCAGGCCCTTGTTGCGGCTCTGCGCGGGCGTGTGTCGGGTTTGTGTCAGCCGACTTACGTGCTCGACATTCCCGGCGGCTTCGGCAAGGCGGTGATCGCCGCAAGCGCGGTGCGCCGTGACGACGAAGACGCAGACATAATGGGCATCGAAGGAACGGGCGCAGAGGGCAAAATGGGCAGATCGGGCAAAGCCGGCGCCTACACGGTTCGCGATTATCGCGGCCGGGAGCACGCCTATCCTCCGTCTTCGGCATGACTGAAAGGCTTTGCCCCCGGGCAGAATGACCGGTTCCAGCCACCTTGTGCCAATGCGTCAGTAGAGGCCGACGGCCCCACCGAGAGCCGGCTTTCCTGTCGCTGCCGCGGGAGGATCTGACCGCCCTCCGGACGACCTGCCGCCGAACTTGTCCTCAAAGAGCCTGACCATGGCCTGGTCGCGAGCCTTGTCCGTCGGATATCCCATGGCGACCCCGACATAATGCCGGTTGCCGCGTTTGACGGACGTGACGACATTATACCCGGATGCGCTTGTATAGCCGGTCTTGATCCCGTCCACCCCCGGGTAGAGATCCAGCATGTAATTATGCCCGGTCAGCCTCTTTCCGCGAAACTGCGTGGTTTTCATCGAAAACAGCGAGAACTGGCGCGGAAAATGCTGCATCAGCGCGAGGCCGAGCACGGCCATGTCACGGGCAGTGGTCAACTGGCCCTCGGCGGTCAGCCCGGTCGCATTGCGAAATGTGGTGTCTGTCATTTTCAGCTGCCGCGCCTTTGCCGTCATCATTCCGGCAAAACGCGCCTCGCTGCCGCCCAGGCGCTCCGCAAGCGCAATGGCCGCGTCGTTTGCGGAGAGGACGATAATGCCGTTCACCGCTTCTCGAACCGTCTCTGTCCCTCCCGCCGGCACGTCCAGTTTATACGGTACCGTGCCGGCCGCAGCCCGCGACACAGCGATACGCTCATCCCAGGAGAGTGTTCCACGGCCAAGCGCCTCGAAGGTCAGATAGAGCGTCATCATTTTCGTCAGCGAGGCTGGCCGGATAGGCATGTCCGCATTTTTGGCCAACAGGACGGCGCGCGACGATGCATCGACCAGAATCTGCGCCTGACTGGCCAGAACCGGCACACTCGCCATCGTCCAAAAGAGTAAACAAGCCGTAAAGCTCCTGATCGGGGTGCGTGCCAGGCCCATGAATATCTCCCGCATGAATTTCCGTAATCCGCTGAAACATAGAGCTAAATTTCCAAATGTCCCGAAACGGCGCAATGGGATCTGGTAAAATTTGAGCTTTCTCCTGCAGGAAGGCTTCACCAGCTACCTTAGACTTTCCTTATGCTTTGTTCGGTAAGCATCACTCAGATGAAAACGGACATTTGGGAGACGTCGAAATGAACGACACAATCCGTGACATTCTGAGCAAGGTGGGCGGGCTGCCTACACCGGTCGCCGATCTGGACAATGCAGCAGACCTTTACAGTGCCGGCTTGTCATCCTTCGCATCGGTGCAGGTCATGCTGGCCATCGAGGAGAAATTCGACATCGAGTTTCCGGACAATCTGCTCAACCGCAAGTCCTTCTCGAGCATCGCCGCCATCGAGGGGACCCTTCAGCAGATCCTCAAGGCACAAGAGGCCGCCTGATGACCATTCTCGCCTTTGCCCCCCAGGCCGATAAACTCGGCGAAAGAGCGGGCCGCGTGGCTGCCATTGCCGCACGCTTCGCCGACGATGTGGACCGTGCGGGACGTTTTCCGCGCGAGGCGGCAGAGGCGCTGAAGGCGGAGCGCCTTCTCGGGATCCAGGTTCCCGTCGCCCATGGCGGCGAAGGCGCGAGCCTTGCCGAGATCGCCGAGATCTGCATGATCCTCGGTCAGGCCTGCTCCGCCACGGCCATGGTGTTTGCCATGCACCACATCAAGGCATCGAGCCTTGTGGAGCACGGCGAGGAAAGCCCCTGGCATCTCGGCTTCATGCGTGATCTGGTCAAGCACCAGTATCTTCTGGCCTCCGCCACGACAGAGGGCGGGATCGGCGGCAATCTGCGCAACTCCATCTGCGCGATCGAGACCGATGGCACCACCTGCCGCCTGAGCAAGGATGCCACCGTCATCTCCTATGCGCTGGAGGCCGACGCCATCCTGATCACGTCGCGCGCCCATGACGGGGCCGCTCCCAGTGACCAGGTGATGACTGTCTTCCTCAAGCACCAGTTCACGCTGGAAAAGACCAATGAATGGGACACGCTCGGCATGCGTGGCACCTGCTCCGAAGGTTTTCTCTTCAAGGGCGAAGCGCCGGCGGAACAGATCTTCCCGAAGCCTTTCGCCGAGATCGCAGCGCAGAGCATGCTGGCTACGTCGCACCTCTTGTGGAGCGGCGTCTGGTACGGGATCGCGGCCGATGCCGTTACCCGTGCGCAAAGCTTTGTACGCGCTGCGGCACGCAAGGCCCAGGGTCAGGTTCCGCCCGGCGCCAGCCATCTGGCAGAGGCCGTCAACCTTCTGCAACTGGTCAAATCCAATCTGCTGACCGGTCTTCGCACCTATGACGATGCCCGCGCCAATCCCGACAAGCTCTCGTCCATGGCTTTCGCCATCGCGATGAACAATGTCAAGATCGCCTCGTCGGAGACGATCCTCGAGATCATCCACCGGGCGCTGCTGATCTGCGGCATCATGGGATACAAGAACGGAACGCCTTTCAGCCTTGGCCGGCACCTGCGGGATGCCCATTCGGCGCGGCTGATGATTTCCAATGACCGCATTCTCGGCAACACAGCAACCATGCTTCTCGTGCAGAAGCCGGAGCTCAGCCTTCTGGGGTAAGTATCATGGACATGCAGACCAATTTCCTCGACCGCCTGTTTGACGCAGGCCTTCTGATCGAAACCGGTGTCGACGGCCTTTACGGGCGCAGCGGCGAATTCGAAGATGTGATCAGTGCCTTCGAGCGCCTGATCGACCGCTTCGGCGGCGATGACGGGGCAGAGGCCATGCGCTTCCCGCCGGGCATGAACCGCGCCTATTTCGAAACCAGCGGCTACATGAAGAGCTTCCCCCAGTTGGCCGGGACCGTGCATTCCTTCTGCGGCAATGACCACGATCACCTCAGCCTCTTGAAATGCATGGAAGTGGGAGATGATTGGACCAAGGAGCAGAAGGCGACCGACATCGTCCTCACCCCCGCGGCCTGCTATCCCCTCTATCCGACGGTTGCCCGCCGCGGCGCTCTGCCGATGACCGGCAAGCTTTTCGATCTCCAGAGCTATTGCTTCCGCCATGAGCCGTCCAAGGATCCGGCGCGCCAGCAGCTGTTCCGCATGCGCGAATATGTCTGCATGGGCACCGAGACCCATGTGACCGATTTCCGCCAGAGCTGGATGGACCGCGGTGTGGAGATGATGAAGCTCGTCGGTCTGGAGGTTGAGATCGATGTGGCCAATGATCCCTTCTTCGGCCGTGCCGGCAAGATGATGGCCAACAACCAGCGCGACCAGAACCTCAAATTCGAGCTTCTCATTCCGATTACCTCGAAGGCCAAGCCCACGGCCTGCATGAGCTTCAACTATCACCAGGATGCCTTCGGGACGAAGTGGGGCCTGAACCTGGAAGATGGCAGCACCGCCCACACGGCCTGCGTCGGCTTCGGCCTGGAACGCATTGCGCTCGCCCTCTTCCACACCCACGGCCTGAACGTGAAGGACTGGCCGGCAGAGGTTCGCCAGGTTCTGTGGGGCTGACCGGATGACGACGAAGGTTTTCCCGGATCTTGTTCCGGCGGGCTACCGGCCGCATGCTCTTCATGCGGCCGAGCGCGACTGGCCGGAGACCAATTGCTACGTCGATTTGTGGATCGAGGTCCTGGCAAGCCATGGCGTGGCGCCGGAAGCCATGCTCGGTTTCACCCTGACCCAGGATTTCGAGGGCGACCAGTTCACCTTCTTCAAGGTGCCGCTGGAGGATCTGGAAAGCCTTTATGGCATACGGGTCACCGAATTGGCGATCTTCGATACAGTGGAAGCGCATATTAGCGAGCAGCTGCGACGGGGGCGTCTCTGCCTGGTGGAAATGGACAGCTTCTACATGCCGGACACGCGAGGCGTCGCCTATCATCTCGAACACGGCAAAACCACCGTGGCGATCAACCGGCTGGACATTGACGGACGCTCGGTGGATTACTTCCACAATGGCGGGTTTTTCAGCCTTTCGGGCGATGATTTCGACGGCCTCTTCCAGCGCCAGCCTGCAGCAGCCGGAAGCCTGCCCTTCCTGCCTTATACCGAGTTTGCCAAATTTCCGGCCGTCCCCATGGCGGCGGCGCGTCAGCGGGCCGTGGCGGGGGCGCTTCTGTCTCGTCATTTCTCCCGGAAGCCGTCGGCAAACCCTGTTCTCGCCTTTGCCGAACGCTTTCCCGATCAGGCTCGGGCACTCGCGGAGCGTGACTTCGCCTTCTTCCACAAATATGCCTTCAACACACTGCGGCAGCTGGGAGCCAATTTCGAGCTTCTGGCGGCGCATCTCGACTGGCTGTGGCAGGACAAGGCACCGACCGAGGCCTCCCATCAGGCGAAGATCATATCGCAGACATCGAAATCCGTGCAGTTTCAGCTGGCACGGGCGCTGACACGCAAGAAGTTCGATGCGCTTTCCGGCGCCATGCAGCCGGCTATCGATGCATGGGATCTCCTGATGACCCATCTGGAGCGCGATTTGCAGGAACTGCGCCTGGCGGCGTGAAACAGGATGAATGTCTGAAGTGACCGGGCGGCTTTCAACGATCTTTACCAGGGCCTGCGCCCTGCGCGAGGGATGGACGGTGGCAATGACCACGCCCGGCGCCTTTAAGACGCCGACGGAGTTGCCCGCCGAACTGGACGTGCTTGCTGCCCCGGTACCCGGGACCCTGGCGGGCGCCCTGGAGCGTCAGGGCCTGTTCGACCGCGCACATCCCACACCGCTGGACATGCTGGATGCATGGTACCGGCTGGATATTGCGGAAACGCCCGGCCCCGCAATCCTGCGCTTTGAAGGTCTCGCGGTGATCGCCGACGTTTTCTGGAATGGCGAGAAGATCCTGGCGAGCGACAGCATGTTCGAAAGCGTCGATGTCGCAGTGTCGCTGACGGGGCGGGATCAGCTGGCCATCTGCTTTCGCGCCATCGGTCCGCATCTCTCCAGGAAGGGGCCACGCGCCCGCTGGCGGCCTCGCATGATGCGCAGCCAGGGCTTGCGTCTCCTGCGAACCACGGCGCTCGGCTTCATGCCGGGTTGGTGCCCGGACATTGTGGCAGTCGGACCCTGGCGCCCTGTCACTCTGCTGCGGCCAGGCGCGCAGGCGATTGGCGATCTGGTTCTGCAAAGCCGCCTGGACGGCAACGGCACCGGCAAAGTCTCGGCACGCTTCACCGCTCAGGGCCTCTCGGGCGAAATCCTGCTGGAATGCGCCGGCCGACGCGCCGGTTTTCGTCGAACCGAGGCGGGTGACTGGCAGGCGGAGCTAAGCCTTCCGGACATCGAACCCTGGTGGCCCGCCACGCATGGCACACCGGTCCTGCATGCGGTCACGCTTCTCGTCGATGGTGTCGCCCATGAGCTTGGCCGCACGGGCTTTCGCCACATCGCGATTGACCGCGGAGCGGATGGCGAAGGCTTCGCCCTTCACGTCAATGGGGAGGAGATCTTTTGCCGCGGCGCGGTCTGGACCTGCGCCGACATCGTCGATCTTCCCGGCGATCGAGCCGCCTACGAGCCCTTTCTGCGCAAGGCTGCCGATGCCGGGATGAACATGATCCGCATTGGCGGCACCATGACTTATGAGACGCAGGCCTTTTTCGACCTCTGCGATGAGTTGGGCATCCTGGTCTGGCAGGATCTGATGCTCGCCAATTTCGATTATCCGGAATCAGATGAGCAGTTTCTGATTCACGTGAAAACAGAAGTGGCGCAACTCCTTCGCCGCCATGCCGCATCGCCGTCCCTCGCCATTGTCTGCGGCGGCAGCGAGATGCATCAGCAGGGCGCAATGCTGGGCCTGCCCGAGCGAGCCTGGCGCAATGCCCTCACCACCGACATTCTTCCGGCGGTTTGCGCAGAGCATCTGCCGCATCTCGCTTATGTCGAAAACTCGCCAAGTGGCGGCCCGCAGCCATTCTTCGTCAATACAGGCATCGGCCATTATTACGGCGTCGGCGCCTATATGCGGCCGCTCGATGATGCACGGCGGGCCAATCTCCGCTTTGCCACCGAATGCCTGGCCTTTGCCAATGTGCCGGATGCAGCAACCCTGTCGCAGCATCTCCCGGTTCCGGCCCTGCACGATCCGCGCTGGAAGGCACGCGTGCCGCGCGATGCGGGCGCCAGCTGGGATTTCGAGGATGTCCGCGAATATTATGTCACGCAACTCTACGGTGTCGATGCCGCAAGGCTGCGGCGCGAAGATCCGGAGCGCTATCTCGCCTTCTCGCGCGCTGCACCGGCAGACGTCATGGAGGCGAGCTTTTCCGAATGGCGGCGCCCCGCTTCCCCCGGCTCGCCAGGCTCGGAGTGCCGCGGCGGCCTGGTCTGGACGCTGCAGGATCTTCTTCCCGGCCCCGGCTGGGGAGTCATCGACGCGACGGGCCGGCCAAAATCAGTCTTTTATGCGCTGAAACGGGCTTTCCGGCCGGTTCAGGTCCTATTGTCCGACGAAGGCGTCAATGGTCTCAATGTCCATGTGCTCAACGAAACGCAGGAAACGCTTGATCTCGCCCTCGATGTGAGCTGCCTGTGCCACAGCGAACAGGTGGTGATCGCCGGACATCGGGACCTTGCCCTTGCGCCTCGCGCCCATGCATCCTTCGCGGTGACCGAACTTTTCGGTGCCTTCTTCGATACAAACTATGCCTATCGCTTTGGCCCGCCATCGCATGACGTCACCATTGCCCGGCTGACGGACCGTGCATCGGGTGCGCCGATCGCAGACGCCTTCTTCTTCCCCCTCGGACGGGCAGCGGCCCTGCGCGAGGCGGCGCTGGACGCGACGGTGACCCGATTGGATGAAACGCGCTGGGCCCTGGATATCAAGGCATCGAGCCTTGCTCAGTCTGTCACTGTCGACTTTACCGGGTGGATGCCGGACGATAACGGCTTCCATCTGTCTCCCTTAGCGACAAAGCGTGTCAATCTGACCGCGATCGACCCGGGGCAGGGCCTGCCGAGCGGTGAAATTTCGGCGCTGGACGGGCGGACGCGGCTTCAGTTGTAGGAGCGGAGGCGCAATCGCGCATGCGCCCTATGGACGGCCCATCGGAACGCGCTAATCTCTCATGCGAAAGCGCAAGCGGAGACGCAGAATGGCCGATGCCCCTGACCAGCAGCCAGACGACACACGGCGGGACCCGATCGGCCCGGAAGACGTCGCCTCGGACCTGCAGCCATACGATCTGCTCGCATCCAACACGGGCTGGCCCGATCCCGAGCTTTTTCTGGCGAGCAATTATGGTCTTTCCGGGGACATCGAGCCACTGGCGACAGATCCCCCCGTCTTCCTGGTCCGCTACGAGGAGGTCACCAGTCGTCTGGATTATTGCGAAAGCGCCGAACTGGCGCAGCAGTTCCAGACCCAGGCGAGCCTTCTTCTGCATATGCGCCCGGATTCCGGAAGGATCCAGGGACCGCATCCGCTGGAGACCAATGAGGGCATGCTGCTCTGCCCCTTCGAGGAGACCGAAGAGCATCGCGAAGGCTATGCAAGGGTCTTCGCGCTCCCGCCTGGAGACCCCGCCCCGGCGACCGTGTCGGACGACATCTTCGGTGCCTTTGCCGCGCGGCTGATCCGGGATCTCTCCGCTGCCTTCGAAGAGGCTTTCGGGGAAGAGCCGCCCGTATTGCACGCGTCTCTCGATCTGCGCCAGGCCGGCCCGACGGTCGTGAAGATCCTGCGCGATGTCGAAGACACAGGCGTGCGCGATCCCATCGCCAAGGCGCTGGTCACCGCGCTTCGGCAGGTGCAGCCGCTCGGCCAGGACTTGCGGACCCAGCTCATTCATCACCGACCCGTGCCGACCGAAGTGGTCGGCGAGGTGGCGGATGAGGGGGACGATGAAACCGCCTCCGGCAAGCTTGCCGGAGTTTGGCAGCCGACGGCCTTTACAGATCCCGCCTCGCTGGGCGAAGGCTGGCTGGTCGCCGCACTGGCCGGACTTGCCGCCGATATCCTCCTGCGACGGGCGGATCCCCTGTCAATCCTGCCGGCGGTAAGGCGCTTCCATGCCGAACTGCCGCTGACGGAGGCCGAGATCAAGGCTCTGTGGCCGCTGACCATCGTTCGTCTGGGCCTGATGCGGGCCGCCACCGAGCGCGATGCCGTGCTGGGCCTGCTTCAGGACGAGGCACACCTGACGGATCTGCGCGAGCGCTTCGATGCGGCGACCGCCGTTTCGCCCGCCTTTATGGAAGCGGCGATCCGCGACGCCGTCGATTGGCCCCGGCCCTCCGATCCGGAGCTGGAACGCCTGTTGCCGGAGCTCGATCCGGATCAGATCCGCCTGGTGGATCTGTCGGCGGCGAGCACCGCGTTCTTCGAAGGCAATTGGGAAGATCCGGAAAGCGATTGGAAACTGCTTGCCCGCATTGCCTGGGATACCAAGATGGGCGCCACGCGTTTCGGCGAATATCGCCTGTCGCGCAGCCATCAGAGCACCAGGGCCGAGGCTGAAAATTATGCCTTGCACGTCGATCTCTGCGCTCCGGCCGGAACCGTTGCGGTTGCGCCCTTTGGCGGCATGATCCGCCTGGAAGAGGGCCGGATGCATCTCACCAGCCCCGAGATCACCCTGCATCTTGAAGGACTGGATACGATTCTGGCGGATGGCACGGCCCTGTTTCCGGGCGATCGGCTCGGCGTCATTGCCGGCGCCGAGGGGTCTGTCGGCGGGCTGCGCATCCGCCTTTGCCGCAGCATGAGCCTCGATCCACCGCTCTTCACCTCCAGATCGCAGGTCGGGCTCTGGCGCCAGCTGGTTCTGTCCCCGTCTCTGATCCTCGGCCTCGACCTTGATGCGCCGGTCGCCGGAGAGGGACATTTCATCCGGGGCTGGCGGGATCAGGTCTTCGACGCGCAGGGCCGGCCCTTTCTCGACCTGTCCGGCAGTGCCGGCCTCATCGGCCACGGCCATGCTGGTCTGGCGGAGACCGCGTACCGGCAATGGCTCCTGCTCAACGGGCTTGGCGGCACACAGGCGGAGAGCGAATATCAGGCTGCCCTTCTCCAGCGCCTGCCCGGCGAACTCGATACGGTCGTGGCAGTGACGACGGAGCCTCTGGCCATGGAGCTGGCCGAACAATTGGCGGATCGCGTGTTTTCCGAAGGCGGGCCCGTGATCGCCGATGAACGGCGCACCGGGTTTGGCCGGAACGGGAGGAGTTTCTGGGCCTTTCAGGAGCAAAACGAACCGCCCGATATCGTGGTCACGCCGACGCCGGTGCCGGGCGAACCGCTGGCGGCTGTCATCATGAGCCGCGACCGCCTGCCGGAGGGGTTGTCGCTGCCGCGGCCCGATGCCAGCGCCGTCGCCTGCCGGCTCGGCACCTATGTCATCGACGCGCTCGAAGAAGCGGGTTTGATGGAGCAGGCCCAGCTAACGGCCGCAGAACTCCACCGGCGCCTCGACCTCTTGGCACAAGCTTCCGATGGGCGACTGGCGCGTGAGGGAGAAGGGCTGAGCCATGACCTGCTATTGGAGGATCGAACGGCTCAAGCCGCGGCCGATGACCTCCTTCGCCGCGGCATCGCCGTTTTGGTGGCGGGCGAAAACCGCATTTCCCTCATCGCGCCCCATTGCCTTTCGCCGGCGAGGCTCGATGATCTGATCGACCAGCTGGCGGAGATGATGGGAATTTCCTTGCCTTTTCTTTTGCCCGCGACGGCGGAAGAAGCGGAAAACAGAATGCCCTTGCAGGAAGCAGAGCCTGCCCCCATTTAGGCAGCGCGCTGCAAAATGGTGCAGCGCGGCGAATATGTTTTCACAAACTCGCCCCATTACTGTCATCGGACAGAAAAAAATTCTAGTTATAGAGAAATTTGATTGAAGCAGTCGGGCGACTCGATTACAGTCCGCGGCAAGGGCAAGGTAAGACAATTCTGACCTGCACCTCTGCGCATGACCGAAACGGACCCGAATGAGGGAGAGTGACATGACGACCATGATCCGCACTGCCCTTCATCAGGCGGCGCTCAGCGTGAAATGCACGGGTAAATCCTCCCGCACATGCTGTCGAATGTGACGCTTCACCTCCTCTAGATCTGAAACCAGTCTCATTCGTCTTTGCTGCCTTGCGCAGCCACAGCAGGAGTATGACCATGCAGAAGCAGGTTATCGAATATGGCGGCGAACCCGTCGGCATCGTCGTTCCGGATCAGGATCGGCTGAAGTTCATCGCCGTCAAATTCCACGTCATCGATCTTGATGAACAGCGTTTCGCGACGGCTGACGATGTACGCCGCGCCATTCGCAACCATCTTCTTGCGCAAAACGCCCAGGATCCGCAGGCCGCGGTGGCCTGAACGGGGCCAGACGTTTGGCGCAGCGCAAACCATGGCAGGACGCCGCCCGCTCATCGCGATCCGGGCGGCTTTTTCGTGCAAGACCGATTGCTGCGCCGGCGAGCGCCTGGCGCGACAGATCCGCCTCAACAGAGGCAGGGTCAAAACCCGGTCAGGATTTGGGAGAGGCTTGACCCTAGAAGGCTGTGAAGGTCAAGGTCGTCAAGGAGCGCTCGATGCCCGGAATGGCCGCGATCTTCTCGTTGACGAAGCGGCCGATCTCCTCGCCCTCGGGCAAGTAGATCTTCAGGAGCAGATCCCAGTCACCGCTGGTGGAATAGAGTTCCGAGACGAGCTCCGTCTTGTAGATGGCATCCGCCACCTCATAGGTCTTGCCCGGCACGCATCGGAGTTGGACAAAAATCGGCTTCATGGCGCATTCTCGCAATCTGGCCACCCAAAGGCGGCGGATGAAGGGATGCTTGGACTATTGGCTGAAGCTCTGCTCTCACGCAACCCGCTCCTCGGCAATCTCGGACAGGATCCAGTGACGAAAGGCCGCCAGCGGTGGCGAAGAGGCCCGTTCCGGCGGCGCCGCCAGGAAATAGTCGCCGCTATGGCTCCCGCCCTGTTCAACCGGAAGAGCGAGCTGGCCGGCCTGCAATTCCCGCGCAATCAGAAATCGCGGCAGGAGCGCCACGCCGAGCCCGGCAGAGGCCGCTTCCACCATGGTGACGAACTGGTCGAAAAGCATGCCATGCAGTGCCTGGAAGCCGATGCCGCCGGATGAAAACCAGCTTTCCCAGGCGTCCGGCCGCGTGTTGAGGTGCAGGAGCGGTGCGTGCAGCAGGTCGGCAGGCGCCGAGATGCCCAAACGTCCGATAAGGTCCGGACTGGCAGCGGGAACCACCTCCTCCCGCATCAGAAATGTCAGCTCGGCACCCGGCCACCGCGCTTCGCCGAAATGGATGGCGGCATCAAGCGTATCGAAGCGGAATTCGAAGGGCTCCAGCCGCGTGATCAGATTGACCGTAATGGCCGGATACTGAGCGAGAAAGCGTGGCAGGCGCGGCGCAAGCCAGCGGCTGCCGAAGAAAGGCAGGATTGCGAGATTGAGCGTGCCGCCGCTGGGATTGGCCTTCAGGTTCAGCGAGGCAGAGGAAATGCGCCGAAGCGCCTCACGCACCTCGCGCGCATAGGTGTCGCCGGCCAGCGTCAGCCGGATCGTCTGCCGCTCCCGCAGGAAGAGCGTGACGCCGAGCTGCCGTTCCAGCGCGGCGATCTGCCGGCTGACGGCGCTCTGCGTCAGGCCCAGCTCGTGGGCAGCCGCCGTGACGCTGCCGGTGCGGGCCGCCGCATCGAATGCAGACAGAAGCGAAAGCGAGGGCAGAAAGCGACGAGGCGGCAACATGCAGGATCATTCCTTTCGAGAATGAACTGTTGAGAAGAATTCGCTATCCGCCCTTTTGTGGCGGCTGTAAAGTTGCGCCACCTGACGGAACCCGGATCGTCCTCATGCTTCATCCTTCCCGCTCCCACGGCCTTTGGGACAAAACGGCACCGCCCGCCCCCAGCACCGAAAGCCTTGCCGGCGATCTGGCCTGCGACATCGTCGTCATCGGTGGCGGCTATACCGGGCTGTCGGCGACCTTGCATCTGGCCGAGATGGGACGCTCGGTCATGCTGCTGGAGGCGAAGGACATCGGCCATGGCGGCGCAGGGCGCAATGTCGGCCTGATCAATGCCGGCATGTGGGTGATGCCGGACGACCTGCCCCAGGCGCTGGGCGATGTGCATGGCGAGCGTTTGCTGACCCTCTTGGGCGACGGGCCGCAACAGGTGATGCAGCTGATCGACCGATATGGCATTGCCTGCGAGCTGACCCGTACCGGAACGCTGCATTGCGCCGTGGGCGACAAGGGTCTTGCCGAGATCGAGGCGCGTGCCCGCCAATGGCAGGCCAGAGGTGCCGATGTCGAGGTGCTTAGCCGAAAGGATACCGTCCAAAGGATCGGCACAGAGGCCTATCACGGAGCCCTTCTCGACCGCCGCGCCGGCACCTTGCAGCCGCTGGCCTATGTACGCGGGCTCTGCGATGCGGCGCTGAAGGCCGGCGCCCGGATCTTCACGCAGACCCCGGCCCTTGCCTGGCAGGAGCGCAAAGGACGCCATATCGTTTCGACCGGCACCGGCAGCGTGACGGCCGATTGGGTCATCGTCGCAACGGATGCCTATTCCACCGGGCCCTTCGAGGTGGTTCGCCAGGAGCAGGTCCACCTTCCCTATTTCAACCTGGCAACGCAGCCTCTCTCCGACAATATCAGGGGCTCCATCCTTGCAGGCCGGGAAGGCTGCTGGGATACGAAGGATATCCTGTCCTCCTTCCGCATGGACGCGGCCGGCCGGCTGGTGTTTGGCTCGGTGGGCGCCTTGCGGGGATCGGGAACGGCCATTCACAGGAACTGGGCACGCCGCGCCTTGAATCGGATATTTCCGCAACTCGGCACGATCGAGTTCGAGGCCGAGTGGTACGGACAGATCGGCATGACGAGCAATGCCTTGCCCCGTTTCCACCGGTTTGCGGATCGCGTCGTCGGCTTTTCCGGCTATAACGGCCGCGGAATTGCGCCCGGTACGGTATTCGGCAAGGTGCTGGCCGATCATGTGGCCGGCAAACTCGGCGAAGCGGATCTGCCGCTGCCGCTGACGCCAGCCGAGGCTCAGCCTTTCCGGGCGATTAAGGAAGCCTATTATGAAGCGGGCGCGCAGATCGCCCATCTGGCCGGCGATCGATTTTGATCCGGGCGCCGGACAGCCAGGACAACACAAGAAGGACGAGAAGAACCCGATGAGCCTTGCCAATCTGAATCTCGCCACCGAAGCGGATGCCATCCTCTCCCGTCTCGGCGTCGACCGTGCGACTTATCAAGGCGGGGCGCTCGCTGTCCGTTCGCCGATCACCGGCCGCGACATCGGCCAGGTGGCCGAGCACTCCGCGCAGGAGACGGCGGCGGCCATCGATGCAGCTCACCAGGCCTTTCTCATTTGGCGCAACACGCCGGCACCCAAACGGGGCGAACTGATCCGCCTGCTTGGCGAAGAATTGCGGGCCGCCAAGAATGATCTTGGCAGGCTCGTCTCCATCGAGGTCGGCAAGGTCACCTCGGAGGGCCTTGGCGAGGTGCAGGAAATGATCGATATCTGCGATTTCGCGGTCGGTCTCTCGCGTCAGCTCTATGGCCTCACCATCGCCACCGAGCGTTCGGAGCACCGGATGATGGAAACCTGGCATCCGCTGGGTGTCGTCGCCATCATTTCGGCCTTCAACTTCCCGGTGGCCGTCTGGTCGTGGAACGCGGCGCTGGCACTGGTATGCGGCAATGCGACCGTCTGGAAACCCTCCGAAAAGACGCCGCTGACGGCGCTTGCCACCCAGGCAATCTTCGACAAGGCCCTTCGTCGCTATATCGCGGAGGGCGGCACGGCACCGGCCAATCTCTCGACGCTGATCATCGGCGGACGCGACATCGGCGAGGTCCTGACCGATCATCCGAAAGTGCCGCTTGTGTCGGCGACGGGCTCCACCGCCATGGGCCGCGCCGTCGGACCGCGCCTTGCCAAGCGCTTCGCCCGCGCCATCCTGGAACTGGGCGGCAACAATGCCGCCATCGTCACGCCGACGGCCGATCTCGATCTGACGCTGCGCGGCGTCGCCTTCTCCGCCATGGGCACGGCCGGCCAGCGCTGCACGACGCTGCGTCGCCTCTTCGTCCATGACAGCGTGTATGACCGCCTCGTGCCGCGCCTCAAAAGCGCCTACCAGTCCGTGACCATCGGCAATCCGATGATCGACGGCCACCTGGTCGGCCCCCTGATCGACAAGCACGCCTTCGAGCGCATGCATGCGGCACTGGCGGCCGCAACAGCCGAAGGCGGGATTGTGACCGGCGGCGAACGGGTTCTGGCAGACGAGGCAGATGGCGCCTTCTATGTCCGCCCGGCCCTCGTGGAAATGCCGTCGCAATGCGGCCCGGTTGTGGAGGAAACCTTCGCGCCCATCCTCTACGTGATGCGCTACAGCGACTTCGACTCCGTGCTGGACCTGCACAATGATGTGCCCCAGGGCCTGTCTTCGTCGATCTTCACCAATGACATGCGCGAAGCCGAGACCTTCATCTCGGCGCGCGGTTCCGATTGCGGGATCGCCAATGTCAATATCGGACCGTCCGGCGCCGAAATCGGTGGCGCCTTCGGCGGCGAGAAGGAGACCGGCGGCGGACGTGAATCAGGTTCGGATTCGTGGAAGGCCTATATGCGCCGCGCCACCAACACCCTGAATTACGGTCGCACCTTGCCGCTGGCGCAGGGCGTGACCTTCGACATCGCCTAAACACGGGTTCCCAAGAGTGGTGGCCGGTTTGGGGGCGAAATGAAAGCACCTAGAGAGACATTCGTTGGCGACGAATGTCTGCTTAAGGGCGTTCTGACGCATCTGCGACGCGGCCAGCGCCCGAAGGACGGTCGAAAAGGAAGCAGGCGCCTGCATCAGGATTGACGCCAGGCAGGGACAACACCCTGTCCGGGCGTTAGGGTCGAACCCCAATCAGGATTTGGAGCGTGGTATGGGAGACAATCTGGGTTCTCTTAATCTTCTGACCGATATTGACGGCGTGAGCATCGGCCATGCGACGGATCTGAGACTGGGCTCCGGCGTGACGGTCGTGGTCTTCGACGAACCGGCAACAGCCTCCGGCACCGTTCTCGGCGGCGCGCCGGGTGGCCGGGACACGGCGCTTCTCGACCCGTCGATGACGGTGGAGAAGGTCGACGCGCTGGTCCTGTCCGGCGGCTCCGCCTTCGGCCTCGATGCCGCCGGTGGCGTACAGGCAGGCCTGCGCGAGATCGGCCGCGGTCTCCAGGTCGGCTCCACGCGGGTTCCGATCGTGCCGCAGGCAATCCTGATGGACCTGTTGAACGGCGGCGACAAGAACTGGGGACGCCATTCCCCCTATCGCGACATGGGATATGACGCCTTTCGCGCGGCGGCCAAGGGTGCTTTCGCGCTTGGCTCCGTCGGTGCCGGAACGGGCGCGACCACGGCCACGGTCAAGGGCGGTCTCGGATCGGCAAGCGCCGTCTCCTCCAAAGGTCACCGGATCGCGGCGCTGGTTGCGGTCAATGCTCTGGGATCGGCAACGATCGGCAATGGTCCGCATTTCTGGGCGGCACCTTTCGAAGAAAAAGGCGAATTCGGCGGCCTTGGCCTGCCCGCAACATTCAACGCCGGCGATACATCGCTCCGGTTGAAAGGCGTGAACCTGACGGCCACGACGATCGGCCTGATCGTGACCGATGCGATCCTGACCAAGGCACAGGCGCACCGGCTCTCCATCACTGCCCATGATGGCCTGGCCCGCGCCGTGCTGCCGGCGCATCTTCCGGCCGATGGCGACACGATCTTTGCCGCTGCGACAGGACGGGTCGCGCTAAACGATGCGACGGATCTTCTCGAACTCTGCCATTTGGCGACAACAACCTTTGCCAGAGCCGTGGCACGCGGCATTTTCGAAGCGACGGCGCTTCCCACGGCGCAAGCCCAGCCGGCATGGCGGGACCGCCACGGCGTCCGCTGATCGCGCCCTTTCCGCGTCAGGCAGGCTGCGCCACGCCCTTCATGACGCGCACCGTGACGAACCAGAGTCCGACGCCGATCATCAGGAGAATGCCGGCAATCATGTATTGCACCGGATCCCGTCCGGTCCAGGGACCGGCCAGAAAGGCGCATGTCACCGCACCCAGCACCGGCACGATGGTGGGGGTACGGAAGTGCTTGTGCTCGACCTTGTCCTTGCGCAGGACCAGCACCGCCACATTGACGATGGTGAAGACGCAGAGCAGGAGGAGCGCCGTCGTGCCGCCAAGCGCCGGGACGCCGCCGACAAAGGTGATGAGGGCCACGGCGATCAGGGTGGTGAAGAGAATGGCCACATAAGGCGTGCGGCGATCGGAGTGCACCGATCCCAGAACCGGCGGCAGGACATTTTCCCTCGCCATGCCGTAGATCAGACGGCTGGCCATCATCATGTTGATGAGCGCGGAATTGGCGACGGCGAACATGGTGATGACGCCGAATATGCCGATGGGAAAGCCCGGCGCGCCGGCCTGCACCACCTTGAGAAGCGGCGTTTCCCCCTCGCCGAGCTCTGCCGCGGGGACGAGCGTGATCGCCGAGATCGAGACCAGCACATAGACGATGCCGGTCAGGAGCAGGCCGCCCAGCAGCACTTTGGGGAAGATCCGGCTCGGATCCTTGCATTCCTCCGCCATGTTGACGGAATCCTCGAAGCCCACCATGGCGAAGAAGGCGAGCGTCGTGGCCGCAATGACCGGCCAGAACAGGCCACCGCCTTCCGGCGGCGTGAAGGTGAAGGCGCGTGACACGTCGCCCTGCCCGCCCCAGATCGCCCAGAAACCGATGCCGATGATCAAGAGCAGGCCGCTGAGCTCCACCACGGTCAGCAGAACATTGACCTTGACGCTCTCGCCGACGCCGCGGAAGTTGATGATTGCCACAAGCGCAATGAAAGCGAGCGCTATTCCCGTCACCACCAGGCCGCTATCGGCCAGACCGACCGCGGCAACGAAATTGGCCGCAAAGGCGCGCGACGCGGTGGAGGCCGAGGTGATGCCGGATGACATGACGGCAAAGGCCACGAGAAAGGTGAGGAAGTGCACGCCGAAGGCCTTGTGCGTGTAAAGCGCTGCGCCGGCGGCCTTGGGATATTTCGTCACCAGTTCGAGATAGCTGAAGGCGGTCAGCAGCGCAACGACGAAGGCGACCAGAAAGGGAAGCCACACGACCCCGCCAACTTCTGCGGCAACCTGGCCGGTAAGCGCATAAATGCCGGTCCCCAGAATATCGCCGACGATGAAAAGCAGCAACAAGCCAGGCCCCATCACCCGTTTCAGCTCGTGGGTCTGGCCCAGATGCTCTGCCATTTTTTGATCTGTCTCGCGGCTTTCCATGATCCCTCCCCAGTTTTGGTGCAACTGAACGTAGCAGAGGCCGTCCCGGTTCCTTCCTCCTCCTCGCAACCGCGCGGAAATCCACCGCGGTGACGGAACATCCATCCAACTTGCCGGTTAGCCACTGATTGGCTGGCCTTTGCGCCGGACGATCCTTCGCGAGCTCAGTTTCGCTTCAACAGAAAGGGACGGATATGGATGACAACAAGCGCGGCGTGATGCCAAAGGGCACGGACGACAAAACGCTCACCAATCGGCAAGGCCATCCGATCGTTAACAATCAGTCGACGCGCACCGTTGGCAGCCGCGGACCGGCAACCCTCGAAAACTATCAGTTCCTCGAGAAGATCACCCATTTCGACCGCGAGCGCATTCCCGAACGCGTTGTGCATGCGCGCGGCTTCGTCTGTTATGGCGAGTTCGAGGCGACGGGCAAGATCGGCGATGAGCCGGCTTCGAAATATACGCGCGCCAAACTTTTCCAGCAGGCAGGCAAGAAGACGCCGCTGGCCATTCGCTTCTCCACCGTCATCGGCGGGCGGGATTCCTCCGAAGTGGCGCGCGATCCGCGTGGCTTTGCCGTCAAGTTCTACACCGAAGACGGCAATTGGGATCTGGTTGGCAATAATCTGGCGGTCTTCTTCATCCGCGATGCGATCAAGTTCCCGGACGTGATCCATTCGCTGAAGCCTGACCCGGTGACCTTCCGCCAGGAGCCGAACCGCATCTTCGACTTCATGAGCCAGACGCCGGAGAGCATGCATATGCTCACCCATCTGTTCTCGCCGCGCGGCATTCCGGCCAGCTATCGCCACATGGAAGGTTTCGGCGTCAACACCTACAAGATGGTGAATGACAAAGGCGAGACGGTGCTGGTGAAATATCATTTCCACCCGCGCGCCGGTCTGGCCAGCCTCACGGCGGAAGAGGCCGCCAAGGTGCAGGGCCAGGATTTCGGCTCCGCGTCCAAGGATCTCTTCACCGCCATCGAACGCGGCGAGTACCCGCAATGGGATATGTTCGTTCAGGTCATGGAGGATCACGATCATCCTGAACTGGACTTCGACCCGCTGGACGATACGAAGATCTGGCCGGAGCATCAGTTCCCGCTGCGCCGCATCGGCACGATGACGCTGAACCGCAATGTCGAGGACTTCTTCAACGAGAACGAACAGATTGCCATGGGAACGGGCGTTCTCGTGGATGGGCTGGATTTCTCCGACGACAAGATGCTGGTCGGCCGGACCTTCTCCTATTCCGACACACAGCGCTACCGCGTCGGCACGAATTACCTGCAATTGCCGGTGAACCAGCCGAAGAATGCCCGGGTCGCCACCAATCTCTCCGGCGGGCAGATGAGCTTCCAGCGGGATTTGTCGCCCGGCCAGAACCCGCATGTGAACTACGAGCCGTCAATCCATGACGGGCTGCGGGAGGATCCGCGGCAGGAGCCCAACAATCCGCCGGAAATCAGGGGGCCGCTGACACGCGCCGTGCTGGAGCGGCGTAATGATTATGCCCAGGCACGCGGCCGCTTCTGCACCATGATGGACTGGGAGCGGGATGACCTGATCTTCAACATGGGCGACCTTCTGTCCCAATGTCAGCGCGATGTGCAGGAGCGCATGGTCTGGCATTTCTTCCTCGTGCATGACGATTACGGCCGCCGGGTCGGCGAGACCCTCGGCATTTCGGCGCAGGATGTGCAGGGTCTTGGTCCCTTGCCCCGGCAGGTGCTGACCGAGGACGACCAGAAGCGGCTGCAGAAACTCGGGCAGAACGGCGATGTGATCGATCCCTCGGTCTGGGGCCAGTGGACGAGCTCCGTCAAGAACCACAAGGCGACCGCTGAAGAGGTGCTGATGGGCAAGCTGCCGGCCACGCCGCGGATGGACCAGGCCGCCGAATAGGACGAGCGCCGGACGGCGACAAGCCGTCCGGTCCCCTTTGACCTGACCGGGCGGCGGCGAAGTGCCTTCCCTGAGTTACCTTACCTGCCCTGCCTGACTTGCCGGACCCACCTGACCGAGCCGCGACAATGCGATGAAGAAGCAGAGAGCGACGAGGCCGAGACCGATGAGCGACCAGAGCACCATATCGGGTCCGGCGCGCTGCAGGATCACCGCAAGCCCGAAGGGCGAGAGGGCCGACGCAGCCAGGCGCACCAGGCTGATCTGGCCCTGGCGCGCGCCATACCCCTCGCTGCCGAAAAGCGCGAGCGGCAGCGTGCCGAAGACGATGCTGGACAGGCCGGAGCCGAAGCCGAAGATGACGGCGAACAGCATGGCGCCCGGCGTGAATGGATAGGTCAGCTCCAGCACCAGTATGGAAAGCGGTGCAAAGAGCGCAGTCAAGACGGCAAGCTGGAGCGCGCCAAGATTCCTGCCGAAGATCATATTGGTGAAGCGGCTCAGCACCTGGGCCGGGCCGAACAGCGTGGCGACCAGAACCGCCGCGGCCCCGAGACCGAGGTCTGAAAGCACCGGAACCATGTGAAACAGGAGCGCGGCATTGACGAAGGAGAGGATGCCGATGCCCGACAGCATCAGGCGAAAGCCCTTCTGCCGCACGCGCTCGGCCAGAAGTCCGGGCACGGGTCCGGCGCTGTCGACGGAATGATCCGGCGCATGGCGCCCGCCCCGGCCATAGAGGCTGAGCCAGGCATGCAGCGGCAGGCAAAGAACGAGGTTCAGCCCGGCAAAGACCATATAGACCGCCTGCCAGGTGAGAGCGCCATGCAAGAGGCTGGTCACGGGCCAGAAGATGGTGGAGGCAAAACCGGCGATCAGCGTCAGATAGGTGATGCTGCGCTGGGCCTCGCGCGGGCGGATCTCCACCAAGAGCGCGAAAGCGGCACCATATTGCACGAGATTGGCGGAAAGCTCCGTCAAAAGGAGACCGGCGACGAAGACTGCCCGATGCGGCGCCAGGGCGCAGAGCATCAGCGAGAGGGCAGCCGCGAAAGAGCCCAGTGTCATCACCCGGCCGGCGCCAAACCTGTCCATCAGGCGGCCGGCAAAGGGCGCCGTCAGTCCCGACAGGAAGAGCGAGGCGGACAGGAGGCCAAACACCCAGTCGACGCTCCAGCCGAGGTCCCGCGCCATATCCGGGGCCAGAATGCTGAAACTGTAATAGAGGGTGCCATAACCGATGATCTGGGTCAGCCCCAGCGCGAGGATCACGGCGACCGGCGGGCCAGAACTCATTGCGATCTCAGTTGCACACGGCCTTCGAGCTTGTCTGCTGCCTCCTTGCGCTCGCTGTAGCGGTCGGTCAAGTGGGTCGAGGCATCGCGGGTCAGAAGCGTGAACTTCACCAGTTCCTCACAGACATCCACCACCCGCTCATAATAGGACGAGGGCTTCATGCGGCCGTTGTCGTCAAATTCCTGAAAGGCCTTGGCGACGGAGGACTGGTTTGGAATAGTCACCATTCGCATCCAGCGGCCGAGCAGGCGCATCTGGTTCACCGCGTTGAAGGATTGCGAGCCGCCGGAGACCTGCATGACGGCCAGCGTCTTGCCCTGCGTCGGCCTGATCGCGCCGATCGACAGCGGGATCCAGTCGATCTGGGCTTTCATGATCCCCGTCATGGCGCCGTGCCGTTCCGGGCTTACCCAGACCTGGCCCTCGGACCATTGCGAAAGCGCCCGCAATTCCTGCACCTTGGGATGATCCACCGGTTCGCCGTCCGGCAGCGGCAGGCCCCTCGGGTCGAAGAAGCGCACGTCGCAGCCGAAGGCCGTCAGGAGGCGTGCGGCCTCCTCCGCCAAAAGCCGGCTGTAGGAAACCGCCCGAAGCGAGCCGTAGAGGATGAGGATACGCGGCCGATGGGTGGAGAAGGCAGGCCGAAGCGCGTCGAGATCGATCGGTCGCAGATGGCGCATATCGGCCGCCGGCAGATCGGCAGCCATCTCTTTGCTCACATCAGGCAAGGCGCTTGCCCTCCGAATCGAGCACCTGTTCGCCATCCTCCTTGAAGAAGGGGCCTTTCGTCATGGCTGGCAGGATCTCCAGCACCAGCTCGGACGGGCGTGAGAGCCGGGTGCCCATAGGGCTCACCACGAAAGGCCGGTTGATCAGGATCGGATGGGCAAGCATGGCGTCGATCAACTGCTCATCCGTTAGCGAAGGATCATCCAGGCCAAGCTCGGCAAAGGGCGTCCCCTTCTCGCGGATAGCTTCGCGGACCGTCAGCACGGCCTCGGTGATCATCGATGTCAGGGTTTCTCGCGATGGCGGGCTTTCCAGATATGCGATCACGGTGGGTTCGATGCCGGCATGGCGGATCAGCGAAAGCGTGTTGCGCGAGGTGCCGCAGTCGGGATTGTGATAGATGGTGACAGTCATGGTTCAGGCTTTCATATCCGTTGCTGCGGCGCGCACCGAGGCGCCCTTTTCGTACCAGGTCTTGCTGCGGTTCACGATCCAGACGACGGACAGCATGACCGGCACCTCGATGAGGACGCCGACCACGGTCGCGAGTGCCGCGCCTGACTGGAAGCCGAAGAGGCTGATCGCCGCCGCCACTGCAAGCTCGAAGAAATTGGAGGCGCCGATCAAAGCCGAGGGGCCGGCCACGCAATGGGCCTCTCCCGTGGCCCGGTTCAGGAGATAGGCAAGGCCGGAGTTGAAATAGACCTGGATAAGGATCGGCACCGCCAGAAGCGCGATGACCATGGGCTGCGCGATGATCTGCTCGCCCTGGAAACCGAAGAGCAGAACAAGCGTTGAGAGCAGCGCGACGAGCGAAGCCGGCTGCAGGATCTTCAGGAGATCATCGAGGCCGCACTGGCCGGAGGCCGAAAGCAGGCGGCGGCGGATCAGCTGCGCCGCCAGAACCGGCAGCACGATGTAGAGGATTACGGAAAGGATCAGCGTATCCCAGGGCACCGTGATTGCCGAAAGCCCCAGAAGCAGGCCGACGATCGGCGCGAAGGCCACCACCATGATCGCATCATTGAGGGCCACCTGGGACAGCGTGAAATGCGGCTCGCCCTTCGTCAGGTTGGACCAGACAAAGACCATGGCCGTGCACGGAGCGGCGGCCAGGATGATCAGGCCGGCAATATAGCTGTCGATCTGGTCCGGCGGCAGAAGCGGGCGAAACAGCCAGCCGATGAACAGCCAGCCGAGCAGCGCCATGGAAAAGGGCTTGATCGCCCAGTTGATGAAAAGCGTCACGCCGATGCCGCGCCAGTGGCGGCTGACCTGCCCAAGGGCGGAAAAATCGATCTTGATGAGCATGGGAATGATCATCAGCCAGATCAGCACGGCGACGGGCAGGTTGACGCGCGCAACTTCCAGCGCCGCTATCGTCTGGAAGACACCGGGCAAGGCATAGCCCAGGCTAATCCCGACGAGGATGCACAGGAAGACCCAGACGGTCAGGTAGCGTTCGAAGCCGGACATGATCACGCAACCTCGGGATCTTGCTGTGTTGCGGTCTGTCCCTGGCCGATTTCGGTGAGCCGCCTTTGCAGCGACAGCCTGTCGAGGCTGGTGATCGGCAGGCTCACGAAGACGGAGATCCGGTTGTTGAGCATGCGATAGGCATCCGCGAAGGCGAAGTGCCGCTCCGGATCGCTGCCCTCTGCCGCAGCAGGATCCGGCACGCCCCAATGGGCGGTCATCGGCTGCCCGGGCCAGACGGGGCAGGCTTCGGCTGCCGCATTGTCGCAAACGGTGAAGACGAAATCCAATTGCGGCGCGCCCGGCGCGGCGAACTCGTCCCAATTCTTCGAGCGGGCAAAGCCCGTATCATAGTTCATGCCCTCGAGCAGTTGCAGCGTAAAGGGGTGAACCTCGCCTTTGGGCTGGGAGCCGGCGGAATAGGCCTTGAACCTTCCTTGTCCGAGGCGGTTGAGAATGGCTTCCGCGATGATCGAACGGGCGGAATTGCCGGTGCAGAGGAAGAGGACATGATAGACAGGCTCGGTCATTGCGGGCTCTCCTTGAGGCCAGGAACACAACATTGCGCGACAGCGACGGCGGGCAGGCAGATTTCCGGCCGCCCGGCACAGCAGTCTTCCATCAGAAAGCGGATGAGATCCGCCAATTGCGCGAAGGCCGCGCTGTAGATGATCGAGCGGGATTCGCGGGTGGCCGTCACCATACCGACGCGTTCCAGCTCCTTGAGGTGGAAGGATATGTTCGAGGGCGAAACACCCGCCTGCTGGGCAATTGCCCCGGCCGCCATGCCGTCCGGCCCGGCCACCACCAGCATGCGCACGATCTTCAATCGCGTCTCTTGCGACAATGCCCCGAAGACATCCACGGCGCGCTTCTCATCCATAATCACATATTCCTACAACTATTGAAATGACGCATAGCGCAAAGTTATTGGGCCTGCAAGCGATGCGGAGGCCGTTCCGTCAGGATTGGGAAATAGAGCGTCGGCGATCCAGGGAAGAGCCGCGCATCACCGAACGGAGCATCCTCTCCCGGACCGCTCAGACCATGCCTTCGATGAGCGGCTCGCGCCGCCGCCAGCATCTAGATCCTGCCGGCGGCTGGGGCGCCTTGCAATGGTCATCACATGGCGGGGGCATCACAAGGCGGGGTCATCTGAAGGCGGGGTCATATGAAGTCATCAGACCTTTGCCGATGCACCGGCTTCTTTCAGCGATGCGAATTTCATGGTGAGGCTGCGCAGATTGCTGTCGATCCAGTGCGCCATGGCCTGTTCTTCCTCAAGATTGGCCTTCAGACCGGTGAGAGCCTGCTGGAACCCGCCGAGCTCTGCCAGCGTCATCAGGGATTTGTAGGCGGCGATTTCGTAGTTTTCGAACGCGAAATTCGCGAAGGAATTCTTGACGATCTCATCCGGCGCAATCGTGTGGCCGAGCGCCGCCATGGCGCCACCCATCGACAAAGCCATGTCCTTCATTGTCGAGTGGCTCTCCGACAGGCTTGCCAGAATGGCATCCAGCCGCTCGATCTGGCCTTCAGTCTCGCGAATATGCCGCTCCAGCATATCCGCGACCTCGGGATAATTCTCGATTCGCGAAACTTGCGGCTTCATGATCGACAACGCCTGATTTTCCATGGCATGGGCGTTCTTCAGCCCGGTTACGAAAATGCTTCTTGCATCAGCCATCTGATTGATCCTCCTTGGTTGGCAGGCGGCTAACCGTCAGAAACGACCAGAGTTCCGCATTGCGCCGGGCCGTGGCGGACCTTGGAGCTCAGTGGCCCGTTAACCCTGTCCGTTAAGCAAATTTAAGAAAGTGTTAAGCCTTCCCTTCGCAGCGCGAAATGTTCTGATACAGTCTCATCTGCACAAGACAGTGGAGCGGCGGCAATGACAGACCTTTCGGCACAGGCGAAGTCGAACCTCGCGCAATCCTGGCATCCGCGCGAGGAGCCGGGTCGGCCGGAGGCGACACTATCGGCCTCGGCACCCTTCAAAACCCTAGGTGACCTGCCGCTGGAGCTTCGATTCCCCGCCGGCCGGTACGACAATCTAGGCGTGCGCCTCGATCCGGCGCAACGAACGCTTTGGTATTTCATGAACCCGGTCGATGCGCCCAGCTATACGCCGGGCCTCTTGTCCGACCTCAGCCGGCTGCGGGGTGAAATCCAGAGTTTTGTGCGTCGCAACGAAGCCGATCAGCCGCTTCTTTACCTCGTCAACGGCTCAAAAATGCCCGGCATTTTCAATCTGGGAGGCGATCTCGGCTATTTCGGCCGCCACATAAGGGCAAAGGATCGCGAAGGGCTGCGACGCTATGCCCGCGACTGCGTCGATCTTGTCTACACATCCTCGATTGCCTTCGACCTGCCGATCATCCTGATCTCGCTCGTGCAGGGCGATGCGCTGGGCGGCGGCTTCGAGGCCGCCATGGCCTCCGATATCATCATTGCCGAGCGGCAGGCGAAGTTCGGCCTTCCCGAAATTCTCTTCAACCTCTTTCCCGGCATGGGCGCCTACAGTTTCCTGTCGCGCCGGCTGGACCCCACACGCGCCACCAAGATGATCATGAGCGGCCAGATCTACAGCGCCGAGGATCTTCACGCGATGGGTCTTGTCGACCTGGTGGTCGACGAGGGAGAGGGCGAGGCCGCGACGCGGGAATTCATCGCCCGCCATAGCCGCAAGCACATGATATTCAGAACCCTGCGCGACGTGAAGCGGCGGGTCAATCCACTGACGCACCAGGAACTCGTCGACGTGGTCGATCTCTGGGTTGAGGCTGCGATGCAGCTGGAAGATGCCGATCTGCGCAAGATCGACCGGCTGCGGCTGGCGCAGATCAAGCGCCTGGAGGCGGCCCGCCAGGCCTGACCGTCACAGCCGACCGGGCCGGATCAGAGCATGAGCGGACAGAACCGGCGCCACGCCGCCTTTCCAGGTTCAGGAGGCGCGGCGGAGATCGAGCTCCGAGCGGAACTTCTGAAACTCGTCCCGCAGATCATGCACATGTTGCTCCCCGTCATGCGCAAGCTGCGGGTCGTTGATCTCGCGCCAGTCCAGGCACATCTGATAGATGCGCATGGCACCGACATTGGCGGCCGCGCTGCGCAGGGCATGGGCGGAATTGCGGAAGCCATGCACATCCTCCTCCGCCACCGCCGCCGCCAGGGCATTCAAGGCGGTGATGGAATCGTCCGCGAACTGGTGCAGAAGCGTGTCAACGAATTCCGCGCCTCCAAGCTTTTCCAGCGCGCTGCAGGTCGAGGGGTCGATGACCGGTTGATCCTTGACCACGTCTTCCTCCGGCTCGGCCGGAGGCAGGATCTCCACGGGCTCGACACCGTGTTCGCTGAGCGTGGAGGCAATGATCTTCAGCAGCACATGCGGCTCGATGGGCTTGGTCACGCAGGCCGCCATGCCGGCATCCAGGCAGCGCTCGGCCGCTTCGCCCGTCGCATCAGCCGTCACCGCGATTATGGGGATCTTGCGGGTGCCGAGCGCCGCGAAATGGTAGAATTTGGTTGCCTCAATGCCGTTCATCACCGGCATGTTGACGTCCATCAGCACCAGGTCGAGCCCGCCTTTCAGCATGCGCTCGACCGCCGCCTCGCCATTTTCGACGATCTCATGGTGATGACCCGCCATTTCCAGGATCTTGCCCAGCACCATCTGGTTGGTCTTGTTGTCATCGGCAATCAGGATGCGCCAGGCGGCGTGTCCGTCCAGCGTCTCCAGGGCCTCCTCGCTATCCCGCATGCCGCCCGACACGAGGATCTCGGCATTGGCGAGAACCGGTTCGATTTCTTCGCCTGCGGCTGAGAAGAACAGGTCGCGCATCTCGGGAGGCAGCATGGTCTCCGGCTCCTCCCGATGCACGAGCACCAGCACCGGCTCCTCGCGTCCTGACAGGCAATCGATCAACAGGCGCGCGGCCTGCATGACAGCCTGGTCGCCCAGTCGGGCATCGATGAGCACGATCGGCCGTCGGCCTGTTTCGGCGGAGATCCGGCGCAGGATCGGCAGGGCATCCTGCGGATTTGCCACGCTGGTTGCGCGGGCACGCAGGTTATCGCTAAGGCCTGCGGGATGGCCGATCAGGACGAGCGGCGCGGGCGCGGGTGAAGGCTGCAATTCCTCCTGCACGACCTCGGCAGGAAGATGGAAATGGAAGGTACTGCCCTCCCCCAGCGCACTGGAAACGCCGATAGCGCCGCCCATGGCCCGCAGCAACTGCTTGACGATCGCAAGCCCCAGCCCTGTTCCACCGAACCGGTCCATGATCGTCCCGTCGGCCTGCGTGAAGCGTTCGAAGATCCTCGCATGCGCCGAGGCATCGATGCCAATGCCGGTATCGGAGACGGCGAAGCGCAGGATATCCTGGCTGGCGCTCTGATCCAGCGAGACTTCGATCCGGACATGCCCGGCCTGGGTGAACTTGACCGCATTGCTGGCCAGGTTGAGGAGGATCTCCTCCAGATGACGGCGATCGACCATGACCTGCGCCGGTGTTCCAGCCGCCATGTGAACCGCGATCCGGAGACCTTTCTTCTGCGCATTGACCGCGATGATCGAGCGGACATCGCCCAGCAGCGCCGCCAGGTCCACCTTCTGCGGCTGGACGACCGTTTGCCCCGCTTCGATCTTGGAGAGATCGAGGACCGCTTCGATCAGCGACAGCAGCGAGCGGCCGGAGCGCCCGATCGTGCGCACCATGTCGTTCTGTTCCGGCGGCAGTCTCATCTGCATCAGCAGGTCGCTCAAGGCGATGACGGCGTTCAGCGGCGTCCGCAGCTCATGGCTCATGCTGGCGAGAAACAGGCTCTTGGCCTGGCTGGCCTGCTCCGCCTCACGCTTGGCCTGGGAGAGTTTGCGGATGAGCGTGGAGGAATAGGCGGGAATGACGATCAGCGCGCCGACAAGGCCGAGCGAGACCGTGGGCTGCTCCTGCCAGAACGGCGTGGTCATGTAGACGATGAAGAAGCTGCCGACGGCAGCGATGGCAGCGATCGTCAGGTAAAGCACGCCGAAGCGGAAGCCATTGCCGAGCACGGCCCAGAAATAGACGAGGAACAGGGCAGCGCCAGCCTCGCCGCTTGCGTGAAGACCGTAGGAGAACATGCCGATATCGGCAAAAATCCCGGCGATCCGCCGCGCTGGCGAAATGCCCGGAACCATCAGGATATGCAGGAAGGTACCGAGCGCGAACATCTCGAACAGGATGACGGGAACGGCGGCAACGGCAAGCGCTGCCGCCGCGGCCTCGGAACCCACAGCCTGCGCCACCACGAGATAGATCAGGATCGTCGAGGAAATGAGCAGGCGGTTCGCCGTCAGCTCGTGCTCGGTATCCGGCCGCTCGCGCAAGAGGGCACGCATGGCGCGGACGGATGTCGAAATCGGCCGCCGCCACAGAAGGTGGAACGGATAGGGTCGCAGCCTGTTCATGCGGTCTTCTCAAGTTCGTGACGGCCACGCACCAGCGCGACGAATTCCTCGGCCGGCATGGGGCGTCCGAAGAGGTAACCCTGCATGACATCGCAGCCATCGGCCCTCAGAAGCTCGGCCTGCTCCTCGGTCTCGACACCCTCGGCGACGACGGTCATGCCGAGCGAATGTCCAAGATGCGCAACGGTGCGGACGATCGTGTGGTCGCTCGGATCGCTCACCATATTGCGCACGAAAGTCTGGTCGATCTTGATCCGGTCGATCGGAAATTGCTTGATGTAATTCAACGACGAATAGCCGGTGCCGAAATCGTCGATCGATATGCCCACGCCGAGTTCCGAAAGCTGCCGCAGGACGGCAAAGACGGATTCCGTCTCCTCCATCACGATATTCTCCGTCAGCTCGAGGTCGAGAGAGCGCGGGTCGAGACCCGAGGCATCCAGAGCCTTCAGCACAAGGGCGGCGACATTGACGCGGCGGAACTGGACGGGCGACAGGTTGACGCCGATCCGCAGATTGCCGATGCCCTGGCAGTGCCAGGACTTGGCTTCGCGGCAGGCGGCATGGATGACCCATTCATTGATCGGCACGATGAGGCCGTTTTCCTCGGCACGCAGCAGAAACTCGCCGGGAGAGACCAGACCGCGCTCGGGATCATTCCAGCGCAGCAGCGCTTCGGCGCCGATGATCTTGCCGGAACGGGCGGAAATCTGCGGCTGGTAATACAGCACGAATTGCTGCTGATCGATCGCGGTGCGCAGCCTCCCGTCGAGGATGGCATTGTTGCGAATGAGGCCAGTCATATTGGTTTCGAACAGGCGGAACTGATTGCCGCCGGAGGATTTGGCCTGCTGCATGGCCAGATCCGCATTGCGCAGCAACTGCGTCACATCGGCGGCATCCGCCGGATAGGTCGTGACGCCGACGCTTGCCGTGCAGGCCGCCTCGCGATCGGCAATGCCGAAGGGCAGGCCCACGACATCGATGATGCGCTGCGCCATCGCGTCCAGCGACGCGCCATCCGGAAGAAGGGCCTGCAGAAAGCCGAATTCGTCAGCGCCCAGCCTGGCCACCATATCCTCGGGCCCGGCCAGAAGCTGCAGGCGCGCAGCGACTTCCTTCAGGAAGGCATCCCCCGCCTCCTGGCCGGAGAGGTCGTTGATGTTCTTGAACTGGTCAATATCGATAAAATGCAGGGCGAAGGAGCGATCGCCGCGCCTTGCCCGGGCCACTTCGCGTCGCAGCCTGTCGTGCAGGAAGGCCCGGTTCGGCAGATTGGTCAGGGCATCATGCCGTGCCGCATGCAGCAAATGTTCTTCGGCCCGCTTGCGCTCGGTAATGTCGAGCGCGCTGGTGAGAACACCGACGATCGTATCCTGCGCGTCACGCAAGGGGCTCTTGCTGGTGAGGAGAACCCGCTTCTCTCCGGCGGCATCGGTGAGAACCCGCTCGAAGCTCTTCAACGCCTCGCCGCTGCGCATCACCTTGCGGTCCAGGGTGCGGTTGGGACCCGCCAGTTCCGCATCGACGAGACAATCGCTCGACTTGCCGACCAGCTCCGCCGGATCGCAGCCCAGGAATTCGCCGGTAAAGGTATTGGCGAACAGGATCCTGCCATTGCTGTCGCTGGCGCTGATCATCGCCGGAACGGTGTCGATCACCTGCGCCAGGCGCTCGCTCGAATCCCGCACGGCCGCCTCGCGCGACTGCTCGCTGGAGGCAAGCTCGACCGCAAGCGTCTGGGCACGATTTTGCAATAGCAGCTGCTGCTTGCGCAACTTCAGGAGATTGCGGGCCCGAACGACGAATTCCTGGTGATCGACCGGGCTTTGCAGGAAATCGGTGGCGCCGGCCTCGAGCGCTCGCATGCGGAAGCTGCGCTCTTCATAGACCGTGATCACCATGACCGGGATCTCGGAAAAACCGTCCAGCGCCCGAAGCGCCCGGATGAAGGCTTCCCCATCCATGACCGGCATCTTATAGTCGGTGACGATCAGATCCGGCACGATGCCGCTTTCGAAATCGGCAACCGCGACTGAAGGATCGCCGTAAATGCGAATCACCACGCCCGGCTCGATCGAAGAGGCCAGCCTCTCGAATATTCGGCGATTCGTTTCCTGATCATCCAGAATGGCTATGAGAGGCATTCTTCATTCCGATATCATCTCGGCACCCGTATCAGCCGAACAGTGGCCGCTGCCGGACACAGAAACCCGACACATTCGCACAATTTAGCGATAGAGATCTTAAGATTCGGTTCCCAGCATCGGCAAAATCCAAGCAAGCCTGTCTCTGAAAGGTTCATGAGGCAGAATCAGCGTTGCAACGACACAACACCTTGTCAGAGTCCGTCCCTGGCGGCGCGCTTTGTTTTGACCAATTCTAATATAAATCTTAGGCTTGGTGCGTGCTGTGGGAGCCGGGCGATGAGCTTTTCATCTTTCGATACGCTGGACACCAAGGACCTGAACCTTCTGAGGAAAGTTCTTGAGGAGGTTTGCGCGGAAAGAGATTGGCCGATCGGCGGCGCCGAGGCTGAGGAAGCGGCTCGTTCGCTCGTTGACTGGTATCTTTTCGGGATACGTCATCCGGACCAGTTGAAGCAGATGCTAGCGCCCCTGCCGGCCTATCTCGCCGAATAAAACCGATCGCCCCCGACTGCGAATCCGGCTAAAGCGCTGCGACATTCTTGCAATCTTCGGCGAGAAGTGGCCGGAGAGAAGAAAAAAGCGATGAAGGGCGCGATCAAGACCGGAATGCCAAAGCCGCCAAGCCGCACACGGCTTCAAAAGCTGCAGAAGCACTGGAGACGCGCGAGCGAGGATGAGCGCATGGCCTTCCTCGCCGAGATCGGCACCGCCTATGGCCGTGATCGCGGCAGCCTCACCGACAGCACTGGATCACCGCCGGCCGACTGGATCGCCAATGGCCGCTACCTGCTGCCCGAAACCGTACGGCGCCTGGAGACGATCATGAAGGCGCGACGCATCGGTCCGGACGAGGTGGCGGCAGAGTTCGGCTATGCGGATCAAGGGTTTGCGCTTGCCCGGGCGCTCCTGCAAAAGGGAAGCCTGCGTCTGGCGGTCATCGCGGCCCTGGCCAGATGGCTTGCCGCCCAGGATCTGCCGAAGGCGGGAAACGACTGAGGTCGGTCAGAAATCGATGGCGCGGCCATTGATCTCCCAATCGCCGAACCGCGCCGGATCCGCCCCGCCGCGCCCGCCGATCTCGGTCGGCATGTCCTGCGGCGCTTCCTGCGCCCGCCGCTCCTCGGCCTCCTTCAGCGCCCTTTGCGCTGCCGGCGACAAGACCTTCTGACCTGCTGTGTCTGGATCACTCGGCTGATGATTGTCGTTGTCGGATGCGTGCATGGTCTGACCTGTACCGTCTGGAACTCATATTGAAAAAGCAAGGTGCCTCACCACATTTTAGGGCAGACGCGGCACTTTGCAAAAGATGCGTCGACTTTTCCCTGGAGACGCAAAGATGAACATGATCCGCACCGCCATGCTCCTGGCCTTCATGACGGCCCTGTTTATGGGCGTCGGCTTCTTGATCGGCGGTCGTGCCGGCATGATGATCGCGTTTTTCATCGCGGCAGGCATGAACCTCTTCTCCTACTGGAACTCCGACAAGATGGTGCTCTCCGCCTATCGGGCACAAGAGGTGGATGAGCACAATGCGCCGGAATTCTACCACATGATCAGGGATCTGTCGGCCAATGCCGGGCTGCCAATGCCCCGCGTCTATCTCTACGAGAGCGCGCAGCCGAACGCCTTTGCCACGGGCCGCAATCCCCAAAATGCAGCTGTTGCCGCATCGACGGGCCTGCTGGAGCGCCTGACCCCGCAGGAAGTGGCGGGCGTGATGGCGCACGAGCTCGCCCATGTCCAGAACCGCGATACGCTGACCATGACGATCACCGCCACGCTCGCCGGCGCCATTTCCATGCTGGGCAATTTCGCCTTCTTCTTCGGCGGCAATCGCGAGAACAACAATCCGCTCGGCTTCATCGGCGTCCTCGTCGCCATGATCGTCGCGCCGCTCGCCGCAGCTCTCGTGCAGATGGCCATCAGCCGGACGCGGGAATATTCCGCCGATCGCCGCGGCGCCGAAATCTGCGGCAATCCGCTTTGGCTTGCATCGGCCCTGTCGAAAATCGCCGGCGCGGCCAAGGTGATCCATAACAACGATGCGGAGCGCAATCCCGCCACCGCACATATGTTCATCATCAATCCTCTGTCCGGCCAGCGGATGGACAATCTCTTTTCGACCCATCCGAACACAGAGAACCGCATTGCCGCCCTTCAATCCATGGCATCGGAGTTTGCAGGCGCCTCGACGCCCAGTCATTCCGCTGCTAGACCCACGCGCAGATCGCGTTCCGTCCCGAGCACCGGCACAAGTCCGGAGACCGGACGCGAGGCGAACGAACCGCGTAAGGGTCCCTGGTCTTGATGGCAGACAACAAGAAGACGAAGAACAAGAAGACGCCCGGCCGGGTAACGGAAAAAGCGCAGCCCGGCGGCAACAATCCCTTTGCTCCGAAGCCGGGGCTGGAGGTGCGGGCTGCGGCGGCCAAGATCCTCGCGGCCGTGATCGACAAGAAGACCTCCCTCGACGGCATGCTGGACGCCGTTCACGGCAATGCCGCCTATGCGGCGCTTGGTGATGCCGACCGGTCCTTGACGCGCGCCATCCTCAACGCGACGCTGCGACATCTGCCCCGGATCGACCACGCGATCGCAACTTTGCTCGATTCCCCCCTGCCCGACGGCGCCCGTGCGCTGCAGCAGGTGCTGCGCGTGGCCGCGACGCAGATCCTCTATCTCGATGTTCCCGCCCATGCCGCGGTTGATCTTGCCGTCGAACAGGCCAATCGCGATCCGCGCAACCGCCGCTTTGCCAAGCTTGTAAACGCGGTCCTGCGCCGCATGGTCCGCGAGCGCGAGGATATTCTCCAGGCCGGCCAGGCGATTTCCCCGGTCCCGGACTGGTATCGCGACCGGCTGACGCGCGCCTATGGCGAGGCGGAGGCACGGCGGATCGCCGAAGCGCAGCTCTCCCCGGCACCGATCGACATCACCGTGAAAGGGGATGCCGCCCTTTGGGCAGAGCGGCTTTCCGCCCGGCCCTTGCCGACGGGAAGCCTGCGCCTGAAGGCATTCGATGGCTCCGTGACCCAGCTTCCCGGTTTCGATGAAGGCGCCTGGTGGGTTCAGGATGCGGCGGCCGCCTTGCCGGCCCAGCTTTTCGGACCGCTTCAGGGAAAAAGGATCGCCGATCTTTGCGCGGCACCCGGCGGCAAGACGGCGCAGCTGATCAGCCGGGGGGCTAAGGTCATCGCGGTCGAACAATCCGCCAACCGTGCGGCGCGGCTGAAGGAGAACCTCGACCGCCTGCAGCTGACCGCGGACATCTGCAATATCGATCTCTTCGATTACAAGCCCGACGAACCGCTGGACGGTGTCCTCCTGGACGCCCCCTGCTCCTCCACCGGCACGACGCGTCGTCACCCGGACGTGTTGTGGACCAAAGGCCCGCAGGACATCGAAAAACTGGCGGGATTGCAGGCCCGCATGCTGCGCCATGCCATCACGCTGGTGCGGCCAGGCGGGCTGATCGTCTTCTCCAACTGCTCCCTCGACCCCCTGGAAGGGGAGGATCTGGTGCAGGATCTGCTCGACGAAGACCATTCGGTGGAACGCGTTGCCATCAACGCCGCGGACTGGCCGGGCCTGGAATCGGCCGTCAACGCCAGGGGCGAGTTCCGCACGACCCCCGCCATGCTGCCTGCAA
Organism: Rhizobium sp. SSA_523; assembly: GCF_030435705.1. Lineage (NCBI taxonomy): Bacteria > Pseudomonadati > Pseudomonadota > Alphaproteobacteria > Hyphomicrobiales > Rhizobiaceae > Affinirhizobium > Affinirhizobium gouqiense. The sequence continues at coordinate 2,766,847 of NZ_CP129382.1, forward strand.
GTGAGGAGCACGCCGGCGGAATGGATGGCTTCTTCGCCTGCGTCCTGCGTCGCCGCTAAGACTTTATTCACCATACCAGCGCACATTTCAGCCATGGTGGGACAGATCCCCGGCACCGAACCGGGGATGGAGACGATCCTTCTATTGCTCAAAAATCCGGTATCGGGACATGCTGCTGGCTGAACGCCGAAGACGTATAGCTTTGGGACTGACAGAGGCGCAGCGTCGCCTCTGCCGTCGGCTGCTGCCGCTGCGCATGATGGTGGGCCGCGCCGGCATGCCCGTGCCCGAACGGCTTGTCGTTGCGCCGACCGATCTGCGCGCCGCCGATCCCTTCATCGCGCAAGAAATGCTGGCCGGCCGCTATGTCCTGGCAGGACGGATCTTCGAGACGGAGGAGGCGACGCCCTTTCTCGACCAGCTCCCCTCGCGCGCCTTCGCCGAAAGGCTGCATTCCTTCGCCTGGCTGCGGCACATCCGCGCCCTGCGCAAGGACGAGGCACGCCTGCAGGCGCGCCACCTCCTGGCGTCCTGGATGCAGCTTCATGGCCGCAAGATCAGCGCACCCGCCTGGGAGCCGCATATCGCTGCAGAGCGGATGATTTCGCTTCTGTGCCACTCTCCGGTCGTGCTGCAAGGAGCCGAGCCCGGCTTCTACCGCCGCTTCATGCGCTGCATTGCCCATCACCGGCATTTCCTGCGCAAGGCCGTGTCCTGCCTGCCAGCGGGAGAAAGCCGGCTACGCATCCGCATCGCGCTTGCCATGGCCTCGCTTGCCATACCCTCGTCGGAGAAGATCATCCGCCGGGAGGGCCATCGGCTCGACCGCGAACTGGAGGCGCAGATCCTTGCCGATGGCGGCCATATCTCGCGCAATCCGCGGGCGGCGCTGGACATCCTCATCGATCTGCTGCCGCTGCGGCAGACCTATATCAATCTCGGCTATGACGTGCCGCAGATGCTGATCCCGACCATTGACCGCATCTACCCGGCGCTGCGGTTCTTCCGGCACCAGGATGGCGATCTTGCCCTCTTCAATGGCGCCAGCGCCACGCCGGCGGCGGAGCTCTTCTCCGTGCTGCGCTATGACGAGACCGGAGGCAAACCGTTCAAGGCGCTGCCGCACAGCCATTATCACCGCCTCACCGCAGCCGATACCACGATCCTTGTCGATACCGGCCAGGCCTTGACGCCGGACCTCTCCCACAGCGCTCATGCCGGCTATCTCAGCTTCGAATTCTCCGCCGGCCGCAGTCGTTTCATCGTCAATGCCGGCGCGCCGAAATTTGCCGGCCGCACCTATCGCCAGCTGTCGCGCGCCACTGCGGCGCATTCGACGGTGACGCTCGGCGAGACCTCGGCGGCACGCATTGCCACCTCGCGCTTCCTGGGGCCGCTCCTTCTGGACGGCGCCGAAGAGGTGAATGTGAAGCGCTGGGAGGACGCCTATGGCAATGACTGGCTGAAGGCGTCGCATGACGGCTATGTCTCGACCTTCGGCTATGTGCATCAGCGTGAAATCGGCATGGCGGCCAAGGGCAACAAGATCAAGGGGCACGAGCACTTCTTCGTGCCCGAGGAGATGACCGGGCTGCCTGTCCAGGCCACGGCCCGTTTCCACATCCATCCCTCGGTCACGCTGGAGCGGATCGACGGCGAGACCATTTCCATGGAGGGCAATGAGGGCGAGATCTGGCTGTTCACCGCACCGGGCCTGAGGGTCGAGATCGAGGAAGATGTCTTCTTCGCCGATGTCTCCGGTATCCGGCCGAGCCAGCAGCTGGTCATCGAATTCGAGCTCCCGGCCACGAGCGACCTGCGCTGGATGCTGAAGCAGCAGGTTTGAGCCGCTCCGGCTGCAGTTTCCGTTCCCTCTTCGCGCAAGCTATGCTAGGCGGCGCGCATGAAAGCCGTCCGCTGGGTGAGACGGCCTGCCCCCGAACGGAGTGACCCATGGCCGTTGTGTCCAAGATGATTCCCGCCCCCGACAAAGTGAGACTGCGCACGGCGCTGCTCTCCGTCTCCGACAAGACCGGTATTGTCGAGCTGGCGCGGGCGCTGAGCGAATTCGGCGTGCGGCTCCTGTCGACCGGCGGCACATTCAAGACCATTTCCGATGCCGGCCTCGATGTCGTCGACGTCTCCGACGTGACGGGCTTTCCCGAAATCATGGATGGTCGCGTCAAGACCCTTCATCCCAACGTGCATGGAGGGCTGCTTGCCATCCGCGACGATGCCGATCACGTCAAAGCCCTGGAGGAGCACGGCATCGGCACGATCGATCTGGCCGTGATCAACCTCTATCCCTTCGAGGAAGTGCGCGCCAAAGGCGGCGATTATCCCACAACCGTCGAAAACATCGATATTGGCGGCCCGGCAATGATCCGCGCAGCCGCCAAGAACCATGCCTATGTCACCGTGGTCACCGATCCGCAGGATTACCCCCAGCTGATCGAGGCGTTGCGCTCCGATGACGGCCAGACCGCCTATGCCTTCCGTCAGAAGCTCGCTGCCCGCGCCTATGCCCGCACGGCTGCCTATGACACGATGATCTCCAACTGGTTTGCGGAAGCCCTCGATATCGAGATCCCGCGCTACCGCACGCTGGGCGGCGTCCTGTCGCAGGAGATGCGCTATGGCGAGAACCCGCATCAGTCCGCCGGCTTCTACCTGACCGGCGAGAAGCGCCCGGGCGTGGCCACGGCCCGGCTCCTGCAGGGCAAGCAGCTCTCCTACAACAATATCAACGATACGGATGCCGCCTTCGAGCTCGTTTCGGAATTCGCCGCCGAAAACGCCCCGGCCTGCGCGATCATCAAGCATGCCAACCCTTGCGGCGTGGCGACCGGATCCAGCCTGACGGATGCCTACCGCCGCGCTCTGGCCTGCGATTCCGTCTCTGCCTTTGGCGGGATCGTCGCCCTCAACAGCCTGCTCGATGCGCAGACGGCGAGCGAGATCGTCAAGATCTTCACCGAGGTCATCATTGCCCCGGAGGTCACCGACGAGGCGCAGCAGATCATTGCCGCGAAGAAGAACCTCCGCCTGCTGGTGACGGGCGGTCTGGCGGACCCCCGCGCGCGCGGCCTGACCGCCAAGACCGTCTCCGGCGGCCTCCTGGTCCAGACGCGGGACAATGCCATGGTCGAAGACCTGGACCTGCGGGTGGTGACGAAGCGGGCGCCGACCGAACAGGAACTGGTCGACATGCGCTTTGCCTACAAGGTCGCAAAACACGTGAAATCGAACGCCGTCGTCTACGCCAAGGACGGCCAGACGGCAGGCATCGGGGCCGGCCAGATGAGCCGCGTCGATTCCGCCCGCATTGCCGGCATGAAGGCCGAGGATGCGGCGCGCGCCATGGGCTGGCCGCAACCGATGACGAAGGGATCGGCCGTTGCCTCGGAAGCCTTCCTGCCCTTCGCCGATGGTCTTCTGTCGATGATCGCGGCCGGCGCAACAGCCGTGATTCAGCCCGGCGGCTCGGTGCGTGACGAGGAAGTCATTGCCGCGGCCGACGAGCACGGCGTTGCCATGGTGTTTACCGGCATGCGCCATTTCCGCCACTGAGCCGGCTTTCGCTCCCGCCGCCCGGCATGCGATCGATGTAGTGCCCTCTTCGCTCTGCGGAGAGGGCTTTTTCAGGCCCCGCGCTCGCGCGCCGGGTAGGGCGTGGTCGCCAGCAGCAGGAAACCGGCCAGGAGGAACAGGATAAGCGTCGCCATGCCGAGCCTGGCGGAGCCGCTGGCATAGGTGACCAGCGAAAACGCTAGGGTTGCCATGAAACTGGTGGCGCGGCCGGACAGCGCGTAAATGCCGAAATAGCGCCCGGCCTCGTCAGGGTGGATGCTGCGCGCCAGATAGGATCGCGACGAAGCCTGCACCGGTCCGAACGCCATGCCGATCATCAGGCCGAAAGTCAGATAGGCCTTTTCCGCGGCTGTGCCGAACAAGCCGCCGCTATCCTCGGGTGACAGCGGCAGATAGCCGAAGAAGACGAAGCCGGGACCGGTGGAAATGATCCCTGCCGTGGCTAGCAGCAGCAGGCCGAGGCTGATCATGACGACGGCCTTCGATCCCAGCCTCCGATCCAGGCGCCCGGCGACAAGGCAGCTGAAGATGGCGACGACATTCAGAAGAATGCCGAACAGGCCGATTTCCAGCGTTGCCCAGCCGAACATCCCGGCCGCAAAGGCGCCCCCCAGGATCAGGAGGCCGTTGACGCCGTCCTGGTAGAGCATGCGGGCGATCAGGAAGCGCAGGATGACGCGGCGGCGATGCAGCAGATCGGCAAGCGTCGCCCGCAATTGCGAGAGACCGGAGCGCACGGCATGGTTCAGGGGTTCCCCGCGAACGGCGTCCGGGGTGAACAGAAACATCGGCAGGATGAAGATCAGGTACCAGAGCGCCGCGAGCGGCCCGGTGATGCGCGCATCCTCGCCTTGTGCGGGATCGAGCCCGAACAGCGGCGGCAATCCGAGAAGCGTGCGCCCGCTTTCGGGATCCGCGGCCAGAAAACCGACAACGAAGATCAGCACCAGCATCCCGCCGAGATAGCCGAGGCCCCAGGCCGTGTTGGACACCTTTCCCACCTCGGCGGCTGGCACCAGTCTCGGCATCATCGAATCATTGAAGACAATCGAAAACTCCGCCGCGATCGAGGCGAGGATCATGAAGGCGACCGGAAGCAGGACAGGCGAGCCGGGCGCGGCGAACCAGAGCATCGACAAGGCAAAGATCTTGACCGCGGCAAAGGCGGCGATCCACGGCTTGCGTGGTCCCGACTGATCCGCGATGGCGCCCAGAACCGGCGACAGGATGGCGATCGCGATGGAGGAAACGGTCGCCATATTGCTCCACATGGCTTGCGCCGATATGGGATCCTCCGTCAGCCGCGCGACGAAATAGGGCCCGAAGACGAAGGTCGTCACCACCGTGAAGAAGGGCTGCGCTGCCCAATCGAACAACATCCAGCCCCAGATGGCGCGGGGCGCCGGTTGGGCACCCCTTTCCCGTTCAATGATCGCCAAAGCCTGTCCTCCGATCGCTCCGCCGCAAGAGGTTACCGGGCGCCGCTCTGGGCAAGATCGGTGAAGAGGCTTGCTGCCACCATCATCTTCGCCAAAGTTGTCTCCGCACCTTCGCTCAAGGCCAGAAGCTCGCTGCTGATCCGATTGAGCCTGAGCCGGTCGCTTGAAAGCCATGCTTCGAGCGGCTTCTCGTCACCGGCGTGATGGGAAAGCGCCGTCGTGACGATATCGCGCCGGGCGGCCGCGATCTGCTGCAGGCTGCGGATGATTGCGAGGTTCTCATAGTGATCGGCCGCATTGAACCTTTCGCCCGCCTCCAGGAAGCGGTTGACGCGGAAGGCTTCGGTGACTCGGAAATAGACTTCCGTGGCCCGCTCCAGCGGCGCGCCGCTGCGCTCGGAAATCAGCATGATTTCCGGGACGAGCACCAGATTGGGCAGGATGTTCAGCTCCTCGACCAAAGCGGTCGGCACCGCTTCCGACACATCCATGGCCCGCTCCGCCGTCGGCGCAATGGTGCCGCGCAAGGCGGTGAGGCCGGCGCGGATGCGCGACACCGCCGCCGCCACGTCGGAGCCGGTCAGGCCGGTCTGCAGGATGAAGATGGTGGCGCCGGCAAAGATCTCGCTGATCCGCTCATAGAGCGCATTCTGCCTTTCCCCCGCAAGCTGGCCGTCCAGCGCATCAACGGCCGCCCAGAGTTTCGGAAGCTCGTAGGCATCGCGCGCGATGAAGGCGGCCTTGACCACATCCACCTGACCTCGGCCGCTGATATCGCTCAGCATCTGGGCAAATCCCGGCCCGCCGCGGTTGATCACTTCGTTGGCAAGAAGCGTTGCGATGATTTCGCGGTGCAGGCGGTGATGGGCAATATCGCCGGCATAGTCCTGCTGCATCTGGCGCGGGAAATAGCCCGTCAGCACATCCCCGAAATAGGGATCATCGGGCAAAGCGCTGGCGACGATCGCATCGAAGAGGACGATCTTGGCATAGGAGAGCAGCACGCCGACTTCCGGACGCGTCAGCGGCTTGCCCGCAGCATAGCGTTCGGCAAGTTCCGCATCGTCGGGCAGGGTCTCGACCTTGCGGTTGAGTTCGCCGCGCGTTTCCAGAGCCGACATCAGGCGCGACAGATCCTCGCGGTTGCGCTGGCCGCGCCGCGTGGTCAGCGAGATCGCCAGTGTCTGCAGGTAATTGTTGCGCAGGACGAGCCGCGCCACCTCATCGGTCATCGACGACAGCAGCAGGTCGCGCTTGTCGCGGGCAAGCCGCCCGTCGCGCATTGCCGGGCTGAGCGCGATCTTGATATTGACTTCCACGTCGGAGGAGTTGACGCCGGCCGAATTGTCGATCGCATCGGAATTGATCCGGCCGCCGTTCAACGCATAGGCGATACGGCCCTTCTGCGTGACCCCGAGATTGGCGCCCTCGCCGATCACCTTGGCTCTTACCTCGGCAGCAATGACGCGGATGGGATCATTGGCGCGGTCGCCAACCTCCGCGTCCGTTTCGGCGGCGGCCTTGATATAGGTGCCGATTCCGCCGAACCAGAGGAGATCCACCGGGCTCTTCAGGATTGCCGTCATGATCTCGAAAGGCGTTGCGACATCCGCCTCGATGCCGATGGCGGCCTTGGCCTGCGGTGTGAGGGCGACGGATTTTTCGGTTCTGCGAATGATCATGCCGCCTTCGGACAGAGCGGAGCGATCATAATCCTGCCAGCTCGAGCGGGCGAGGCCGAACATGCGGCTGCGCTCGTCGAAACTCAGTCGCGTGTCCGGATCGGGATCGATGAAGATGTCGCGGTGATCGAAGGCGGCGATCAGGCGGATATGCGGCGACAGCAGCATGCCATTGCCGAACACGTCACCGGACATGTCGCCGACACCGGCCACCGAGAAGGGCGTCGACTGGATATCGACATCCATCTCGCGGAAGTGGCGCTTGACGGCTTCCCAGGCTCCGCGGGCGGTAATGCCCATCTTCTTGTGGTCGTAACCCGCCGAACCGCCCGAGGCGAAGGCATCGTCGAGCCAGAAGCCGGCCTCCTGCGCCAGGCCGTTGGCCGTATCGGAAAAGGTGGCCGTGCCCTTGTCGGCGGCAACGACGAAATAGGGATCGTCGCCGTCCAGCCGCAGCGTATCGGCCGGCCCCACCACATCTGCGCCGACGATATTGTCGGTGATCGACAGGAGCGTACGGATGAAGGTCTTGTAGGCTTCCTTGCCGGCATTGAAGAAGGCATCGCGCTGCGCCGGCGACGGCAGGCGTTTGGGGAAGAAGCCGCCTTTGGCGCCCACCGGCACGATGACGGCGTTCTTGACCTGCTGTGCCTTGACGAGGCCGAGAACCTCGGTGCGGTAATCCTCGCCGCGATCCGACCAGCGCAGGCCGCCACGGGCAACCTTGCCGAAGCGCAGATGCACCCCCTCCACCTCGGTGCCATAGACGAAGATTTCGCGGAAGGGCCGCGGCTGCGGCAGGCCCTCCAGGAGTTTCGGATCGAACTTGAAGGCCAGAACCGCCTTTGGTCCGCCATCGGCATCCGTCTGGAAGTAATTGGTGCGCAGGGTGGAATCGATCGCATTGACGAAGCGGCGGAAGGTGCGGTCGTCATCGAGGTTCGGCACCGCCGTCAGCGCCTCTTCGATGGCTGCATGATGGCCGCTCAGCACGCCCTCGCGCTGGCTGTCGGTCATGCCGGGGTCGAAGCCGTCGCGGAACAGGGCAAAGATGAGCCGGCTGATATCCGGATAACGCGCCAGCGTATCGGCAATATGAGCCTGGGAATAGACAATGCCGGTCTGCCGCAGATAGCGCGCATAGGCCCGCAGGACAGTGACTTCCCGGGCCGAGAGACCGGTCAGCAGGACGAGCCGGTTGAAGCTGTCATTGTCGATGGTTCCGTTGAAGGCCATCAGGAAAGCCTGCTCGATCCGTGACGCCTCGCGTTTCAGATCGATCCTGTCCTCCTCCGGCAGCTGCAATTCCATATCGTGCAGGACGATGCGCCTGCCGGTTGCGACGAGATCAAGATCGAAGGTGCGCTCGCTGACCACCTGGAAACCGAGATTTTCCAGGAGAGGAACGCGCCGGGACAGCGCCAGGTGCTCGCCGGCATGGAAGATCTTCAAGGCCAGGATCGGCCGCTCCTCGACCCGGCGCTCATACAGAGAAATGCGGATCGGTTCGCCAGCGGCCAGGGCCAGAATATCCGGCAGGTCGGAAACGGTCTCCTCCGGCGAGAAGGCCTCCTGGAAGGCGAAGCTCGTCTCGAGCGCGGGCACACCGGCACCGGCCAGAGCGACGAAGCGCTCGTCCCAGGGCGTGGCGATCTCGCGAATGGCATCTTCCAGCTCCGCCTGCGGGATGGAGGGCGTCTTGCCGTCGCGACGGCCAATGATGAAATGCACGCGGGCGGTGCCGCCTTCCGGAAAGGCCGGATAATAGGCGGACACATGGCCCTGATAGGTGGTGGCGAGATAGGCGCCGATCTTCTCGCGGACAATCGAATTGTAGTTTTCTCGCGGCACATAGACGATGATCGACACGAAGCGGTCGAAGTGATCGATACGCGCCAGGGCACGCACCCGCGGCCGCTCCGCCAGTTCCATGATCTGCTCGCAATAGCGCGCCAGAAGCTCCAGGTCGATCTGGAACAGATCGTCGCGCGGATAGGATTCCAGCGTATTGCGCAGCATGCGGCCGGAATGGCTCTGCGGATCGAAGCCGAAATGGGTTTCGATATGCGCGGCCTTTGCCCGCAGCAGCGGAATCTCGGTCACCGAATGGGTATAGGCGGTGGCGGTGAAGAGGCCGACAATGCGCAATTCGCCGGTGACCCGTCCGTTCGCGTCGAAGCGCTTGACCCCGACATAATCCATATAGGCGCGCCGATGGACGACCGATTTGACATTGGCCTTGGTGACGATCAGGAAATCCTGGCCCTGGAGGAATTGCAGGATTTCCGGCGTGGTCGTGACCTGATCCTTCCCCTGGCGCAGCACCAGAACATCGGGATCGGAGAGAATGCCGAGACCGCTGCCTTTGCCGCGCTCGAGCGTCGCCCCGGCCCCGTCGCCGGAATAGATATATTCCCGCATGCCGAGAAAGATGAAGTTTCCGTCCCGCAGCCATTTCAGGAAATCGAGCGCCTCATCCCGCTCTGCCTTCTGGCCGGAGAGCGGCGCCTCCTTCATCTCGCGGCTGGCGCCTTTCAGAAGCGAGAGCATCGGCTTCCAGTCGGAGATCGCCGCATGCACCTTGTCGAGCACCGAGCGCAGCCGCGCGATCAGATCGTGCGCCTGGTCCTCGGTCAGGACTGCCAGATGCACCTGGATGAGGCTGACATGCTCGCCGGCGGCCTGGCTGCGCTCATAGGAATAGAGCCTGGGTGCCTTTCCCGGCTGGACATCGAGGATAGGGTGGACCGCGAGAGAAATGTCGCGATAGCTGCTGGTGATTTCGCCCATCACCGAATCGAACAGGAAAGGCATGTCCCGGTCGATTACGGTGAGAATGCAGACGGGCGTGCCATTGGGCGCGACGCCGTCGACGGAGGCAACCGTGATGCGCGCCGTCTCTCCCGTCCAGGCCAGAAGTTCGCGCCCGGCATAGTCGGCCGAGGCGGCCAGCATTTCCGGCGTATAGGCGGCGACGTCATCGCTGCTGGCCCGGCCGAACAGAATGTCTGGATCGAGGACGAGCCCGCCGCTTTCGCTCCAGGCCGCGCGCGCCAGCTCGATCTGCTTCTGCTGTTTCGGATTGCGCTTGGCAGCCATGCTTCTCTCCCTTTGATTCGTTCTGCGCTATTCAATCGCTGTCTGAGGCATTAATGCAGCCCTTGAATGAAGTTCTCGCACGGTTTTATGAGATTTGTTGTCGCCCGCTTGCGAAAACTTGCTCCAGAGGTTCGTTTTTGACATTTGATCGCCGATGATCGCGGCATTGTGTCGCCAGGCTCCTTTTTGCCGCCAGAGGTCCAGATAAGGTTCTTCTCATGTCCGATAACAGTGCAGTCCTCGTTATTTCGAGCCATGTCGTGCGCGGCACGGTCGGCAATCGCGCCGCGGTCTTCGCGCTGGAAACGCTCGGCCTTCCTGTCTGGGCGCTGCCGACCGTCATCCTTCCCTGGCATCCCGGTCACGGCCCTTCCACCCGGGTCGTCATGCCGGCGGACGAATTCGACCGGGTGATCGACGACCTCATCCGGGCGCCCTGGCTGCCTGAGGTGAAGGCCGTGCTGACCGGCTATTTCGGCAATGCCCTCCAGCCACGGCAAGTGGCGCGGCTGATTGCGGCCATGAAGGAAAGGAATCCGGCTCTCCTGTATGTTTGCGATCCGGTGATGGGCGACAGCGGCGGGCTTTACGTGCCGCAGGATACGGCCGAGGCCATACGCGACGTGCTCATACCGCTTGCCACGCTCGCAACGCCGAACCGCTTTGAACTGGCCTGGCTGGCCGGTGCGGACCTCAACAGCAATGCCGCCATCATGGATGCCGCCATCGCGCTCGGACCGCCGCGCATGCTGGTGACATCGGCGCTTGCGATGATGGCGGGCGGCACCGGCAATCTCTATCTCAGCGGCAATCACGCGCTATTGGCCGAACACCGGCTGATCGACAATCCGCCCAACGGGCTTGGCGATCTTCTCTCCGCCGTCTTCCTGGCCCGCCTGCTTTCCGGCATGGACGAAGAACGCGCGCTGCAGATGGCAACGGCCAGTGTCTATGAAGTCTTGGCGCGCACGGCAAAGCGGGGTGGCGACGAACTGACGCTGGAGACCGATGCGGCGAGCCTTTCGACCCCGATGGCGATGGTCCAGCTCCGCCACCTGATGCATCCTGCCCGCAGCCGGCGGCGCTGATAAACCGGCCCCGTCTTGCCCTTCTTAGGCTTGCCTTTGCCTGGCTTGGCCGGGCCGGGCTGATGAGCCTGGCCGATTGATATTCCTCCCATAGAAGATTATGCAAATATCATGACAGAGTTCCCCTCCACCCTCCTCACCGGCTACGACAACTTCATGAGCGGACGCTATAGCGGGGAGCGTGAACGCTACCGCGCCTTGGCGGAGAACGGCCAGAAGCCGCACACGCTGGTGATCGCCTGTTGCGATTCCCGCGCGGCGCCGGAGATTATTTTCGATTCAGGTCCGGGCGAACTCTTCGTCATCCGCAACGTCGCCAATCTCGTTCCGCCCTACGAGCCGGATGGCCAGTTCCACGCCACCTCGGCGGCGCTCGAATATGCCGTGCAGGTTCTCAAGATCCGCGACATCGTCGTGATGGGGCATGGCCGCTGCGGCGGCATTCAGGCCGCGCTCGATCCGATGGACGAGCCTCTCTCGCCCGGCGATTTCATCGGCAAGTGGATGGGCATGCTGCGCTCGACGGCGGAGCAGATCCCCAAGGTCGATATCCTGACCCAGGCAGAACGGCAGACGGCCCTGGAGCGCGTTTCGATCCGCAACTCGCTGGCCAATCTGCGAACCTTCCCCTGTGTTCGCATTCTGGAGGAAAAGGGACGCCTGCGCCTTCACGGTGCCTGGTTCGACATTTCCACCGGTGAATTGTGGATCATGGACACGAAGACGGGCGATTTCATCCGGCCTGCTTCCTGACTCGCCGCTGTCTGCCTGACCACGGCCTGACTCACCGCTGTCTGACTAAAAGGCTCCGCGTCTAGACGGACCGGTCCCTGGCAGCAGCCCGGCCTTCGTGGAAGCCGGGCCTGTCATCACGCTATGCCTGCAGCCTGTCCCGGTGGCCGGCCGGAAAAGCGTTTTCCGACCAGAACCTGCGTCAAAACAAACCTAAGCGGACGAAGCGTCGGCAGGCCAATGCAGGTCTGCTTAGCGGCCGTCGATCTGCGCGCCGATATGGGCAATGGCCTGCTGATAGACGGATGCCGCATTCCATCCCTGGATCGCCACGAAATTCGGCTGTCCCGGCTGGTAGCCGGCGCCGGCACGCCAGCCGTGACCGACGAGGAAATTGGCGGTCGAGGCCAAGGCATCGGCTCGCGACCGGACCATGTCGATATGGCCGTCGCCATCGCCGTCTGCACCATAGCGCAGAACGTTGAGCGGCAAGAATTGCGTCTGGCCGATTTCACCATGCGCCGCACCCCGAGCCGAAGGGCTGAGATCGCCGCGGGCCACGAGCTGCAGCGCCGCGTAAAGCTGTTCGGTGAAATAGGCCGAGCGGCGGCAATCATAAGCCAGCGTGGTCACGGCGGAAAGCGTGTGCTGGTCGCCGAGGAAGCCGCCAAAGCCGGTTTCCATGCCCCAGATCGCCAGAAGCGGGCCAGCAGGCACGCCATAGCGGCGCTCGATGGCGGAAAACAGCGCCGCATTGGACGCCTTCATGCTCTTGCCGCGCGAGATGATCGCCTGGCCGCCGCGCTTCTTCATGAACTGATCGAATGACAGTTTGAAGCTTTTCTGCCCGCGATCGGCCCGTATGGTGGGACGATTGTATTGGACATCCGCAAGCGCCCGCGTGACCACGGCGGCCGGAATGCCGTTGGCCGGCGCCTGCCGCTTGAAATTGTCCACCCAGGCTGTGAAGCCGGAAGCATCATTGCCGCACTGAGCGGCCTGGGCTGCCGGCGAGAAGATGGCGATCGTCACTGCGACTGCGCCACCCATCAACGTCTTGAACATCGTCATGAGACCCCATGCAAGTTGTTTTGCCGCCGCCACCGATGACGACCGCCGTGCCTATGCGGTTATGCCGGGCGCCTTCCTTACCGACAACCGTTCCGTTTATGAAAAGATCGTGATGCGCGAAGGAGCCCTGCTCTTCCGAGCAAGGCTTGTATCTAAATATACTTAATGAGCCGTATCAGGCTGCCTGCTTGCGGGGCTTGATCAGGCCACGATTGACCAGAAGCTCGGCGATCTGCACGGCATTGAGCGCAGCACCCTTGCGCAGGTTGTCGGAGACCACCCACATGGCAAGGCCGTTTTCGACGGTCGCGTCTTCGCGAATGCGCGAAATGTAGGTTGCGTCTTCGCCGGCGCATTCGATGGGAGTGACGTAACCGCCATTCTCCCGCTTGTCGACGACGAGGCAGCCGGGCGCCTCGCGCAGGATGTCGCGCGCCTGATCGGCCGTGATCTCGTTTTCGAATTCGATGTTGACGGATTCCGAATGGCCGATGAAGACCGGCACGCGAACAGCCGTGCAGGTGACCTTGATCTTGGGATCCAGCATCTTCTTGGTCTCGGCCAGGACCTTCCACTCTTCCTTCGTATAGCCGTCTTCCATGAAGACATCGATATGCGGAATCACGTTGAAGGCGATGCGCTTGCTGAACTTCTTGGCTTCCACCGGATCCGCCACGAAGACGGCGCGGGTCTGGGTGAAGAGCTCATCCATGCCTTCCTTGCCGGCACCGGACACCGACTGGTAGGTGGAGACGACGACGCGCTTGATCTTGGCAAAATCATGCAGCGGCTTCAGCGCCACGACCAGCTGCGCCGTCGAGCAATTCGGATTGGCGATAATGTTCTTCTTCGGGAAACCGGCAATGGCATCCGGGTTGACTTCCGGAACGATGAGCGGAACTTCGGAATCGTAGCGCCAGGCGGAGGAATTGTCGATGACGACGCAGCCCTGCGCGCCGATCTTGGGCGACCACTTTTGCGAGATCGTGCCGCCGGCGGACATCAGGCAGATATCGGTGTCGGAGAAATCGTAATTCTCCAGGTTGGAGACCTTCAGCACCTTGTCGCCGAAGGAGACTTCCGTGCCCTGGCTGCGTGCGGAGGCGAGCGCTACCACCTCATCTGCGGGGAAGCCGCGCTCCGACAGAATGTTCAGCATCTCACGGCCGACATTCCCGGTTGCGCCCACGACTGCAATCTTGAAACCCATAATCCTGCTCTCTTTCTCTTCTCTCCTCGGGTGGCGGAGGGGAACCACGGCATGACGCACGTGCTGTTCCTTGTCCCCGGCCGAACCGGGGAGAGAGCGGTAGGCCAGAGACGTCAGACGGTTTTCGTCGTCGTTTTGGCCTTGGTTTTGGAAGACATATAGACAGGCGCAAACGCACCGGCAGCATATGCCGGGCACAATGAAGCAGCGATGTCGAACACGCGGCGAACCATTCTTGCGTCCTTTCCCGCCAACTCCTTAGAAGATTTCACGCCCGAGTCAAGAGCGCGGCCTGCAACGCCTTTTGCTGGACAAGGCAAGAGCCACGCTCTACCAGCGATACAAAGCCACAGTGATCGGGGCGCATCAATGCCTGGCCAATTGCTCATTCTGCTTTGCGCTGCCATCGTCAGCGCCGGGCTTGTCCGTCTCATCATCTACAAGGCGCATCACCTCGGCCTTGTGCAGGCCCCGGTGGCCCGCTCGTCGCACAAGATTCCGACGCCGACGGGCGGCGGATGCGGCATTGTGATCGGTTCGCTTCTTGCAGGCCTGTTGCTGCCCGGCCTGGACCAGACCTCGCTCATCCTGCTGATGCTCGGCTTCATCATCGCGCTGGTCGGCCTGATCGACGATTGGCGTCCCTTGAGCGCGAGGACGCGCCTGCCCGTGCAGGCGCTGGTGACCGGCCTGTGCATCTGGACCAGCCATGCCACCCTGATCCTTGCCTCGCCGGCCTCCGTCATCCTGACCGCCCTCTCCTTTCTGTTCCTGCTTCTGGCGGGCCTCTGGTGGATCAACCTCTTCAACTTCATGGACGGCATCGACGGGCTGGCAGGCCAGCAGGCGATGATGATGATGCTGTCCGCGATGCTGATCGCCGCCCTGACCGCTCCGGATGCGACCGGCACCTGGATATGGGGCATGATGGCGGCGCTCGCGGCGGCCACCTTCGGCTTCCTCCTGTTCAACTGGCCGCCGGCGCGCATCTTCATGGGCGATGCCGGCAGCACCTTTCTCGGCTTCTTCATTCTTGTCGTCGCGCTTTCGACGCTCGTTCTTGGCTGGCTGAGCCTGCCGCAATGGCTGCTGCTGGCGGCTCTGTTTGCCACCGACGCATCCGTCACACTGTTCGTGCGCATCCTGAAGGGTGAAAAAGCGTCGGAGGCGCACCGGTCGCACGCCTATCAGCGCCTGTCGCGCCGGCTGGGCGGGGCAAGGCCCGTCACTTGCGCCGCCCTCGCCATCAACGCGCTCGTCCTTCTTCCGGTCGCGGTTTTTCTGCCTGGCGACGGTCGCGACTGGCTGATCGTCTTCCTCGTCTATATCGCTCTCGCCGGCCTTGCCCTTGGCGCGGGCGCCGGCCTTGCCGACAAGCAGGCAGCCTCGCTGCAAGCCTATCGCCACCTTGCAAGGACGAAGCGGAACGAAGGAGAGGGCACGTGATACTGGTGACGGGCGCGACAGGTTTTGTCGGCCGGGAAGTCTGCAGGACATTGCAGCAGAGGGGAATTGCTTTTCGACCCGTCAGCCGCAGGCCGCATCCGGACTGTATTGCGATGGGCGAGATGACGGCCCAGACCGATTGGTCGGCCGTGCTTTCCGGCGTGACCTGCGTCATCCATCTCGCCGCCCGTGTCCATGTGATGCAGGAGCATGAGGCCGATCCCGACGGCGCCTTCCGCCGCGTGAATGTGGACGCGACGCTCAACCTCGCCCGCCAGGCGCACGAGGCCGGCCTGCGCCGCTTCGTCTTCATCAGTTCCATCAAGGTGAATGGCGAAGCCACCGATGAGGGGCGGCCGTTTCGCGCCGATGACCGTCCGGCACCAGAGGATGCCTATGCGCGCTCCAAGGCCGAGGCCGAGGCGGCGCTGCTGGAGCTTGGCGCCAGGAGCGGGCTCGAAATCGTCATAATCCGGCCGCCTCTCGTCTACGGGCCGGGCGTCAGGGCCAATTTCCGTCTGTTGATGCGGTGGGCAGGAAGCGGCTTGCCGTCCATCTTCGGCGCCTGCAGCAATCGGCGCTCCCTCGTCCATGTCGGCAATCTCGCCGATCTCGTAGTGACGGCCGCCACGCATCCCGGGCTCCGAAACGAGGTCTTCCTCGTCAGCGATGGCGAAGACCTGACGACACGCGACCTCTTCACGCAGCTGGCAAAGCTCCAGGGCCGGCGCGGTTGGAACCTCCCCCTGCCCGTCTCCATGCTGCAAGGGCTTGCGGCCCTGTTGGCCAAGACTTCGGTTACCGACCGCTTGCTTCGAAATCTGGAGGTCGATATAGCCAAGACGACGGAGATCCTGGGCTGGACGCCGACCCTATCGGTCCGGCAGGGATTGCAGCAGACCATAGATGAGGACACCGAACGGGGATCGTCGCCCGCACGGCGTCGCTGAGACCCGCCCAGAGCCAATCGACGGTTCATTGCCCGGAATATGGATGATCAACTTCCTGCGGTATACCCTAGAGCGAATGCCCCGTTTCTGGAAGCGGGTGATCCTGATGGGCTTCGATACGCTCGCGCTGATCGTCGCCCTTTGGGCGAGCTACGCGCTGCGCTACGCCGTCTGGATGCCGGTCATTACCGAAGAGCGGATCTTCCTTGCCGTCATGGCGCCGATCGTCGCCATCCCGATCTTCATCCGCATGGGGCTGTACCGCGCAGTCATCCGCTATCTGCCCGATACTGCAATCTGGACCATCCTGCGGGCCATGGGCATTGCGACGATGATCTGGATCATCCTGGTCTTCCTCATGGAGATGACGGGACGCGGCATCGTGCCCCGTTCCGTGCCCTTCTTCTATTTCGCCATCGGAACGGCGCTCGTCGGTGGCTCCCGCTTTGCCGCCAAGGTCATCCTCAGCCATGGCACCGGAATGCGCCGGGATGAGCAACCGGTCTTCATCTATGGAACCAGCGCCTCCTCCGTACAGCTCGCCACTGCGTTGCGCGGCACCGGCAACCGCTTCGTCGTCGGCCTGCTCGACGAGGATCCGAGCAATCACGGCCGCGATGTGGGCGGCTACCGGGTCTATAATCCCGCCAATCTTCCGCGCCTGATCGAACAATATGGGGCGCAGGAAATCATCCTGTCGCTGTCCTCGATCTCGGCCGACCGCCGCCGGAGCGTCATCACCAGCATAGGCGGCCTGGGCGTCAAGATCCGCACGGTTCCCGATATTGCCGATCTGGTGGATGGCCGTTATCTGGCAAACCAGATCCGCGAAATCGAGATCGACGAATTGCTGGGCCGTTCCTTCGTGCCGCCGGATCCGAAGCTTCTGGGCGGCATTCTGGAAGGCCGCACGATCATGGTCACCGGTGCCGGCGGCTCTATCGGCTCCGAACTCTGCCGGCTGATCGTTCAGTGGAAGCCGAAGCGGCTTGTCCTGTTCGAAGCCAATGAATTCGCGCTCTACAAGATCGATTCCGAATTGCAGGGCCTGCGGCAATGCGAGATCGTGCCGGTGCTCGGCTCGATCACCAACGAGCCGCGCGTGCGTGAGGCCATCCAGCAGCATGGGATCGAGGTGCTCTACCACGCCGCGGCGCACAAGCATGTCCCGCTGGTGGAGGCCAATGCGCTGGAAGGCATCGAAAACAATGTGTTCGGCACGCGGACCGTCGCAAAAGTGGCGTTTGAGGAAAATGTCACGGATTTCGTGCTGATATCTTCCGACAAGGCCGTGCGTCCCACCAATGTGATGGGCGCGACGAAGCGATGGGCTGAGCTGATCGTTCGGCAAAGAGCGCTCGAGGCACAGAAACAGGGCCGCGAGCAGCATTTCTGTGCCGTCCGCTTCGGCAATGTTCTGGGATCGAACGGTTCGGTCGTGCCGCTGTTCAAGCAGCAGATCGCCCAGGGCGGCCCGGTGACGGTGACGGATCCGGACATGCGGCGCTATTTCATGTCGATCCAGGAAGCGGCGGAACTGATCGTTCAATCGAGCGCACTGTCGAAGGGCGGCGATATCTTCCTGCTGGAAATGGGCGAGCCGGTTCGGATCGGCGACCTGGCGGAGAACATGATCCGGCTGGCGGGCTTTACCGTGCGCGGGCAGGACGAGCCGCATGGCGGCATCGAGATCCGCGTGACCGGCAGCCGGCCAGGCGAAAAGCTCTTCGAAGAGCTGTTTTACGACATGGCCAATGCGCTCAAGACACAGCATCCGAAGATCCTGCGTGCCGATTCGACGGCCATTGCCCATCACAATATCAATGACGCGTGTGAGGCGCTGAAGGATGCGCTGTCCAGGCGCGACGAAAAGGCCGCAAGGGCCATCCTCTTCGACTTCATCGGCATGAGTTCGCTTTCCGGAGCGATGGGCGAGTAGCCGGCGCGACAGGCGTTCGTTCCAGGTCGACCGATCCACAAGGGCTACCGATCGAGGGACGGAGAGGCTCATACCGCCACCCAGGTTGCGATCCATTTTCGCAAGGCGTCGCGCGGCCCGCGCTCGCCGCGCTGATCCGGCATCAGGCCACGGCTTCCCGATCCGGCAGATCAGCCGCGGCCGGCCTGGGAGAGACCCTGTGACGCCACGGCATTTTTCAGCGGCAGGCTGCGCTTCAGCAGCGGCAATCCCGTGTCCCGTTCCTCGAAGAGGAAGCCATAGCGGGCGAAGATTGCGGCGATGATCACCGACGACCAGGCGCCGAAGGTCAGCCCCGCCAAAACATCGCTTGGGAAATGGGCGCCCACCAGCACGCGCGTCATGCCGAGCCAGATGGCCGCCACCAGAAAGACCGGCCGGTGACGCGGAGCAAGAAGCGAAAAGCCCATCAGGATCGCGCCGACCGTCGTGGCATGGCCGGAGGGAAAGCTCTCGAACTGGAAGCCGCCATGCAGCGGCGACAGGGAAAAGCTGCCGGCATCGGTCTGGTAGAGCGGCCTTGCCCGGCCGATCAGCCGCTTTGCGAGGTTGACCAGGAGCCCGGAGATGGAAACGGTCGCGAGGAGATAGGCGGCGACCTGCCCGATGAAGAGCGCGTGAAACCGCGCCGTAGCCGAATGGGCGAGCCGTGAGAGCGACAGGGCTTCGAATAGAAGAATGGCACAGGCAAAGAGGATCCAGCCGGATTTGCCGAGTTCGGTGACATAGGCGCCCATCACCCTCAGCACGGACTGGGACTGCAGCACGGAGGCGGAGACCGGCTGATCGAAGATCAGCAGGGACAAGACGACGAGATTGCAGCCGACAAAGGGAATGGTGAGATAGGCCCGAACGCCATTCCGCCTGCAATGGCGCCGGTAACGCCCCTTCAGCATGTCCCACATGATGAACCAACCCCGTCTCGTGGTGTCGGCGAAACATGGCACGGGGATGTGACAGGCGTGTTTCGGCAAAGACGGGAAGGAAAGAGGCACGACGTCCCGTCGTCCTGCCCCTTTCGGTTTTCCCGGTTCAGGCCTTGGCAGACAGTGCCTGGAATTCCGCCAGGATGGCATCGCCCATCTCGGCCGTGCCGACCTGTGTGCAGCCCTCGCCCATGATGTCGCCGGTGCGGATGCCCTTGTCGAGAACGTTGGCGGTCGCCTTCTCCAGCCGGTCGGCCTCTGCCACCATGTTGAAGGAATAGCGCAGGCACATGGCAAAGGAGGCGATCATGGCGATCGGATTGGCAATGCCCCGGCCGGCAATATCCGGCGCCGAGCCATGCACCGGCTCGTAGAGCGCCTTGCGCTTGCCGGTCTTCGCATCCGGCGCACCGAGCGATGCAGAGGGCAGCATGCCGAGCGAACCTGTCAGCATTGCAGCCACATCCGACAGCATGTCGCCGAACAGATTGTCGGTCACGATCACATCGAACTGCTTGGGCGCCCGCACCAGCTGCATGCCGCCGGCATCGGCCAGCATATGCTCGAGTTTCACGTCGGAAAACTTGGCTTTGTGAGTTTCGGTCACGACCTGGTTCCAGAGCACGCCCGACTTCATGACATTGCGCTTCTCCATGGAGCACACCGTATTCTTGCGGGTGCGGGCCAGCTCGAAGGCAACGGAGGCGATCCGCTCGATCTCGTAGGTGTCGTAGACCTGGGTGTCGATGGCGCGCTTCTGCCCGTTTCCAAGATCGGTGATCGTCTTCGGCTCGCCGAAATAGACACCGCCCGTCAGCTCGCGGACGATGAGAATATCGAGGCCCTCAACGAGGTCGGGCTTCAGCGACGAGGCATTGGCGAGCGCCGGATAGCAGATGGCAGGACGCAGATTGGCAAACAGTTCGAGATCCTTGCGCAACCGCAGCAGACCGGCTTCCGGCCGCACCTCATAGGGAACCTCGTCCCATTTCGGGCCGCCGACGGCACCGAACAGCACGGCGTCGGCCGCCATGGCTTTCTGCATGTCGCCTTCCGAGATCGCAACGCCGTGCGCATCATAGGCCGCGCCCCCGACCAGTCCCTCGTCCAGCGTGAAGCCCGCCGCCAGCGCATCGTTCATATAGGCGACGATCTTGCGGACCTCGGCCATGGCTTCGGGACCAATGCCGTCACCGGGGAGAAGGAAGAGAGACTGCGGCATGATAGGGTGTCCTTGCGAGCGGAGTTCGATCCAATGGGGCAGGCGGAAATTGCGGTCTGGCGGACTCTGCGAATTCGTTCCTTGAACCTCGAGCTCGCAGCAGGGCGAGCCGCATGTCGAATTCACTCCACCAGGGGGCGCCGGAGAGGAGCGCCTGGTGCGACCGGGTCCGACCTCGCGCGAGCCTGCCATGGGACGCAAGATCAGAGCCTGTTGCGCAGGCGCCGGCCGAAACGGCCGACGCTTGTCCGTCAGAGCCAGGGGCGTTGCGACTGCAGCTTCGTTTCGAAGGAGGCAATGGCCGAATCGCTCTTCAGCGTCGTGGCAATATCGTCCAGCCCTTCCAGCATGATGTGCTTGCGTGCCGGATCGATGTCGAAATGCACCTTTCCGCCATCGGGGCCTGAAATTTCCTGCGCTTCCAGATCGACGGTCAGCACGGCATTTGCGCCGCGCGATGCGTCGTCCATCAGCTTGTCCAGATCGTCCTGGGAGACGACGATGGGCAGGATGCCGTTCTTGAAACAGTTATTGTAGAAGATATCGGCGAACGAGGTGGAGATGACGCAGCGAATACCGAAATCGAGCAGTGCCCAGGGCGCATGTTCGCGCGACGAGCCACAGCCGAAATTATCGCCGGCGACCAGGATCTTGGCGCTCTGATATTGCGGCTTGTTGAGAACGAAATCGGGATTGGGCGACCCGTCTTCCAGGTAACGCGCTTCGGCAAACAGGCCTTTGCCCAGACCGGTGCGCTTGATCGTCTTCAGATAATCTTTCGGGATGATCATGTCCGTGTCGATGTTGACGACCGGAAGCGGCGCTGCGACGCCGGTAAGCTTTACGAATTTGTCCATGATCTGCCTCCGCGAGACTTTATATTGCGGAAGCTGCAATAGACCAAATCACCGGGGATTTGAAGACCATATTGAGGTCAAACGGTACGCCGACCGCTTTGCAGGCGTACCGCACTCATCCTTGGACCCTCGATCAAAGGTCGATGATCGTCCCGCGACCGTCATTCCAGACGCGCATGTCGGACTTGTCGCGGCTGCCATCCTTGGCCTTGACGCGGACCGGAACCGGCTTCGGCCGGGCCGACAGAGCCTTGACGGCGGTGATCACCGTCAGCAGGCCCGCAAAGGCGATGGTGATGGAGGCCGTGAGCACGACGAGCACGCCAAGAGCGGCGATGCCGGCGAGGCCAAGGAAATACGCACGTATGTTTTGCATGGGCATGGACCTTTCTCCTGTGGGAAATGTGGTCCTTTCCCTTGCCTCTTGCAAGGCCCTTTGGCTTTCTGCGCCATTGCGCCTCATCACAAAGCTTGTCAGAAGGTCGTGATGGTCATCTCGCCCGCCTCTTCGCTGCGCCCCCGGCGCTCTCTCCTGACTGTCCCCGCAATCAATCTGCGGGCGCTCGAAAAGTGCCGCCTGCTCGATTGCGACGGCGTGATCTTCGATCTGGAGGATTCCGTTGCTGTCGATCAGAAGCCGGAGGCGCGCCTGAACCTTGAGCGGCTGTTTGCCGAGGCAAGGCTGACCAACAAGGAAACCATCATCCGCATCAATGGCTTGGACAGTCCCTTCCTGACAGACGATCTCGCGCTGGTCGAGAAACTGTCGCCTGATGCGGTGCTGGTGCCGAAGGTGGAGCGTCCGGATGACCTAGTCCGGGTGCAGCAGGCGCTCGACGCCGGCACCGCAGCCACGGGACCGAGGCTCTGGGCGATGATGGAGACGGCGCGCGGCGTCTTGAACGTGGCGGCGATCGCCGAGAGCCGACCGGCGGCGGACAGACTTGACGTATTTGTGATCGGCCTGAATGACCTTCGCAAGGAGACGCGGGTGATGCCGCGACCCGGCCGCGTCTATCTGGTCCCTTATCTGATGCAGGTTATCCTGGCGGCTCGGGCAAACGGTCTCGACGTGATCGACAGTGTCTTCAACGATTTCCGCGACAAAGACGGCTTTGCCGAGGAATGCCGTCAAGGCCGCGAAATGGGGTTTGACGGGAAGATGCTCATCCATCCTGCACAGATCGATCCGGCCAATCAGGCCTTCGGACCTCTGCCAGAGGCGCTGGCGGATGCGGCGGCGATCGTATCCGCCTTTGCAAGGCCGGAATCCGCCGGTCAGAATGTCATCAACCTGAATGGCCGGATGGTCGAGCGCCTGCACCTGGAAGAGGCCGAGCGGCTTCTCTCTTTGGCAAAATCTCTGAAAGACAGAAAGACAGACACATGAAACTCTATCGCTTCCTGACCGGGCCCGACGATTCCAGCTTCTGCCACCGGGTGACCGATGCGCTGAACAAGGGGTGGGAATTGCATGGGTCTCCCAGCCACACCTTCAATGTTGCGGAGAACCGGCTGTATTGCGGCCAGGCCGTCGTGAAGACCGTGCATGGGAAGGACTATGATCCGAGCATGAAGCTGGGCGAACAATAGGGCAAGCCTGGAGATCCCTGACCCTGCAAATCGCGTGGCACAGCCGAAGCGGTTCCTCGCCGGGGGCAGACTCCTGCTCAAGCCGGGCCTTCGCCGCCAATGCCGCGGCAGAGGCTGACGCAGACGCCGAGACCTATTCGCCATGAAAAGGCCCCTTCACCTGTCAAAGCAGGGGCGTTCAACGGATCATCAGATCCCGACTATCCCTGACCCTGCGCCGGCACCATCTCCCCCGGCGCGACCATCCGGAAGGCAGACCCAATGGCTGAACCCAGAGTCGCAGAGCGCATCGAATATATTGTCGAGGGGGGCCATCGCCTGTCCGGCGCCATCGAACCGTCCGGCAACAAAAATGCGGCTCTTCCCATCATTGCCGCCGCGCTTTTGACCGACCAGCCCGTCGAACTCTCCAACGTGCCGCGCATTCGCGACGTCGAAGCGCTGGTCCGGCTCCTGGCATCGCTCGGCGCTGAGGCCGAGTGGACCGGAAACAACACGCTGCGCATCCATGCCCGCGAGATTCACCCGGCCACGCTGGACCCTGACCTTTGCTCGCGCATCCGGGCGTCCATCCTGCTCGCCGGTCCGGTTCTCGCCCGCTGTGGCGCCATCACCCTGCCGCCGCCGGGCGGCGATGTGATTGGCCGGCGGCGCCTTGACAGTCACTTCCTGGCCCTGCGCCAATTGGGTGCGGAAATCTCGCTGGATGGCGATTATATCTTCCGGGCGGATCGATTGACCGGCGCCGATGTCTTCCTTGACGAACCCTCCGTGACGGCCACGGAAAATGCGCTTTGTGCGGCGGTGGCCGCAAGTGGGACGACGATCCTGCGCAATTGCGCCTCCGAGCCCCATGTTCAGGATCTGGCGCATTTCCTCAATGCCATGGGCGCCAAGATCGAGGGGATCGGCACCAATTGCATGACGATCGAAGGCGGAAGACCGCTTCGCGGCGCGACCCATCGCATCGGCCCCGACCATATCGAAGTGGGATCTCTGATCGGCCTGGCGGCCGTGACCGATTCGGATCTGCGCATCACCAATGCCGGTGTCGAGCATCTGCGCTCGACGCTGATGGGTTTCGAGCGCCTGGGCATATGCTGCCACGTGGAGGGCGACGACCTGATCATCCCCTCGGGCCAGTCCAAAGTGATCGAGCCCGATTTCGGCGGCCACGTGCCCAAGATCGAGGATCAACCCTGGCCGGCCTTCCCGGCCGATACCATGTCGATTGCCATTGTCACCGCCACGCAATGCGAAGGCATGGTGTTGATGTTCGAAAAAATGTTCGAGTCGCGGATGTTCTTCGTCGACAAGCTGATTGCCATGGGGGCCCGCATCGTCTTGTGCGATCCGCACCGTGCGGTGATTTCCGGCCCCACTTCCTTGAAAGCTGCCCGCCTGGAAAGTCCCGACATCCGCGCCGGCATGGCCATGCTGATTGCCGCAATGGGGGCTGAAGGCACCTCGATCATCAACAATGCCCAGCAGATCGAGCGCGGCTACGAGCGGATTGACGAGCGGCTCAATGCGCTGGGCGCCAGGATCCGCCGGATCCCTGCACGCAACTGACCTTTAGCGAGCGCGCGGTCAACCCGTCCGGTCGGCCGCCTCGTCCGCACTTTCCTCGAGCCGCTCCATATCGTCGTCGGAAAGCCCGAAATGGTGGCCGATCTCGTGGATGAGCACATGGGTGATGATATCGCCCAGCGTCTCCTCGTTCTCGGCCCAGTAATCGAGGATCGGACGGCGATACAGGCGGATGCGGTTGGGCAGTTCACCTGTTTCCATGGTGAAGCGTTCGGAAATGCCGCGTCCTTCGAACAGGCCGAGCAGATCGAACGGCGTTTCGAGAGCCATATCCTCGAAAATATCATCATCGGGAAAGTCTTCGATCTCGATGGTGAGGTTCTGGGTCAGCGCGCGGAATTCCTCCGGCAGGTTCCCATAGGCCTCGATTGCCAGCGATTCGAACGTGCTGATGGACGGGGCATGGCGATCCCGCCAATCATCGGTCTGGTCGACACGGGCCATGTTAGCTCCTTTTTCACATGCCATATAAGGTTTCTCGGAATTTTTTTCGAGTGTGGAATCGGGCTGCGGGCACCCGCCACAGCGAAATCTCGCTCAACGCCCCGCAAGGGCCGCCGCCCGCACCCGGCCGCGATGCCGCTATGAACGGTTGAGACTGACCGAAGAGCGGCAGGACCGCCATCCGCTGCCATGCGCGCGCCTTGCCCGCGGGACATGGCGACAGGCGGGTCTGGCGGCGCCGTCCACCGGTTTTGAGGTGCGGCGTCTCGCCGCTCACAAATGCGGGAGCGCGGCAGGCGGCGGGGGTTCAGCGGATCATTTTACTTGACAACCCTTATCCCCTTTATCAAAAAGAGGATATCTATCATCATGTTTGATGGCTAATAAGCATGCTCGTCTGTAGTTGCAATTACATCACGGACCGTGAAATCAGGGATGTCATCAACGGCCTTCTGGACGAAGACTGTTGGCAGCTGATTGTTCCTGCAAAGGTCTACCACGCCATGCAAAAACGCGGCCGCTGCTGTGGCTGCTTTCCCAACGTCGTGGATATCATTATCCGCACGACGGAAGAATATCATGCATTACACCACTCGACGGAAGCCGATGTCGTCGATTATATGTCCCGCCTGAGGCAATTTCACGCTGACAACAGGAGAGCGGACCTTGAAAGGCGACACAAGAGTCATCGAGCGGCTTAACGAAGCCCTTTTTCTCGAACTGGGTGCAGTAAATCAGTATTGGCTTCATTATCGTCTTCTGGAAGACTGGGGCTATACTAAGCTTGCCAAGAAAGAGCGTGCTGAGTCCATTGAGGAAATGCAGCATGCCGACAAGCTTGTCGCACGCATAATCTTCCTGGAAGGCCACCCCAACCTGCAGACCCTGGCGCCGCTGCGCATCGGTCAGACGGTTCGTGAGGTTCTCGAAGCCGATCTCGCCGGCGAATACGACGCCCGCACATCCTACAAAGCATCGCGCGACATCTGTCATGAGGCTGGCGACTACGTCACCATGAAACTCTTCGAAGAGCTTTTGATCGACGAGGAAGGTCACATCGACTTCCTGGAGACCCAGCTCGAACTGCTTGGCAAGCTTGGCGAAGAACGCTACGGCCTGCTGAATGCCGACGCGGCAAACGACGCCGAGTGATCGGGCCATCGCCGCCTTGCGGCGGGCTTTTCCGCGACGGGTCCCGGTTCGGAAGCTTCAGGTAAGGCCATAGGCCCAGTATCATAAGGCCCAGGATCCTAACGCCCTGTCATGAGCCCCTCGAGCGTTCGGCGCGCGAGGGGCTTTTCTTTGGGAGCGTCTGGAGAGCGTTCAGGGAATCAGCACCGCGCTTCCGACAATCTTGCCCGCTTCGAGATCGCGATGCGCATCGGCAGCATCGTCCAGCCGATAGTGCCGATCGGGTTTGGAGAAAAGGCCGCGCTGCATGCGATCAAAGGCCGCCTCGACAGCCGGCCGGTAATCGTCCGCATTGGCGCTGAAGGCGACAATGCTCGGACGGGACACGGCATTGACGCGAAATGCGCTCATCGGCACCGGAGGGATGGGGCCGGCTATCTGCCCGATGCTCGCCGTCATGCCGAAGGGGCGGACGCTCGCCATTGTCTTCTGCAGCGTGTCGCCGCCAATGCCATCGACCGCCATATGCACACCCTGGCCATCCGTCAGCGGCAGGACCGCCGCGGCGAGATCGACATCACGGCCCACGATCACATGATCCGCCCCGTGTCTCTCGGCAAGCACTGCCTTTTCCGCGGAGCTGACGGTGGTGATCACCTTTGCCCCGAGATCCTTGGCCCAGCGGATGAGCAGGGAGCCGAGGCCGCCGGCCCCGGAATGAACCAGCACGGTCATGCCTTTGCCGAGCGGATAGACCTTGCTGAAAAGCATATGCGCCGTCATGCCGCGCAACAGGCTGCTGCCGACGACCTCCGGTGCGAGGCCTGGAGGAATGGCGACAGCACGCCAGGCCGGCAAAAGCCGCTGATCCCGATATGCCCCCACCGCACCGGCATAGGCAACAGCCTGTCCGGGTGTCAGTTGATCAACGCCTTCGCCCACAGCCTCGACGATGCCGGCACCCTCTACACCCGGCACGCCGGGCAGCGGCAGCGGATAGAGGCCGGAGCGGTGATAGACATCGACAAAATTCAGGCCGACCGCAGTCTGCCGGATCCGCACTTCACCCGGCCCCGGTTCGGGAAGCGCCGTTTCCACACGATGGAGCACATCGGCTGCACCCGGGGTCTCGAACTGTATCTGATAAGGCATTGGACACGATCTCCGGTTCCGGCCGCAGAAGCAATCCGCCGCCTGTCTGCGCTTGTGCTGAGAACGGAACGCCTAGCGCCTTGGGCGAAAAGCGGAACCCGGTTTTTCGCAGACCCGATGCGTCAAAGAAAGACTCCCTAACCGTTCTTGCGAACGTGCCCGGCGATCGGCCTTTGTCCTCCCGGAGAGTATAGCGAGGAATGGCGGATGCGAAAGGAGAACTGCGCCTCGCTTCTGTGTGAGCCGAATCGGGCGGTCAGTCTGGATTGCACGGCAAGGTGATGCCGTTCAGCCGGGCTGGCCGGACAGATGTGCAAATGCTGCGACCACTTTCTCATAGGCCGGCCGTTTGAACGGAACGATCAGCGACGGCAATTCCGCCATGGGTTTCCAATCCCAGGCATCGAATTCCTGATGCTGACCGGCGGGCGGATCTTCGATATTGATCTCCGACTCGTCGCCTTCGAAGCGGAAGGCAAACCACCGCTGCGTCTGACCGCGATATTTCCCCTTCAAGCCGATGCCGATCAGATGTTCGGGAAGATCGTAATTGATCCAATCCTCTGCCTCCGCCAGGAAGGACACGCTGCGCATGCCGGTTTCCTCGAACAGTTCGCGATAGGCCGCCTCGCGCGGATCCTCTCCCTTGTCGATGCCCCCCTGCGGCATCTGCCACAATTGCGGCGAGCCGTCCGACTCGCTGTTTCCTTCCGAGAGACGCCGCCCGACCCAGACAAGCCCCTTGTGGTTCAGCACCATGATGCCGACGCAGGGCCGGTATGGCAGATCCGCGGCCTTGCCCTTCGAAGTCTTGTTCATGACGCTTGCGCTTATTGTTCGGCGGGTTGGGAGACCAGAGCGGAGACGCCGACGAGCTCGATCCCGCGTCGGTCGGCCTCTTCCACCCACGCCGCAACCGCATCGATCGTCTCGTCGAATGCGGAACCGATCCCGATCGCGCTGCCCTTTCGTTGGGCGATTCGCTCCAGGTCGTCCAGCTTTTTCAGAATGGCCGTACGCTCGAGCTGGCCGTCTATCGTCATGTCGGCAAAACCGATCGGGGCATTCAAGGCCTTGCCGATCGTGCCGGTCAGCGACTGTGCCGATGACCCGTCATCGAGAAACAGCAGGCCGCGATCGGCGACATCGCGCATCACCGGCTCGAGCGCATCGGCATTGGCGAGATAGCGGCCACCCAGATAGGTGACGATGCCGGTGTAATTGGTGATCCGCGCCATCGCCTCATGCAGCTTCTTCAGGTTAGCCGCCTTGCCGCCCTCCAGCGTCAGGGTGAGCGGCCCCGGATCATTGGTCGGATAATCGAACGGCTCCATGGGGATCTGCATCAGGATCTCGTGGCCGTTGCGCCGCGCCTCCTGCATCCAGCGCTGCAGGCTGTTGCCGCTCGCTGCAAAGGCCAGTGTCACGGAAGGAGGCAGGTTTTGAATGGCGCGCTGGCTTCCTGTCTGGCTGAGCCCGAGGCCGCCAATGACCAGGGCAATGCGTGTGCCACGAGCACCGGACCACGGCCGCGCATACTGATCCATGGGCCGCAGACCATCGGGGCCGCGCACGGGCAGAGGACCATAGGCGGATTGGGCGATAAGCTGTTCGTTCGGCACCGCCGCCATGCGGGGATCCTGGCCGAGCCGGTTTGCATCGAGGATCAAGGGACCGTCGCCGTCCCGGGCGCGTGGGGAGAACTTGGTGACGACGCTGCCATCATCCAGCTGCGTCCGCTCGACATTGGCCCCGGCCTGAGAACCTGCTTGAGAACCTGCCTGGGAGCCTAGTTGCGCAGATGCCGGAGCGGCAACCTCCGGCGCTTCCACGACAGTTGCGGAGCCGGTTGTCGGATTTTGCGGACGGGTGATCACCGCGGAGCGATTGCCTTCGGCCTCGCCGGCCCGGATGACATACAAGGAAAGCCCGAGAACCGCGCTGCCTCCGAGACATGCCAGAAGCACAACAAGCGAAGGCCGGCGCGGTGGCCGGCTCTTCTTTCTATTCACCGGCCCGAGAGGCGCGCGAAGATCTGTCCCCAATGGATCGTCCGCTCTGTGATCGTGGGAAAGATCCCGCCCTGACAGGTCAGGGCGGGCATGCATCCACTTACTGCTTCACGCCGCTCGGAGCGGCAGCCGCTGCCTTTTCCGGCTGGGGCGGGAAAGACGGATCGCTCTTGCGGCCATTCAGAAGATCCAGCGCATAATTCAGCTGAACATCATCCTTGGCTTCCGGCGGAACATAGGCGCTGGAGCCCGAGCCTTCGTCCGTCTCGTTCTGCCCCTGGATATGGCCCGGCAGGCTCGATTCGCCTTCAGACCGAACCTTGCCCTGCAGCTCGGCCGGCAGAGGCTGCTCGACCTTGATGTCGGGCGTGATACCGGTGCCCTGGATCGACTTGCCCGAAGGCGTGTAATACAGCGCCGTCGTCAGACGCAGCGCGCCCGCCTCGCCCATCGGAATAATGGTCTGGACGGATCCCTTGCCGAAGGACCGGGTGCCGACAACCGTCGACCGCTTCAGATCCTGCAGGGCGCCCGCGACGATTTCCGAAGCCGAGGCCGAACCGCCATTGACGAGCACGATGACCGGCTTGCCATCCGTCAGATCGCCCGGACCCGCATTGAAACGTCTCGTTTCTTCGGGATTGCGGCCGCGGGTGGACACCACTTCGCCGCGCTCCAGGAAAGCATCGGAGACGTTGATGGCCTGATCCAGAAGCCCGCCCGGATTGAGGCGCAGATCGAGCACATAGCCCTTCAGCTTGTCGGCCGGCACGTCCGCCTTGATCTTCTTGATCGCTTTTTCCAGATCGTCATAGGTCTTTTCGGTGAAGGAGATCACGCGAAGATAGCCGACATCGCCCTGCTCGACGCGCGATTTTACCGCGCGGACCGCGATGATGTCGCGCACGACGGTGATGTCGATCGGCTTGTCCGCGCCCTTGCGCAGGATGGTCAGCTTGATCGGCGTGTTGACCGCGCCGCGCATCTTCTCGACCGCATCTTCCAGCTTCAGGCCACGCACCGCCTTGCCGTCGATTTCGGAGATGAAATCGCCTGCCAGAACGCCTGCCCGTGCAGCCGGCGTATCATCGATCGGGGTGATGACCTTGACCAGCTCGTTTTCCATGGTGACTTCGATGCCCAGTCCGCCGAACTCGCCCTTGGTCTGGGTCCGCATGTCGGCCGCGTCCTTGGCATTCATGTAGCTCGAATGCGGATCGAGGGAGGACAGCATGCCGTTGATGGCGTTCTCGATCAGCTTCTGCTCTTCCGGCGGGGTCACATATTGCGCGCGCACGCGCTCAAAAACGTCACCGAAGATCGACAGCTCGCGATAAGTCGACGAGCCGGCGGCCTGGGCAGGCACGCCCGCCGAATAGACGACGCTCATGGCGGTCGCCCCGAGCAGCGCCCCAACGATGACAAGAGATGCCCTACGAATCATTTCGTGCCCTTCCAGTTTCCTTCAACGACCACCACGGCTTCGAATCGACCGCGGCGCCGTCCTTTCTGAATTCAATGTAAAGCGTCGGGCGATCGGTTTCCAGCGCCAAGGCCGTCGCACTGGCCACTCTTTTCTCGCCCATGGCAGCGATCGGTTCGCCCGAGAAAACGAACTTCCCCTGCCTGACATTCACCTTGTCCATGCCGGTCAGCACGACATGATAGCCATCGCCGACGTTCAGGATCACCATCTGGCCATAGCTGCGGAACGCGCCGGCAAAAACCACCAGGCCGTCCGCCGGCGCCGTCACGACAGCTTCGGCACTCGTCGCAAGCGTAAGGCCGCGCGCCGGATGCCCTGTACCGTCAGGATCGCCCCAGGCCCGCAGCACATCACCAGCGGCCGGATAGGCGAGCTTGCCCGTCAAACTCGAAAACGCGTATGCAGGCGCAATACGGTTTTTGTCGGGCACTCCGCTCTGCGCCAGTTCCTGCGCCTTCTCCCGCTCTTCCGCCGTTAATTGCTTGCGGCGCTCCTCTTCCTGCCGGGCACGTTGCATGGCCTCGCGAACGGATGCAATTTCACTTTCGAGTGAGCGGATCAGATTTTCGAGATCGGTCGATCGGCTGGCCAGCTGTTGCGCACGCTCGCGCTCGGCCTGCAGCTGCGCCGCGCCGGTGGCGGATTGGCGCCCATTCTCCGCCAGGAGAAGATCCATGCGCCGCTCTTCTTCCAGATTGGCCGAGATCGCAGCGGCGGCCTTCTGCCGCTCTGCGCTCGCATCCTGCTGCAAGGTGGCGAGAGCGTTCAGATCGCCCACCAGCCGTTCGGCCTGGACGCGCATGCCGGGCACCACGGCGCCGAGAAGAATGGCGCTGCGCACCGAAGCCAGGGCATCTTCCGGACTGACCAGCAGGGCCGGCGGCGGATTGCGTCCCATGCGCTGCAAGGCCGCCAGGACTTCTGAGAGAACCCCTCGCCGCTCATGCAGCGACGCGCGGATCTGCTCCTCCTTCATCCTCAGCTCTGCCAACCGGTCTCCGCTGGTCTGAATCTGTTCTTCCAGCGTTTTGCGCCGCGCCGCGCTGTCGATCAGAGCCTGGCGAAGGTTGGCGCTGCTCTTGTCGAGATCGGCAATCGATTGCTCGATCGATGTCGCCGTTTCGCTGGAGAGGCTGAGCGTTTTCGACAATTGCTCCAGTTCGTTGCGCGTCTCATCGCGTTTTCTCTGCAGCGCTTCGACGGGATCCGCGGCGGGCGTTTGCGCCGTCTCCGGAGCCGGGGGAAGGGTACCTGTCACCTGGGCCTTCGGCACGCCGAAGGGAACTGCGCTCATCAGCACAGCCGTCAGCAATGGCCGCCAGTCAACCCTTTGCCTGCTTGTCTTGCGCATTTCGCCCTTGCAACCCGTTTGAGCCGCAGACCCTAAGCTGATTTGCCGGCGAAGACCAGAAACAACACGGCGGCCCGCCGGAGCCCGCCCTTTTCAGGCACGGTGATAAGGATGGCCGGAGAGAATGGTCACGGCGCGGTACAGCTGTTCGGCAATCAGGATGCGCACCAGCTGGTGCGGCCAGGTCATCGAGCCGAGATTGATGACGGCGTCGGCCCGCTCATAGAGCAGGGGATCGAGTCCATCGGCGCCGCCGATCGCGATCATCATCTCGCGTTTGCCCTGATCGCGGAACTTGCCGATGAGATTGGCAAAGGCCGGGCTGTCGAGCGCCTTGCCTCGCTCGTCGAGCAGGATCAGCACGGACCCTTCCGGCAGGCTCTTGTCGAGAAGGCCCGCTTCCTCGCGTTTGCGCGTGTCCGCTGCCGAAGCGCGGCTTTCGTTCACTTCCGTCACACGCGAAAGCTCAAGGCTCACCGCAGGGCCGGCCTTGGCGAAGCGGTCGAGATAGCGTGACGCAAGTTCTTTCTCCGGTCCGGTTTTGAGCCGTCCCACGGCAAAAAGGCCAATCCGCATTTCTGCCACCGCATGTTTGTTGCCGCGAAAGGATAATCCGGCTGAGCGCCTCGCTCAGCCGTCCGATACGGCGTCTGGCACTGCGGCGTCAGATGCGCTGACGAACCGGCTAGTGCCGCGTTCCTTCCTCATCGGGAGCCGCCCACATCTTTTCGATGTTGTAGAACTCCCGGACTTCCGGCCGGAACACATGGATGATGATGTCACCGGTGTCAATCAGCACCCAGTCACCCGAATCGAGACCTTCGACTCGGGCGCTTCCCAGCCCCTCCGCCTTCAGGTCGGTGATCAGGTGATCGGAGATTGCCGACACATGCCGATTGGAGCGTCCTGAGACCACGACCATGTAGTCGCCCAGCGCGGACTTCCCAGCAATGTTGATGGTGACAATATCTTCAGCTTTGGAATCCTCGAGACTTGCGAGGACCACTTCGAGAGCGCGGGCGGCAGCATCTGCGCCACGTTCCAGGCTCTTCGGGACAACGCCTGGCGTTCTCCCTTTGGCGTGAACTGTTGTCAGAGTTGTTCCTTTCGTCACGAACAGAACAGGCACGATGCGAATCCAAACGTCGGGATCCACACCATGAAGGTGGCATCGAATGGCAGATGTTTCAAGGGCTCATCTTTTGGTCGCAGCCAGCCGGATCGCCGTCGAGCTCAGGCCCGACCGCGGGCCGTGGATGAAGGTCCAGGCGGGTGGCTGCCGGCGCCCGATCAACCGGGCCCGGTTCTCATCGACCCGCGCAAATGACAGCGCCCTTGCGGCCGGCGAAGAGAGGAAGGAAAGCGTCGCGCCGGGCCGATCCACCACTGCGATCGGCACGAGATCGGCAATCTCCCGCCATTTTTGCCAGCGGTGGAATGTCTTGAGACTGTCGGCGCCCATGATCCAGACAAAACCCACGCCTGGATTGCGCGCCACGACATGTGCAAGGGTATGGGCGGTGAAGGTGGTCGTCAGACGCTCCTCGAAGGCGGTCACCTTGATCCGCGGATCGCGGGCAAGAGAGCGGCTGAGCATTATCCGCTCCCGCAGCGGCAGGAGCGCCGAACGGCTCTTCAATGGATTGCCCGGCGTCACCATCCACCACAATTGGTCGAGGCCGAGCCGTTTCAGGGCAATTTCCGCCACCAGAAGATGGCCCGGATGCGGCGGGTTGAAAGAACCGCCGAACAGGCCGACCACCATGCCGCGCTCCACATGCGGCATAGCGAGATACGGTGTCAGTTCCCCCGCTGCCGACACGTATCAGGGCCGGATCTGGCCGGTGCCGTGCACGCGGTACTTGAAGGAGGTGAGCTGCTCTATGCCGACGGGGCCGCGGGCATGCATCTTGCCGGTGGAAATGCCGATCTCGCCGCCCATGCCGAACTCGCCGCCATCTGCAAATTGCGTGGATGCATTGTGCAGCAGGATGGCTGAATCGATCTCGTTGAAGAAACGCGCCACCACGTCCGGATCATTGGCAAGAACCGCCTCCGTATGATGGGAGGAATAGGCATTGATGTGGTCGATCGCCCCGCCAATGCCGTCGACGAGCCCCACCGCAATAATGGCCTCGAGATATTCGGTGCGCCAATCCTCTTCGGTCGCAGCCTTCGATCCGGCAAATTGCGCCTGAACCTCGGCGGAAGCGCGGATTTCGCAGCCCCGTTCGGCGAGGGCATCGAGGATCGGCTTCAGGTGCGTCGCCGCCGCCTTCCGGTCGATCAGCAGGGTCTCGGCGGCACCGCAGATCCCGGTGCGGCGCATCTTGGCATTGACGACCACATTGACGGCCATATCGATATCCGCGGAGGCATCGACATAGATGTGGCAGAGGCCCTCGAGATGGGCGAAGACCGGCACGCGCGCATCCGCCTGGACCCGCGCCACCAGGCTTTTGCCGCCACGCGGGACGATGACGTCAATCGTGCCGTTCAAACCGGAGAGCATGGCACCGACGGCAGCGCGGTCTGCAATGGTGACGATCTGGATCGCATCGACCGGAAGCCCGGCCTCGGCGAGCCCCTTGACGAGGCATTGATGGATCGCCTTTGCGGAATGCAGCGAATCGGACCCGCCGCGAAGAATGACGGCATTGCCGGATTTGAGGCACAGCGCGCCGGCATCGGCGGTCACGTTGGGGCGGCTCTCGTAAATCACGCCGATCACACCAAGCGGCGTGCGCACCCGCTCGATCTTCAGCCCGTTGGGGCGCTCCCAGGCAGCGATCACATCGCCGACCGGATCGGGCAGGGCGGCGATGGCGCGAAGCCCCTCCGCCATATCCGCAATCCGGCTCTGCGTGAGCGTCAGGCGATCGATGAAGGAGGGCTGAAGGCCCTTGTCCGCCACCGCTGCCAGGTCGCGGGCATTGGCCGACAAAATATCGGATGTCGCCGCGACAATGGCATCGGCCCCGGCGATGAGAGCCGCGTTCTTGGCTTGTGTCGATGCCGTCGCCAGCAGGCGCGCCGCAGCCTTGGCCTTGTCGCCGATCGTCTGCATCATCGCGTCAATGTCGGCAGTCGCCAATTTATCCAGCATGAGCGGCAGTCTCCTCCACAGTCTCGTCCCTGTCCGTTGCAAGCAGGCCGGTAATCACCAGGTCGTCCCGATGCACCATGGCGGCGCGACCGGCATAGCCGAGGATCGATTCGATCTCGCCCGATTTGCGCCCGGCGATCGACCGTGCCTCCTCGGCATCATAGCCGGCCAGGCCACGGGCGATTTCCCGACCCTGGGTGCCGATGATCGCCACCGTATCACCCCGGCTGAACGGGCCGATGACAGCCCGCACGCCGGCCGGCAGGAGGCTCTTGCCAGAGGCAAGCGCCCGCTCGGCCCCGGCATCCACGGTCAGCGTGCCGGCGGGCTGCAACTGACCGGCGATCCAGGTCTTTCGCGCCGTCACAGGCGTGCCGGAGGGCGCGAACCAGGACGAGCGCGCCCCGTTGTCGATGGATTGCAGCGGATGGTCGCTTTTGCCCGAGGCGATGATCATGCCGCAGCCGGCACTGGTGGCGATCTTGCCGGCATCGATCTTGGTGCGCATGCCGCCACGCGAGAGTTCGGACGCGGCTCCGCCTGCCATGGCCTCGATCTCGGGTGTAATGGATGCGATGGTCTCCAGAAACTGCGCCTGGGGATCGAGATGCGGCGGTGCCGTATAGAGCCCATCAATATCGGAGAGCAGGACCAGGAGATCTGCGCCGGTCATGGTGGCGACCCGCGCGGCAAGGCGATCATTGTCGCCGTAGCGGATTTCGGTCGTGGCAACCGTGTCGTTTTCGTTGATGATCGGTACGGCGCCGAGCTTCAGCAGCTGATTGATCGTCGCCCGTCCGTTGAGATAGCGGCGGCGTTCTTCGGTATCGCCCAGCGTCAGCAGGATCTGACCGGCGACAATGCCGCCGCGCGACAGGCTTTCGGACCAGGCGCGCGCCAGGGCGATCTGGCCGACGGCCGCCGCCGCCTGGCTTTCCTCCAGCCTCAAGGCGCCGGGAGCGAGACCGAGAACCGTACGGCCGAGCGCGATCGCGCCCGACGATACAACCAGGACCTCGACATTTTCGGCCCGAAGTGCGGCGATATCGGCGCAGACCGAATCAAGCCAGCCGGCCTTCAGCCCGCTCTGCCTGTCGACCAGCAGTGCGGAACCGATCTTGATCACAACCCGCCGATGGGCCTTCAGGGGCTTGCGCGCCATGCCTTCAATCCTCGTCTTCGGCGTCGCCGTCTTGCGCTGCTGCAAAGCGGCTGCGATCGGGAAGGGCGGTCTCTTGACTGGATTCGACGATGATATCCCGCAGCGCCCGAAGTGCCTCCGTAACGCCCATATGCGCGGCCGCGGACAATAGGAGCGGCGTCTGGCCGCAGGCCTTCTGCAATTCCTTCGCCTTGGCCTTGATCTCGGCGGGATCCAGCACGTCGATCTGGGACAAAGCGACGATTTCCGGCTTGTCCTCCAGACCGCCGCCATAGGCTTCCAGTTCATGCTTCACGGTCCGGTAGGCCTGCCCGACATGCTCTTCCTGGGCCGATACAAGATGAAGGAGAACCCGCGTGCGCTCCACATGGCCGAGGAAGCGGTCGCCAATGCCCACCCCTTCATGCGCGCCTTCGATCAGCCCTGGAATATCGGCCAGAATGAATTCGCGGCCGTCAATGGTGGCGACGCCGAGATTGGGATGCAGAGTGGTGAAAGGATAATTGGCGATCTTCGGCCGTGCGCGGGTGACGGTGGCGAGGAAGGTGGACTTGCCGGCATTGGGCAGACCCACCAGTCCCGCATCGGCAATCAGCTTCAGCCGCAGCCAGACGGTTTTTTCCTGGCCCGGCAGGCCTGGATTGGCCCAATCCGGCGCCTGATTGGTCGAGGTCTTGAAATAGGCATTGCCGAAGCCGCCATTGCCGCCGGCGGCAAGGCGGAACCTCTGGCCTTCCTTGGTCAGGTCGCAGATCAGCGTCTCATTGTCTTCCTCGAAGACCTGGGTGCCGACGGGAACTTTCATGGTGACGCTGGCACCATTGGCGCCGGTGCGGTTGCGCCCCATGCCGTGGACGCCGGTGCTGGCCTTGTAGTGCTGCTGGAAGCGGTAGTCGATCAGCGTGTTGAGACCGTTCACGGCCTCGATCCAGACATCGCCGCCGCGTCCGCCATCGCCGCCGTCCGGTCCGCCGAACTCGATGAACTTCTCGCGGCGGAAGGAGACGGCACCGGCGCCGCCATCGCCAGAGCGGATAAAGACTTTTGCCTCGTCGAGGAATTTCATGATGTCTGCCCGTTCGTCATGCGGTTGATCTTGACGATAACCGGATTGCTTTTTCTGGCTTTTCGTTACCGTTGCTTGACTGTCACGTCAAAGCCTATCGTCATTTTGCGGCCAATCGGGGCGGATCCGACCTGCCCTGAAGCTAAGCAGGTTCCGGAAAACTGTCCCTCGGTTCTTGCGACCAGAGCCTGCGTCAAAACAGTAAACTCAGCGGACGAAGCATTGGCAGGCCAATGGAAGTCTGCTCAAGGCTACGCCGGCCTTTCGCCCCCCGGCTGCCGAACCGGCGGCCGGGGGGAGGTGGCTGATCACGGCCGGCGAAACTGCTCGGCCGTCACTTGCGTCTCCAGATGCGGCGCCATGCCGTTCCGGCTGACGCTGAAGAGATCGGAACAGCGGAGGATCCGGAACCCCAGTTTTTCCTGGATGCGAAGCGAGGCGGCATTATCGGCAAAGGCGCCCGAATGCAGTGCCTCCTCCGGCTTGCGCCGGAAGAAGCGGTCGGCCACCGCGCCTGCTGCCTCGCTCATCATGCCCTGTCCCCAGTAGAACCGGTTGAGCCAGTAGCCCAGATGCCACTGTCCCCGTACACGCTCCACCGAGATGCAGCCGATATGCACGCCATCGCCTTCGGTAATGGCCAGATGCCAGTCTCCGCCCGGCTCGATGGCATTCAGCCAGTCGATCGCATCGCTGCGGCTGTAGGGAACAGGCACACGCGCCAGCATGCGCGTGACCTGCCAGTCGCCCAGCGACTGCGCTATGGCATCGGCATCCTGGATCTGGTGCGGACGAAGCACCAGCCGCCGGGTCTCGATGATGGGGCAGGGGCCCAACAGGCCAGACTGGGCCCGCGCTTTTTCGAGAGCTTGCGCAGTCATCGCATCTCTCCCCAGCTCTTCAGCGACATCCAGGTCTTGCGGTCCAGCCGGAACCATTCGACCGGCACCATGCCGCCCAGCGCCAGGGAGCCGACCATGCCGGAGCCCTGGAACTGGAAGCCGCACTTCTGGATCACGCGACGGGAAGCGACATTGGTGACCCGGCAGCGGGCATCAATCTGCTCGGTGTCCCGCGTCCGGAAGGCCATGTCGATCAGTGCATGGGCCGCTTCTGTGGCATAGCCCTCGCCCCAGTAAGGTTCGCCCAGCCAGTAACCGAGCTCCAGGGTCAGGTCATCGTTCGGATGCGGCTCCAGTGCGCAGCAACCGAGAAACACGCCATTATCGGCACGCGTGATGGAGTAGACGCACTTGCCAATCTCGCCCGCTTTCGTACGTCGGACGAAATCGGCGGCGTCTTTTGCCGTGTAGGGATGCGGCATGCGCGACACCATGGTCGCGATATTGGCATTGTTGGCGAGATTGGAAAGGGCGTCGATGTCTTCTTCATGCGGTGCGCGCAGAACCAGTCTCTGCGACAACAAGACAGGGCAATCGCTCCTTAACCGGTGCGGCCGTAACCGCTCCTGGGGCGACCTGCCTTGGTCGCTCCGTAACATTTCGCTTTGCATGTTCAGTCCTCCAGAGGGGGGTTAAAAGAAAAAGGGGAGGTGGGTGGCGCCCCATCTCCCCTTTTCTCTTGGACTGAACCTTTTGCGGAAATTCAGCCGGGTCGATGAGACGCCGGCTGTTTTAACGCGCTACCGGCTTTATTCCGCGGCTTCCGCTTTCGGCATCACAGACACGTAGACTCGACCATTTGCCTTGGTGCGGAAATCAAC
This sequence comes from Rhizobium sp. SSA_523, assembly GCF_030435705.1. Lineage (NCBI taxonomy): Bacteria > Pseudomonadati > Pseudomonadota > Alphaproteobacteria > Hyphomicrobiales > Rhizobiaceae > Affinirhizobium > Affinirhizobium gouqiense. The sequence goes on from NZ_CP129382.1 coordinate 2,805,954, forward strand.
ATTGCCTGCCGTAAGAGCGAAAATCGTATAGTCCTTGCCGAGGCCGACATTGGCGCCCGGATGCCACTGCGTACCGCGCTGGCGCACGATGATATTGCCGGCAACGACGTTCTCGCCACCGAACTTCTTCACGCCAAGGCGCTTGGAATTGCTATCGCGACCGTTGCGCGAGGAACCGCCAGCTTTTTTATGTGCCATGGGAGTTCTCCTTTAAATCTCTCGAAAATCCAGGTGACCGACCAAGTGACCGATCAGGCGTTGATCGCGGTGATGCGAACAACCGTGTGATGCTGGCGATGGCCGCGAATCCGCTTGGAATTCTGGCGGCGACGCTTCTTGAAGGACAGCACCTTCTTGCCACGATTGTGTTCGACCACTTCGGCCTTGACCACGGCGCCAGCCACAAAGGGCGCGCCGAACTTGGCGTCGGCGCCTTCGCCGATAACCAGGACTTCGTTGAATTCGATCACGTCGCCTGCGGCAACGTCGAGCTTCTCGATGGTGACGACATCGTCAGCCGCAACGCGGTACTGCTTACCGCCGGTCTTGATGACTGCGAACATTTTTTATCCTTTCATGTTCGATCCGGCTCTTTCCGGAAACGGAAGGCCGTCTTTTTATCAGTCCACGTTTGAGCAGGAGGACAAAGGAAGAACCCGCTTGAGGAAACCTCTTGCAAAGAGCTCTCAGGGAAACCCTGTATCTGACCGATCTGCCGGTGAAACCGAAGCCTTGCGGCCTCGGCTAGTTTCAACTCCGGACGGATTACCCCATACCGGACCGTGCGGGGATTAATTCAGCCTCCGGAGCCTGTCAAGGAAAAAGACTGGAAAGACGGCGATTTCTCCCTTGCCACCCGCCCCGTTCATCGCTATGTAGCGCACCGCACCGACAAGGTGCCGACCAGATTGACCGGAGAGGTGGCTGAGTGGTCGAAAGCACCGCACTCGAAATGCGGCATACGGGCAACCGTATCGTGGGTTCGAATCCCACCCTCTCCGCCATGGCCTAGCTTGTCCGGCCCGGACAGATAGGTAACACTTCGTACCTAAGACAGAGGTAACAACCTCGTGCCGAACGGGTTGTCAATGGTTTGCAATGTCCTCTGTTCCAGATCGATATATCCGAGATCATAACGCAGGAAGCTGACGAGCCAAATGCCGTCGTCGACTTCCTTGAGCCCGAGCTTTTGTCCTGCCAGCACGGTTGAGATGTTGACCTTCTTACGGTGAATGCACAGGCGGCCACAGTTGGTGACGATGGCGTCCCGATCGTGGAAGGGGTACTCGATGTCCGGCAGGCCTTGGTAGGATCTGGCCGATGTGGAGTAGAGCGCGGCCGGCACCTTCATCGAGAGCGCCTCATGCGGTCGCTCCTCATTGAATTCGCTCACGAAAGCATCGAAGCGCGCCTGCTGCTGGAGGATGTTGCGGCCGGGCGGGCGGGTCGCCTCCTTCTTGAGGGTCAGGTGCATGCGCTCATGGCGGCCATTCTCCTGCGGGTGGCCGGGACGGATGCGCTCGAGCGCGATGCCGAGCCTGAGCCACCAGACCGACAGTTTCGAGAGATTGTAGAGCCCGTTCGGGCTGGCGAAGGGCAATCCGTTGTCGGAGCGGATGGCAAGCGGAAGCCCGCGTTCGGCAAAGACCCGCCGGAAGGCGTCGAACACGCCCTGTTCGCGGGTCGATTCGAAGGCCTCGCAGCACAGAAGGTAGCGCGAGAACTGGTCGGTGATCGTCAGAGGGTAACAGTAGCGGCCGTCTCCCAGCTTGAACTCGCCCTTGAAATCGACGCACCAGAGATCGTTCGGACCGGGCGCTGCAGACAATGGTGTGCCGGCGGCCTTGTTCGCCTGGTTCCTCTTGCGGGCCTGGCTCACAAGGCCGTAGCGGTCCAGCACCGCATGCACCGTGCTTTTGGCCGGAACGCGCACGTCGCCGGCCAGCCGCCGCACCAGGAGCTCGCGAATCTTGCGGGCACCCCAGTGCGGCTTCTCCTTTTTGAGCCGCACGATCATCGCCTCCACCGGTTCGGGCAACTGGTTGGCATAGCGCACCGGCCGTCGCGACCGGTCCGTCAGCGCCTCGAGCCCCTCATCCTTGTAGCGATTGAAAATCTTGTAGCCGGTCTTGCGTGAAATGCCGAAGGACCGGCACACATCGCTCATGCTCTCGCCCTCGAGCAAGCGGGCAACAAATCGAAGACGTTCTTCCATGACCGAAGTCTCTCTCCACGGCATCGACACCTCCCGATAAAAATCGAAAAGTGTAACCCATGTCTCCGGTACGTTCTGTCACCTATCTCTAAGGCCGGGCAGCTGTCCGGCCCGGATCATCCGGTTCGTCATCGCTCCTTCGCCTGCCGGCATCATCCGACTGAGCTTTCCCGGCCAGGACGCTCGCAAAGGCTCAACAGACGGCCAGCGGAGCGGAGATCTGTCGCATCCGCATTGCCTCCCGCAGCATAAGCGCTACAATCATTCGGGTGTCCATCGAATGCTTTGGGAGGAGCAGTATATGAGACGAATGTGGCCGGACGAATTTGCCTTTCTGCTGGAGGATGCGGAAGAGGTCGAGCTCAACATCCCGCCGGCGGTGCATGAGGATGGCTCGCGCGGCAAGCCTGTCACCCGCAAGGCCTTGAAAGCCCGCATCAGCCAGCAGGACTTCGAGAAACTCTGGCCGCTGGCCGAAGCGCGTTATCGTCTGGGCGGCCGATTTTCCGGCCGGGCCATCACGCTGATCACCAATCATCCGCATTACCGCGACTGGCACCCGTCCGATGGCGGCTCTGTCGAGAGCACGTCCGATAGCGGCCATCGCTACACGACACGCTATGTGATCGTCCATTTCCTCCTGGATGATGTGCGCGAATCCGCCGAGGCCTGAGCGAAAGCGTGCCGCGATCGGTCCGCTTCGCCGCGGCTGTTTCGACCCCTGTTCCGGCGCATGGCCGCTAAGGCCGCACCGTCGTAGGTTTTTAGTGGCGCCAGGCGCCCTGATGCAGGCGGGACCCTGCACTGTGATGATCCGCCGGCGAGCGGCGGGGTAGCTTGACGCACTTGAGCTCGCCCGCGGTCCTGCGCCGTGTGGCGCCGGGAGAGACAAGAGCGCCTTGTCGTGCCATAAGGGCGCAAAACTCGCTCCCGGTACACAAGACGTCATGATCCGCATCGAAGCCATTTCCAAACAGAACAGCCACCGTCTTCTCTTCGTTGAAGCCTCGGCAAGCCTCAACAAGGGCGAAAAGATCGGCCTCGTCGGTCCGAACGGCGCCGGCAAGACCACACTCTTTCGCATGATCACCGGCGCCGAGCTGCCGGATGAAGGCCAGATTGCCGTCGAAAAAGGCGTGACGATCGGCTATTTCGATCAGGATGTCGGAGAAATGTCCGGCCAGAGCGCCGTAGCCGCCGTGATGGATGGCGCGGGTCCCGTCAGCACCGTCGCTGCAGAGCTGCGCGAGCTGGAAGCAGCCATGTCCGATCCCGACCGGATGGCCGACATGGACGAGATCATCGAACGCTATGGCGAAGTGCAGGCCCGATACGAGGAACTGGACGGCTATGGCCTTGAGGGCAGGGCGCGGGAGGTTCTGGCAGGCCTGTCCTTCAGCCAGGCAATGATGGAGGGTGATGTCGGCGCCCTTTCGGGGGGCTGGAAAATGCGCGTGGCGCTCGCCCGCATCCTGCTGATGCGACCCGATGTCATGCTCCTCGACGAACCGAGCAACCATCTCGACCTGGAGAGCCTGATCTGGCTGGAAAACTTCCTCAAGACCTATGACGGCGCGCTTCTGATGACCTCGCATGATCGCGAGTTCATGAACCGCATCGTCAACAAGATCATCGAGATCGATTCGGGCTCCCTTACCAGCTATTCCGGCGATTACGGCTTCTATGAGCGGCAGCGCGAGCAGAGCGAGAAGCAGCAGCAGGCGCAGTTCGAACGGCAGCAGGCCATGCTGGCCAAGGAGATCAAGTTCATCGAACGGTTCAAGGCGCGGGCCTCCCATGCGGCGCAGGTGCAGAGCCGGGTGAAGAAACTGGACAAGATCGACCGCGTCGAGCCGCCCCGCCGGCGGCAGACCGTGGCATTCGATTTTCTGCCGGCACCCCGCTCCGGCGAAGATGTGGCAAGCCTCAAGAAGGTGTCGAAGCGATACGGCGACAAGACCATCTATGACGATTTCGACTTCATGATCCGCCGCCGTGAGCGCTGGTGCATCATGGGCGTCAATGGCGCCGGCAAGTCGACCCTGCTCAAGCTGATTGCCGGAAGCGCCAGCCCTGACCAGGGCAGCGTGTCGCTGGGCGCCAGCGTCAAGCTCGGCTATTTCGCCCAGCACGCCATGGAGATGCTGGAGGGCGAAAGCACCGTGCTGCAATGGCTCGAGGAGCGTTTTCCCAAAGCCGGACAGGCGCCGCTGCGCGCGCTGTGCGGGTGTTTCGGCTTTTCCGGCGATGATGTGGAAAAGAAATGCCGCGTGCTCTCGGGAGGCGAGAAGGCGCGGCTTGTCATGGCTGCCATGCTGTTTGACCCGCCGAACTTCCTCGTTCTCGACGAACCCACCAACCATCTGGATCTCGACACGAAGGAAATGCTGATCAAGGCCCTCTCGACCTTCGAGGGCACCATGCTGTTTGTCAGCCATGACCGGCACTTCCTCGCCGCCTTGTCCAATCGCGTGCTGGAACTGACCGCGGACGGAATCCAGCAATATGGCGGCGGCTATACCGAATATGTGGAACGCACCGGCTATGAGGCGCCGGGCCTGCAGGCATGACGGAAGCCTGGAATTTCAGCTGCTCTGCCCGCTCCCGGACACGGCGCTGGAGCGAAACAGGGACGGCAAGGGAGGCGGATGTCTGGCATCCGCCTCGCTGACGATCAGGCGGCAGCCGGCGCCTTGTTCTGCCGGTTTGCAATCAGATCATCGACAACCGCCGGATCGGCGAGCGTCGAGGTATCCCCCAGGGAGCCGAAATCGTCTTCCGCGATCTTGCGCAGGATGCGGCGCATGATCTTGCCCGATCGGGTCTTCGGCAGGCCGGGCGCGAACTGAATCTTATCCGGCGAAGCAATCGGTCCGATTTCCTGTCGCACATGCTTGACCAGTTCCTGGCGAAGCGCGTCCGTCCCTTCATTGCCTTCCATCAGCGTCACATAGCAGTATATGCCCTGGCCCTTGACGCTGTGCGGATAGCCGACGACAGCCGCCTCCGAAACGAGGCTATGGGAGACGAGCGCGGATTCCACCTCCGCCGTGCCCAGGCGATGGCCGGACACGTTCAGGACGTCGTCGACGCGGCCGGTGATCCAGTAATAGCCGTCCTCATCGCGGCGGCAGCCGTCGCCGGTGAAATACTTGCCCTTATAGGTGGAGAAGTAGGTCTGGATGAAGCGCTCGTGATCGCCATAGACACTGCGCATCTGGCCCGGCCAGCTATCGGTGATGCACAGATTGCCGTCCGCCGGACCGTCCAGCACATTGCCCTCATTATCGACCAGCTGCGGCTTGATGCCGAAGAAGGGCAGGGTGGCCGAGCCGGGCTTGAGGTCGATGGCGCCCGGCAGCGGCGTGATCATGTGACCGCCCGTTTCCGTCTGCCACCAGGTATCGACGACGGCGCAGCGCTTGTCGCCCACCACGTTGTAATACCATTCCCAGGCTTCGGGATTGATCGGCTCGCCCACCGTGCCGAGAAGGCGCAGGCTGGATCGCGAAGACCGCGTCACATATTCGTCGCCCGCCCCCATCAGCGAGCGGATGGCCGTCGGCGCCGTGTAGAAAATGTTGACCTTGTGCTTGTCGACGATTTCCCAGAAGCGACCCTGATCGGGGAAGTTGGGGACGCCTTCGAACATCAGCGAGGTCGCGCAATTGGCGAGCGGTCCATAGACGATGTAGGAATGGCCCGTCACCCAGCCGACATCGGCCGTGCACCAGTAGATATCGCCGTCATGATAATCGAAAACATATTCATGCGTCATGGCGGCATAGACCAGATAGCCGCCGGTGGTGTGCAGAACGCCCTTTGGCTTGCCGGTGGAGCCGGACGTATAGAGGATGAACAGCGGATCTTCCGCCTTCATCTTCACCGGTTCGCAATGACCCTTCACGCTGGCGATTTCCTGGTGATACCAGTGATCGCGGCCGGGCGCCCAGTTGATCTTGCCGCCGGTGCGGCGAACCACCAGAACATTGTTCACGGTGACATATTGGCGGGCGGCGATGTGGATCGCCTTGTCGGTGTTTTCCTTGAGCGGCACCGGCTTGCCGCCGCGCACGCCCTCGTCGCAAGTGATGACGAAGGTCGATTCACAATCCACGATCCGGCCGGCAAGGGCTTCCGGCGAAAAGCCGCCGAAGACCACCGAATGGACCGCGCCGATCCGCGCACAGGCGAGCATGGCATAGGCCGCCTCCGGGATCATCGGCATATAGATGGTAACCCGGTCGCCCTTCTTGACCCCGTGCTTCTTCAGCACATTCGCCAGCCGGCAGACCTGATCATAAAGCTGGTTATAGGTGATCTTCTTGTCGATATAGGGGTTGTCGCCCTCCCAGATCAGGGCGGTGCGCTCGCCATGCGTCTTCAGATGGCGGTCGATGCAATTGTAGGAAACATTGGTCAGACCGTCCTCGAACCACTTGATCGACACCTTCCCCTTGAAGGACGTGTTCTTGACCTTGGTGTAAGGCTTGAACCAGTCGATCCGCTTGCCGTGCTTGCCCCAGAACTTGTCCGGATCTTCGACGCTTTCCTCATACCATTTCAGGTATTTTTCGCGATCGATCAGGGCATGCGCCTTCACGTGCTTCTGAACTGGATACACCTTTTCTGACATCATACGCCTCCTCATTCCTCCACACCCTGCCTGCGCAGACACAGGCGCTCTTCAACTGACCTTGTATCAACTGGAGCCGTGACGGCAATTAGACAAAGGGTCATGACGCTTGAACAATTGCAATTTTCCGTAATTCCGTTTATAGAGCCCCCGAATTCCCGGAAATTGTGGTAAAACCCCACGGCCCGCGACCCCGGCGCGGACGATAGAAGGATTATATCCATGGCTCAACAACTGCTCATGCCGAAGGCGACGGCGGTCTGGCTCGTCGATAACACGGCCCTGTCCTTCGATCAGATCGCCCAGTTCTGCAAGCTGCACCCTCTGGAGGTGAAGGCAATTGCTGATGGCGAAGCCGCCCAGGGCATCAAGGGCCTTGACCCGATCGCAACGGGCCAGTTGTCACGCGATGAGATCGGTCGCGGCGAGCGGGACGTCAATTACAAGCTCAAGCTTTCCGACCCCAAGGTGCGGGTGCCGGAATCCAAGCGTCGCGGCCCGCGCTATACGCCGGTTTCCAAGCGGCAGGATCGTCCGAATGCCATTCTCTGGCTGGTGCGCAATCACCCCGAGCTGAAGGATACGCAGATCTCGCGGCTGGTCGGCACGACGAAATCCACCATCGAGCAGATCCGCGACCGCACCCATTGGAACGCCGCCAATCTGACGCCGATGGATCCTGTCACCCTCGGCCTCTGCAGCCAGATCGATCTTGACCTCGAAGTCGAACGCGCTTCCAAGAACCGTCCGCTGCCGACGGCCGCGGAGCTCGGGGCGACACTGCAATCGGCCGCCGAAACGGAAAATCTCGGCTATCGCTATGAGCGCGAGGAAGAGAAGGAGATCGACGCGAATGCCGTATTCGCCAAGCTCACCTCTCTGAAGTCGACGCGTCGCGACGACGAGGAAGACGACGCCTACTGAGCCATACGGCATCGCCCTCGAAAGCCGGCCCAGCGCCGGCTTTTTTGTGCGACGTGTTCGCAAACAGCGGCGTGACGTCGATCCTGGCACAAGCCCATGATCGACAGGTCGCGTTCCCGCCGCCCTACCGGATGCCCACATCCTGGGCGGTCCGGTTGCAATCATAGCCATGCCGCGTCAGGATTTCGCCGATTTCGTCCAGAATGACCGGATCGTCGATGGTCGCCGGCATTTTCCACGGCAGCCCATCCGCCATTTTCTGCATAGTGCCCCGCAGAATCTTGCCCGAACGGGTCTTCGGCAGACGCTCGACGATCATCACCGTCCTGAAGGCCGCCACCGGCCCGATCTCGCTGCGCACCAGGTCGACGACCTCGCGGGAAATCAGCGCCGGATCGCGCGAGACGCGGTTCTTCAAGACCAGGAAGCCGCAGGGGATCTGCCCCTTCAGCACGTCCGCGACGCCGATAACGGCGCATTCCGCGACATCGGGATGCATGGCGCAGACCTCTTCCATGGCACCGGTGGACAGGCGATGGCCGGCGCAATTGATGATATCGTCGGTCCGCGCCATCACATAGACATAGCCGTCCTCGTCCAGCATGCCCGCGTCGGCGGTTTTGTAGGCGCCTTGAAATTCCTCGAGGCAGGTCTCGCGAAAGCGCTGGTCCGCATTCCAGAAACTGACCAGACAGCCGGGGGGCAAGGGCAGGGTGATGACGATGTTGCCGAGCGTTCCGGCAGGGACCGGGTGGCCCGCATCATCCACGACAGACAGTGCATAACCCGGCATCGGCACCGCCGGGGAGCCATGCTTGACCGGAAGGAGTCCCAGCCCGAGCGGATTGGCGGCGACCGGCCAGCCCGTCTCCGTCTGCCACCAGTGATCCACAACCGGAACCGACAGCATGCGTTCCGCCCATTTCAGCGTTTCCGGATCAGCCCTTTCGCCGGCGAGGAAGAGGGCACGCAGCTTGGTAAGGTCGTGCCGCTTGACGAGATCCCCGTCGGGATCATCGCGGCGGATGGCGCGAAAGGCTGTGGGTGCGGTAAACAGGACCCGCACATCGTAATCCGCCACGATCCGCCAGAAGGCACCCGCATCCGGCGTGCCGACCGGCTTGCCTTCGTAGACCACTGTCGGATTTCCCGAAAGAAGCGGCGCATAGACGATGTAGGAATGGCCCACCACCCAGCCGATATCCGAGGCAGCCCAGAAGGCTTCGCCGGGCTTTACCCCATAAATGTGCCGCATGCTCCAGAGCAGGGCGACCATATGGCCGCCATTGTCGCGCACCACGCCCTTGGGCTGGCCTGTCGTGCCGGAGGTATAGAGAACATATAAGGGATCGGTCGCCGCCACCGGCTCGCAGGGCACCACCGTTCCATGCGCCCTTTCGGCCTCCACCGCCTGGGCGAAATCGCGGTCGCCATGTTCGTATCGCAGCACTGCGTGCAACTGGTCGCGCTGCAGGATCAGGCAGGATTGCGGTTTTACCCTGGCCATGTCGACCGCCTGATCCAGCAGCGGCTTATAAGGGACGACACGGCCGGGCTCCAGGCCGCAACTGGCGCTGATCACCACCTTGGCCTGCGAATCATCCAGCCGGGTGGCCAGTTCATGGGCGGCAAACCCGCCGAACACGACGGAATGAATGGCGCCCAGCCGGGCACAGGCAAGCATGGAGAAGATCGCCTCCGGCACCATCGGCATGTAGATGATCACCCGATCACCCTTTTCCACGCCCATGCCCTTCAGTACGGCCGCAATGGCCTGAACCTCCGCCAGCATTTCGGCATAGGTGAAGGTCTTTTGCTCGCCGGTCATGGCGCTGTCGAAAATCAGCGCGCGGTCCTCTCCCCGCCCGGCATTCACATGGCGGTCCACGCAATTGTAACAGGTATTGGTGGTGCCACCGACAAACCAGCGGCCATAGGTGCCGGCTTCCGGATCGAAGATCCTTTCCGGCGGCGTGAACCAGTGGATGCCTTTTGCCGCCTCGGCCCAGAACCCTTCCGGATCCTGACGCCAACCTGCATAGACGGATTCATATCGGCTTTCCATGACGTCCTCCCCATCGAACTCCGCCCTAGTCTAGGGACAGGATGCTTTCCGGTGAAGCCCGACGAAAGAGGAAGGGGCCGCGTCTCCTCTTGTGCTTTGTCAACGCGCGCCGAAAATCGCCGATCCGACCCGTACACTCGTTGCGCCGAAGGCGATGGCCGTTTCGTAATCGCCCGACATGCCCATCGACAGTTTTGCCAGGCCGCATTCCTCCGCCAGCTTGGCGAGCAGCGCGAAATAGGGACCGGGATTCTGTTCGGCAGGCGGAATGCACATCAGGCCCTCCACCGGAAGGTCGAGCTCCGAACGGCAGAAGCGGACGAAATCGACGGTTGCCTTCGGCTCGATCCCGGCCTTTTGCGGCTCCATGCCAATATTGACCTGGACATAGAGCCTGGGCGAACGCCCTTGCTGTTTCATTTCCGCCGCCACGGCCCGGGCAATCTTCTCCCGGTCGATCGTCTCGATGACATCGAAGAGCGCGACTGCGTTGGCAGCCTTGTTCGACTGCAGCGGACCGATCAGGTGAAGTTCGATCCCGTCTGTCTCGGCTTTCAAGCCGGGCCATTTGGCCTCGCTTTCCTGCACGCGATTTTCGCCAAACACGCGCTGGCCGCAGGCGATCACGGGACGGATGGCATCCGCATCGAAGGTCTTCGAGACGGCCACCAGCATTGCGCTGCCATTGTCACGGCCGGCATTATGCTCGGCCTCGGCCATTTTCCGTCGGACTTCGGCAAGGCGTTCCTCAACAGTCATCGCGGTTCTCCCTGGTTGCACAAGGGCGATTAGCGCCAGAGCGGTCGTTAGGGAAGGGCCAACCGTCGCGAATGCGCCGGAAATGGACGGGAAGCGGCTGGAAAACTTGACGCTTCCGAACATTCGTGGTGAAGGTCACCGATCTTATTCAGACCCGGAAATGCACCGAAATGGCGACCGAACGTTACAATCCGCGCGATGCCGAACCCCGCTGGCAGACCACCTGGGCCGAAGCCAAGACCTTCGAGACCCGGAATGACGACCCGCGCGAAAAATATTACGTGCTGGAGATGTTCCCCTATCCCTCCGGCCGCATCCATATGGGCCATGTGCGCAATTACGCCATGGGCGACGTGGTGGCGCGCTACAAGCGGGCGCGCGGCTTGAACGTGCTTCACCCGATGGGCTGGGACGCCTTCGGCATGCCCGCTGAAAATGCGGCCATGCAGAACAAGGTGCATCCGAAGGAATGGACCTACCAGAATATCGCAACCATGCGCGCGCAGTTGAAGTCCATGGGCCTGTCGCTGGACTGGTCGCGCGAATTCGCCACCTGCGACGTCGAATATTACCATCGGCAGCAATATCTTTTCCTCGACATGATGGAAAAGGGCCTGGTCTATCGCAAACAATCCAAGGTCAACTGGGATCCAGTAGATCAGACCGTTCTGGCCAATGAGCAGGTGATCGAGGGTCGCGGCTGGCGTTCCGGCGCGCTCGTCGAGCAGCGGGAACTGACGCAGTGGTTCTTCAAGATCACGGATTTCGCGCAGGATCTGCTGGACGCGCTCGACACGCTGGATCAGTGGCCGGAAAAGGTCCGGCTGATGCAGAAGAACTGGATCGGCCGCTCCGAGGGTCTGACCATCCGCTGGGAAATGTCGGAAGCCACTCGATCGGCCGCCGATTGCAGCGAGATCGAGGTCTACACAACGCGACCCGATACTTTGTTTGGCGCCTCCTTCCTGGCCATTTCCGCCGATCACCCGGTGGCGAAGGCGCTTGCCGAGCAGCGGCCGGATATCAACGACTTCTGCGAGGAATGCCGTCGCCACGGCACGTCTCTCGCGGCACTGGAAACGGCCGAGAAGAAGGGCATCGATACCGGGCTGACGGTCAGGCATCCGCTGGACCCGGCCTGGGAACTGCCGGTCTATATCGCCAATTTTGTCCTGATGGATTACGGCACGGGCGCCATTTTCGGCTGCCCTTCCGGCGATCAGCGGGATCTGGACTTTGCGCGGAAATACGATCTTCCCGTCGTTCCCGTCGTCATGCCGGCCGATGGCGATGCCGAGCACTTCCACATCGGCAATGAGGCCTATGACGGCGACGGCGTGATGATCAATTCGCGCTTCCTGAACGGCATGACGACCGAAGCCGCCTTCCAGACAGTGGCGGACCGACTGACGGCGCAGCAGCTCGGCAATGCAGCGCAGGCCGCCCGCAAAGTGAATTTCCGGCTGCGCGACTGGGGAATTTCCCGTCAGCGCTATTGGGGCTGCCCCATTCCCGTCATCCACTGCGAGGATTGTGGCGTGGTACCGGTGCCCAAGCAGGATCTGCCGGTAAAACTGCCGGACGATGTGAGCTTCGATATTCCGGGAAATCCGCTGGATCGTCATCCAACTTGGACGAAGGTGTCCTGCCCGTGCTGCGGCAAGGCAGCGCGTCGCGAAACCGATACGATGGATACATTCGTCGATTCAAGCTGGTACTTCGCGCGTTTCACCGCGCCTTGGGAAGACAAGCCGACGAATCCGCAAGCGGCCGATCACTGGCTGCCGGTGGATCAGTATATCGGCGGCATCGAACATGCCATTCTGCATCTGCTCTATTCCCGCTTCTTCACCCGCGCCATGCGGGAGACGGGTCATGTCAGCCTGAAGGAGCCCTTCAAGGGCCTCTTCACGCAGGGCATGGTGGTGCATGAGACCTATCGTCTCGGCGAGGGTCAGAACGGCCAGTGGGTCGCCCCTGTCGATATCCGCATCGAGGATGACGGCGGCACCCGCAAGGCCTTTCTCCTGTCGTCGGGCGAAGAAGTGGCCATCGGCTCGATCGAGAAGATGTCCAAATCGAAGAAGAACGTCGTGGATCCGGACGATATCATCGCTTCCTATGGCGCCGATACCGCACGCTTCTTCGTTCTGTCGGACTCGCCTCCCGATCGCGACGTCATCTGGTCCGAGGCGGGCGTGGAAGGCGCACACCGATTCGTTCAGCGCGTCTGGCGTCTGATTGCCGAAGCGGCGCCCGTTCTGCGCACTGCTGAGGCAAAGCCGGCTAAGGATGGTCCGGCAATGGCGATCTCGCAAGCCGCCCACAAGACCCTGCAGGCGGTCCAGGCTGATTACGACAAGCTGGCCTTCAACAAGGCCGTCGCCCGCATTTACGAACTGGTGAACAGTCTCGCCGGACCGCTTGGCAAGGTGGCGGGTGGCCAGGAGGACGAGGCCTATGTCTGCGCCATGCGGGACGCCACGCGCATTCTCGTTCAGCTGATTGCGCCCATGACGCCGCATCTGGCGGAAGAATGCTGGATGACACTCGGCTTCGACGGCTATGTGGCTGAAGCCGCATGGCCGCAATTCGATCCCGAATTGGTGGCCGATAATCAGGTCCTGATGCCTGTCCAGGTCAACGGCAAGAAGCGAGCGGAATTGACAATTGCCCGCGATGCGGACCAAGATACCGTTCAGAAGGCAGCTCTGCAGCTTGACGCCGTTCAGACAGCCCTGGGCGGTAGTCAGCCCAAGAAGATCATCGTCGTCCCACAGAGGATCATCAACATTGTCGTCTGAGCTTCTGCCTGCCCTGCGGCGCGCCGGCCGTACCATCCTTGTCCTGTCCACCCTCGCACTGCTGGCCGGGTGCCAGGTGCGCCCGCTTTATTCGTCAGCCGGCACCGTGCCGGGCAAGCTTGCGGCGGTGAAGATTTCCGCTGCTGACGACCGTGTGGAGCAGAATGTTCGCAACCGTCTCGTCTTCCTCCTCAATGGTGGAAGCGGCGAGCCGGCCCAGGCGGATTATCAGCTTCAGATGAATGTCAGCGCCGTCCGCGCCAATATTCTGGACGACGAGATCTCGACCGCGCTGACGCCCGGCCGGGTGACGGTGACCGTCACCTACGCGCTGATTGCCACGCGGGACTCGAAGGTGCTGAAATCCGCCACGCGCTCAGTGACATCGCTGGTCGATATCGGTTACCAGGAATTCTCCAAACTGCGGGCCTATCGCGATGCAGAGGACCGGGCAAGCCGCGAATTGGCGGAAGTCATCCGTGCCGATCTTGCGGCCATTCTCGGCCGACAGGACTGATGGCAGAAATCAAAGCCTATGAATTCGACCGCTTTTTGCCGAAGGCGGTCGATCTCTACCGGATCTTCCTGATTTATGGGCCAGATCGCGGTCTGGTCTCGGAGCGGGCGAGTGCGCTGGCTTCGAAAGCGGGCGTCAAAGCCGACGATCCCTTTTCCTTCACGAAGCTTGAATTCAGCGATCTCCAGGGCGATCCCGGTCGCCTGGTGGACGAAGTGAATTCGCTCGGTCTCTTCGGCGGGGCGAAACTCATCTGGGTCAAGGGAAGCGGTGCCGACAAGGCTCTCACAGACGGATTGCAGACCCTCCTGTCGCTCGGCCCGCCGGACAACCTGCTCCTGATCGAGGCCGGAGATCTCAAAAAGACCAGCGCGCTGCGCAAGCTCTGCGAGGCCGGCAAGTTTTCCGTGGCGGTGCCCTGCTATGCCGATGATGCCAAGGCTCTCAACCAGCTGATCGATGAGGAACTCGCGACGGAGAAGTTGCGGATCGCACCGGATGCGCGGGAACGTCTGCTCAGCGTGCTGGGCGGCGATCGTGTCGCCTCGCGCAACGAAATTCGCAAGCTCGTCCTCTACTGCCGCGGCAGCGACATGATCAGCGAGGAGCAGGTGACAGAGATCATTGGCGATGCCAGCGCCATTTCCACCGACAATGCCGTTGATTGCATCCTGAAAGGCGATGTTGCGGGGCTCCATCACGCGCTGCAGAAGATCACCGCATCAAAGACGCCGATCTTTCTCGTTCTGCAGGCTTGCCTTAAGCAGTTTCAGCTGCTGGACGGCATGCGTAACGAAATGAACGAGAAGCGGACATCTGCCGCGCAGATCATGCAGACCACCGGACGGCATATTCACTTCAAACGCAAGCCGCTCTTTGAAAAGGCCCTGCGCAACTGGAGCGAGGCTGCGCTTGCCCGGGAAGCCAATCGGTTGCAAAACGCCATTCTGCAATCGCGCCAGCGCTCGGTCTTGGAAGACACGATCGCCGCCCAGACATTGCTGGCGACGGCCTTGCAATCGGCACGCGCCCAAAACCGCTGACCCGTCAAAACACCGGAATCCCCGGGTAAGCTAAAGCTTGAGCATCCGGGAGCGATTGCGTGACGGCTATGCGCCAGCCGCTCGGCGGACGCACGGCGACGGTATCATCTCGTAGACCGTGCGGCGCAGCACGGGCCAGGGTGAAACAAACGGATGCAAATGTTGGGACGGAACCCGCTAGCGGCGTTCGAGGAGACGGCAGATTTCCTCGAGCTGCTCCAGAGTGCGGTAGCTGATCCTGATCTGCCCGCCTGTTCCCTTGTGATTGATCTTGATATCGAGCCCTAGCGAATCGGACAGGCTGCGTTCCAAAGCCAGCGTATCGGAATCCTTTTCCTTTGCGCGGCCCGCCTGCAATGGCTCCGACTGGGCCTTGATGTCGTTCTGCGCCAGACGTTCCGCGTCGCGGACCGACATGCCTTTGGCCACGATCGTGCGGGCGAGACTGGCAGGATCGGAGGTGGATACGAGAGCACGTGCATGGCCGGCCGACAAATCCCCGGACGCCAGCATGTCACGCACTGGATCCGGCAGCTTCAGGAGCCGCAGGCTATTGGCGACGTGACTGCGGCTTTTGCCGATGATCTCGCCGAGGTCGTTTTGCGTATAGCCGTGATCTGCAATCAGCTGCTCATAGCCGAGAGCCTCTTCAAGCGGATTGAGATCCGATCGCTGGACATTCTCGACAATGGCGATTTCAAGAGCCGTGCGATCATCGACATCGCGGACGATGACGGGGATCTCGACCAGACCCGCCAGCTGCGCCGCGCGCCAGCGGCGCTCGCCGGCAATGATTTCAAAGGCCTGGCCGCGCGGGCGCACCACGACCGGCTGCACGATGCCATGCTGACGGATCGAGCTGGACAGATCCTGAAGCTCAGCCTCATCGAACATGCGTCTGGGATTGCGGGGATTGCGGCTGATATGCTCGATCGGCACAAGGCGATCGGCGCTCACGGGTTTCGGAGCAGCCTCTGAAAGCGGAAGAGTTTGATCGATCTCGCCGATCAATGCAGCAAGACCGCGGCCGAGGCGCCGCTTTGACGGTTCATCATTCATGCCATTACCTTCCGACGTTTAGGCGGCCTTGCGCCGACGTTCCCGCTGGATCACCTCCGAAGCCAGCTGGAGATAGGCCTGGCTACCGGCGCATTTGAGATCGTAAAGAATAGCCGGCTTACCATAAGAGGGAGCCTCTGACACGCGGACATTGCGCGGAATCAAGGTATGGTAAACTTTGTCGCCAAGATAGGTGCGGACATCGCTGACCACCTGCTGCGCGAGATTGTTGCGCGCATCGAACATGGTCAGCACGACGCCCTGAATATCCAGACCCGGATTGACGGTCTGGCGCACCTGATTCACGGTATCAAGAAGCTGGCTCAAACCTTCAAGCGCAAAGAATTCACATTGCAGGGGCACGAGCACAGAATGAGCCGCTGCCATGGCATTGATCGTCAGCAGGTTGAAAGAGGGCGGGCAGTCCAGAAGGATGTAGCTATAACGGTCTGAGTTCGGACCGGTGAGGGCACGCTTCAAACGAAATGCGCGATCGGAATCACGGCCGATTTCGGTCTCCAGCGCCAGAAGGTCCATGGTGGAGGGGACGATAGAAAGGTTCGGGACTGCCGTTGGGATGGCCGCTTCCGGCAGCGAGGCTCTGCCTGTCATGACGTCATAAGACGATAATTTACGGTCGCGGCGCTCAATCCCCAAGCCGGTGCTGGCATTACCCTGCGGATCGAGATCGACGATCAAGACGTTTTCGCCGATCGCCGCCAGCGCAGTCGCGAGATTGATTGCGGTTGTGGTCTTACCGACTCCGCCCTTTTGATTGGCGATAGTGATGATGCGATTCAGCTGGGACATCGGACACCTAAAACGGAGATCAATCCTTGCGCCGTAAATCGGAGATTTCTAAAATCACGGAATCATCTTCGATCGCGCTTCGATGTTGTATCAAATCGAACGACCAGCTGCTATCGGCTTTCTTGATCTCTGCGGCATAATCCCGGCCTTTGTGCAAATAGGCCCGCACCTCTGGATGATCTGTCATCCAAGGGGCGCAATAGTTCAGCAGCGACGAAAGATCCGCAAGTGCCCGAGCGGAAATGCAATCGCAGTGGGTAATTTGCGCAGAGGCTTCTTCTATCCTGACGGCATGGACCGTGCCGCGGGCGCCGGTCTCCAGCAGGGCGGTCCTCAGAAAAGAGGCCTTTTTCTGATTGCTCTCCACCAGATGAACCCAGCCATCATTCAACTCCGTGAGCAAGATGGCTGTGATGATGCCCGGAAAGCCGCCCCCGGAGCCGAGATCGATCCAGGTCTGAGGCCTCGGTGAGAGCTGGAAGATCTGAGCACTATCGGCGATATGGCGCTGCCACAGATCACCCTTGGTGGATGGAGCGACAAGGTTGATGGCTTTCGCCCAGCGCCGGAACAGGGCTTCGAACGCCGTCAGCCTCTGCTCCGTTTCACGTGAAACACTTATTCCGTTCAATTTCATCAAGAGACTCGGGATGCAGGCATGATGGGGTGCTTCTTGACCAGAGACAAGAGCAAAGCGAGGGCCGCTGGCGTCATGCCATCGACTTTGGCAGCCTGAGCAATATTTTTCGGCCGCACCCGGTCCAGCTTCATTTTCAACTCATTCGATAGGCCGGATATCCTTGAAAAATCGAAGTCAGTTGGGATCTGCCGCTCTTCATCCCTGCGAACGGCCTGAAGATCAGTCTGCTGCCGCTCAAGATAGACGGCGTAGCCCGCTTCGATTTCCAGCGCCTCAGATACCTTTGGCGGGAGAGCGGAAAGCTCCGGCCAGATTTCGGCCAGTCTTGCGATGGTGATGTCGGTGTGTGCCAAGAGCTCATAGCCCGAGCGACGCTGCCCATCGGCATTCAAGTGGAGCGCATGGGTTCGGCCCTGCTGCGGCGTCAGGTTGACCTCATGAAGTGTCTTGCGGCCCCGCTGCATCGCCTCATCATAAGCGCGGAACCGATCGGCGCGGGAGGAGCCGACAAGGCCGAGCTGGATACCGATGGGAGTGAGCCGGCTATCCGCATTGTCGGCGCGCAGAGACAGACGATATTCGGCCCGTGACGTGAACATCCGGTATGGCTCGCTGACGCCGCGCGAAGTTAGATCGTCGATCATCACCCCGATGTAGGAATCTGTGCGGCTGAAGCTGTGGCTCGGCAGATCCTGCGCACGCCGGGCGGCATTGAGGCCTGCAACAAGACCCTGCGCTGCCGCTTCCTCGTATCCTGTCGTTCCGTTGATCTGGCCCGCGAGAAAGAGGCCAGGCATCTTGCGAAGCTGGAGATCTTGCGTGAGCTCTCTCGGATCAACATGATCATATTCGATCGCATAGCCGGGCTGAATAATGTCAACACTTTCCAGTCCTGGAATGGTCCGAATGAATGCCTCTTGCACATCAGCGGGGAGGGAGGTCGATATGCCATTCGGATAGACGGTGGAATCATCGAGACCCTCTGGCTCCAGAAAGATCTGATGGCCGTCGCGCTCTCCGAACCGGGTGATCTTGTCCTCGATAGACGGGCAGTAGCGTGGCCCGACCCCGCTGATCTGCCCGGAATACATGGCCGACTTGCCAATATTATCGGATATGATCCGATGCGTCGCCTCGGTGGTTCGGGTGACGCCGCAGGCGATCTGCGGCGTCGTGATGCTGTCGGTCATGAAGGAGAAGGGTACGGGATCCTCGTCCGCTTCCTGGCGGCCAACTTGATCCCAATTTATGGTACGGCCATCGAGGCGCGCCGGCGTCCCGGTCTTCAGCCGGCCCAGGGCCAGACCGAGGGACAGAAGCGTGTGCGACAACCCCGTAGAGGGTGCTTCGCCTACGCGGCCGGCCGGCGTGGTGCTTGTGCCGATATGGATGACACCTCTCAGAAAGGTACCCGTTGTCAAGACGACGGATTTGGTCGACAGACGCTGCCCATCAGCCAGGATGACGGCGCAGATTTCTCCATCCGCGTGTTCCAGATCGAAGGCATCCCCCTCGATGACGATGAGATTCTCCTGCGATGCGATCTCGTTTTGCATCGCCTTGCGGTAAAGCTTGCGGTCGGCCTGCGTGCGCGGCCCGCGGACTGCAGGGCCTTTCTTGCGATTCAGGAGGCGGAACTGGATGCCGGCCTGGTCGGCAACCCGTCCCATCAATCCATCAAGCGCATCGACCTCCCGCACGAGATGGCCTTTTCCAAGGCCGCCAATTGCAGGATTGCACGACATGACACCGATCGTATCCCGGCGATGCGTAATGAGTGCCGTTTTGGCGCCAAGCCGTGCCGATGCTGAAGCAGCTTCGCAACCTGCGTGCCCGCCGCCAATAACGATGACATCAAACTTGTTCATGATCCTACCGACTGCTGACGCAGTGTTTCACGTGAGTCATTTCCCAATGCAGAACTCTGAGAAGATCACATCCAGCAGATCTTCCACATCGACGCGGCCTGTGATCCTGCCGAAGCAGTCGGCGGCCAGGCGCAGGCTTTCCGCGCGCAGATCGACTTGGTCCTCCTTTAACGCGTCCTGCAAATAAAGGGAAGCGTTTTGCAGATGGCCTTGGTGGCGCATTCGTCCGGCGCCAAGAGCTGAAATGGCGGTCCATTCTCGTTTGACATGTTCCAGGATCAGCTGCCGCAGATCGTCGAGGCCCTGTCCGCTTTCGACGGAGATTACCGCGTCCATCTCTTCCTGGGGCGGAACGTCCAGATCGGCCTTGCTCCAGATCCGGAGGATCGGAGGGGCATCAGAGCCGAAGGCGGGTTGTTCCGGAACCGAATCGACGGATCGCAGAAGAAGAACAAGATCGGCCTCAGCGGCGGCGCGTTTAGCGCGCCTGATACCCTCCTGTTCCACCTGATCCTGGCTCTCGCGAAGCCCTGCAGTATCGGAGAGGCGCACCAGGAAGCCATCCCAATCCAGGTCTACTTCAAGGACATCGCGCGTGGTGCCGGCAATCTCGGTGACTATGGCGACGTCGCGTCTGGCAAACGCGTTCAGGAGGCTTGATTTTCCGGCATTGGGAGCGCCGAGGATGACGACTTTGAACGCGTCGCGGAATGCGGAAGCGCGGAGGGTGGCGTCGCTCTGGCTGTCGATCTCCCTGCGAACCTGGTCCACAACAGACCAGACTTGATCGGAAACAGAGCCCGGAACATCATCCTCATCGGCAAAATCAAGTTCGGCTTCAATCAAAGCCCGGCAACGGGTAAGGCGCTCTGCCCAGTCTGCATACCGGCGCGAAAGGCCTCCGGCGCTTTGCTCTATGGCAAGCCGGCGCTGCATCTCCGTGTCGGCGGAGATCAGATCTCCCAAGCCTTCAACCTCGACGAGATCCAGTTTGCCGTTGTCGAAAGCGCGCTGCGTAAATTCGCCCGCCTCTGCGGGTCGTAGCCCCTCGCCTTTCAAGGCGTCAGCAATGGCCTGAACAACCGCGCGTCCGCCATGCACCTGGAACTCAATGCAGTCCTCTCCGGTGAAGGAGGCAGGAGACGGAAAGGTGAGAACCAGCCCGCGATCGATGAGAGAGCCGTTACGGCTCCGAATCGACCGAAGAACCATATCGCGGCGCCGTGGCAGTCCCGCCACAAGGGCATTGGCGGCATCAAAGGCGCGCGGACCGCTCAAGCGAATGACGGCCACGCCGGAAGGAACCGACCCGCTCGACAGAGCGAAGATTGTATCAGAAGCCGTCGTCATGCAGCCCCGCTGGCATACGATCCCGTCGATGGAATCCGGCTAAGGATTACGTGTTCATCGAGTCGAAGAAGTCGCCATTGTTCTTCGTCTGCTTCAACTTGTCGATCAGGAACTCTATCGCATCGGTGGTTCCCATCGGGGCAAGAATGCGGCGCAGGACGAAAATCTTCTGCAGATCCTGCCGCGGAACAAGAAGGTCTTCCTTGCGGGTACCGGATTTGAGGATATCCATGGCCGGGAAGATGCGCTTGTCGGCGACCTTGCGATCCAGCACGATTTCCGAGTTGCCGGTGCCCTTAAACTCTTCGAAGATGACTTCATCCATGCGGCTGCCGGTATCGATCAGAGCTGTGGCAATGATTGTCAGAGAGCCGCCTTCTTCGATGTTACGAGCCGCACCAAAGAAGCGCTTCGGACGCTGCAGGGCATTGGCATCGACACCACCGGTCAGGACCTTGCCGGATGAAGGCACGACGGTGTTATAGGCGCGGCCAAGACGGGTGATCGAGTCCAGCAGGATCACCACATCCCGCCCATGTTCGACCAGGCGCTTGGCTTTTTCGATGACCATTTCCGCCACCTGAACGTGACGGACAGCCGGTTCGTCGAAGGTCGAGGAGACGACTTCACCCCGTACGGAGCGCTGCATATCGGTGACTTCTTCCGGACGCTCGTCGATCAGAAGAACGATCAGGTAGCATTCAGGATGGTTGGCAGTGATCGAGTGGGCGATGTTCTGCAATAGGACCGTCTTACCAGTGCGCGGTGGCGCGACGATCAGGCCGCGCTGTCCCTTTCCAAGCGGCGCCACCAGGTCGATGACCCGGGCGGAGAGGTCCTTGGATGTCGGAACATC
Organism: Rhizobium sp. SSA_523; assembly: GCF_030435705.1. NCBI lineage: Bacteria > Pseudomonadati > Pseudomonadota > Alphaproteobacteria > Hyphomicrobiales > Rhizobiaceae > Affinirhizobium > Affinirhizobium gouqiense. The sequence goes on from NZ_CP129382.1 coordinate 2,827,500, forward strand.
CAGTTCCATCTTGAAGCGCTCATTGGGATAGAGCGGCGTCAGATTGTCGAAGTGAACCTTGTGGCGGATCTTTTCCGGATCGTCGAAATTGATCGTGTTGACCTTCAAGAGAGCGAAATAGCGCTCACCTTCTTTCGGACCACGGATCGGCCCCTCCACCGTATCGCCGGTCTTCAGCGAAAACCGACGGATCTGCGAGGGCGAAATGTAGATATCGTCCGGGCCGGGCAGGTAATTGGCATTGGCCGAACGCAGGAAGCCGAAGCCATCCTGCAGCACTTCCACGACGCCTTCACCAATGATTTCGACATCCTGGCTGGCGAGAACCTTCAGGATCGCGAACATCAGTTCCTGCTTGCGCATTGTGCTCGCGTTTTCGACCTCCAGGGATTCAGCGAAGGTCAGCAGGTCGGTGGGCGACTTGCTCTTGAGTTCTTGAAGCTTCATTTCAGCCATGAAGTTAGGACCGCTTTGGACTTTTGAGGGAAATGACGTGTTTGCGGGATGGGCTTCCGCGATCAGTCGCGGATGTCTACGAATACACACAAACTACGAGAGAGAAGTGCGAGGAAAATAGCCGTTCGTTTTGCGTATCGCAAGGGGGTTCCTTAAAACTAAAAGGCTCAGAACGGCTTTACGATGACGAGAATGACGATCAGCATCATCAGCACCGTCGGGATTTCGTTCATCATCCGCCAATAGCGGGCCGGCTTTGGCGCCCCGTCCGCCGCCAGCCGACGGACCTCACGGCTCTGATGCATGTGCGCCGCCGTCAGAAGCAGAACAAGCGCGATCTTGGCATGCAGCCAGCCGCCGGAAAAGCGAAATGCGTCCCAGGCGAGGTAGAGGCCGAGCGTCCAGCTGATCATCATGGCGGGGTTCATGATGACGCGCAGCAGGCGCTGCTCCATGAGCTTGAAGGTCTCCGCCTGCTGCGAGCCGGACGGCGCGTCGCTGTGGTAGATGAACAGACGCGGCAGATAGAAAAGGCCCGCCATCCAGGCAATCACCGCGATGACGTGGAAGGCCTTGATCCAGAGATAGAGATCGTCCGGCCGGCTGACGAAGACGGCGGCGAGGACGCCGAGAAAGACCGCAAGCGCCACGACGGCGCGCAAGGCCGCCTTTCGTCCCGCCGATGCATCCGTCTGCCGCTCCATGATCAGCCTCTGATCCGCTTCACCAATTGCGTGACGTGATCGGGATTGGCATCCGGCGTAATCCCATGGCCGAGATTGAAGACCAGCGGTCCATGGCCGAGGACCGACAGGATGCGGTCGATACCCTCATCCAGAGCCTTGCCACCTGCGACCACGCGCATCGGATCGAGATTTCCCTGCACGGGTCCGTCTTTCTGCAGATCGGCCGCAAAGCTCAAGGGAACGGACCAGTCGAGCCCGATCATGTCGGCGCCGGTCTTTTGGCGATAGTGCCGCAGATTGAGACCCGCACCCTTGGCAAAGGCAATGATCTTGGCCTGCGGCCGCCTCGATTTGACGGAGCGGATGATGCGCGCCATCGGTTGCACGGCATAGGCCTCGAATTCGTCTTCACCGAGTACCCCGGCCCAGCTGTCGAAGATCTGTACCGCATCGGCACCGGCATCGATCTGCGCGACGAGATAATCGGCAGAAAGCTCGGCGAGCACAGCGAGAAGCTGCTCAAAGGCCTGGCGATGGCGATAGCCAAAGAGCCGGGCGGGCGCCTGATCGGTGGTTCCATGCCCGGCGATCATATAGGTCGCGACGGTCCAGGGCGCCCCGCAAAAGCCGAGCAGCGTTGTCTCCTCCGGCAGGCGGCTCCTGATCTTCGCCACCGCCTCGATGACCGGGTTGAGGTGATGCAGAACGCCTGAAGGTTCGAGAGCAGCAATCCCTGCCTCATCGATCGGATCCATTTTCGGTCCCGATCCTTCAACGAAATGCACGTTGCGTTTCAGCCCATCCGGAATGACGAGGATGTCCGAAAACAGAATGGCCGCATCGAAGGCGTAGCGGCGGATCGGCTGAAGCGTCACCTCCGTTGCCAGATCGGGCGTGTAACAGAGATCGAGGAAACTGCCTGCTTCCGCACGGGTCTTTCGATATTCCGGCAGATAGCGGCCTGCCTGCCTCATCAGCCAGATAGGGGGCGGTGTGACAGTCGATCCGTTCAGGACCTCCATCACCGTGCGGCGCACTGCTGCCAAGAGGCTTCCTCCAAAACAAAGAAAGATAGAATCTTTTCTTTTGATGATTCTTAGAGTCGGTGAGTAGCAAGGATCATCAATCTTGCACAGCCCAGCCCGTCCGGCTGCGACAACAGGCCCACATGGGGATAATCGTGAGCCTGTGTGATGGGTGAATTGGGACAAGCCAAATCGCGTCTCAGTATCAATGGCTTAGCGAAAGTCGAGGCCGTGATTGTGCTGTGGAGCAACTGTGGATAGATTGACGGCAGCCGAGGTTTATCCGAGTTACCCACAATCGCGGCTTTGAGTTTGCCCCGGCAGCGCCGAATGTGGATAAACTGCGACTTATCCCGGCACCTCGCTCCCATCTCGCCGGGGCCGGGTCTTTGTCCCAGGTTATGAACAGAGGGAGAAGATTATCGTGGAGAACCGCAAAAGCTTCTTTCATCTGCACCTGATATCTGACTCCACGGGAGAGACTCTCATCTCCGCCGGACGTGCGGCCTCGGCACAGTTCCGCTCGGCCCTTCCCATCGAACATGTCTATCCCTTGATCCGGAACCGTCGTCAGCTCACGCCCGTGCTGGAGGCGATCGACGACAAGCCGGGCATCGTCCTCTATACCATTGTCGATGAAGACCTGGCGCGGCACGTGGATGAGAGCTGCCGGCTGATCGGCGTGCCGAGCGTCAACCTTCTCGAGCCTGTGCTGGCAACGTTCCAGACCTATCTTGGCGATCGATCCAGGCGCCGGGTGGGCGCGCAGTATGTTTTGAACTCCGATTACTTCAAGCGCATCGAAGCGCTGAATTTCGCCATGGATCATGATGATGGTCAGATGGCGGATAATTACGACGAGGCGGATGTCGTCGTGGTCGGCATCAGCCGCACATCCAAAACACCCACCTGCATCTATCTTGCCAATAGAGGCATCAAGGCCGCCAATCTGCCGATTGTCCCAGGCGTGCCGCTGCCGGACAGTCTGCTTCATGCAACCCGGCCGCTGGTGGTGGGGCTGATCGCCACGACCGATCGCATCTCGCAGGTGCGCGAACATCGTGAACTTGGGACGGTCGCGGGCTTCGATCGCAGTCACTATACCGACCGTGCCAATATTAATGAGGAACTCAAATATGCGCGCAGCCTTTGCGCGAGGCACCAATGGCCGGTCATCGACGTGACGCGGCGGTCGATCGAAGAAACGGCAGCGGCGATCGTTGCCCTTCGCCCGAAGCTGAGATAGGACGAATCACGCCCGGCAGTGCCTGCGCGATCACGCCTCTGGCGCGACCGGGATTGCTGCAGGGCGGTATTTTTGCCGCGCGATTGCTGCTGGAAATCAGGTTCCGCCGCTATCGTCACCTGCATGCCGAGACGGAGTTTTTCATGACCAGATCGCTGATATTGGCTTCCTCCAGTCCGTTCCGCCGGCAGCTTCTGGACAATGCCGGACTGGTCTTTCAGGCCGAAGCCGCAAAGATCGACGAGCGGGCAATTGAGGCCCGATTGCAGGCGGAAGGCGCAGACCCGCAGCGCGTGGCCCTGGTGCTCGCCCAGGCGAAGGCTATCGAAGTCAGCCGGCGTCATGCCGATGCCTTTGTCATCGGATCGGATCAGACCATGTCGCTCGGCGATCGGGTCTATCACAAGCCCGCCACGCTGGAGGAGGCGCGTGAGGCGCTTCTCTCGCTTTCCGGGAAGACACATTATCTGAACAGCGGCGTGGCGCTTGCCTTGGATGGCAATATGGTCTGGGGAACCGTCGTCCAGGCGGCGATGACGGTGCGCAATTTGACGCCCCAGGCGGTCGATGCCTATCTGGCGCGAGCCGGCGAAACAGTGCTTCAAAGTGTCGGAAGCTATCAGGTGGAAGGCGAGGGGATCCGCCTGTTCGAGAGGATAGACGGAGATTATTTCACGATCATCGGTCTGCCTCTGCTGCCCCTCCTGCAGGCGTTAAGGGAACGCGGGGCCGTTAATGATTGATTCACGTGAAACAGAAAAAAAAGCCTTTGTTATCGGCTCGCCCATCCGTCACTCCCGTTCGCCGCTCATTCACAGCTATTGGCTGAAGCAATTTGGCCTGGCTGGCAGCTACCAGGCGATCGATGTGCCGGAAGCGGAGCTTGAAACCTTCTTCTCCGACCTGCGGTCGAAAGGCGACTATCGCGGCGGCAATGTAACATTGCCTCATAAGGAACGTGCCTATCACCTCGCCGACGAGCCGGATGAGTTGTCACGGGAAATCGGCGCTGCCAATACGATCTGGGTGGAAGAGGGCCGGATCAAAGCCACCAATACCGATAGTTATGGTTTCGCCGCCAATCTCGATGCACGGGCGCCAGGGTGGGACAAGATCGGTAGCGTCGTCATTCTTGGGGCGGGCGGTGCGAGCAGAGCCGTCATCCAGGCCGTACGCAACAGGGGAATTGGAGAGATCCATGTCGTCAACCGTACGCTGCCGCGGGCGCAGGATCTGGCTCGCCATTTCGGCTCTCCCGTTTTTGCCCATTCCTTTGCGGCCTTGCCGGAGCTCCTGCGCGGGAGCCGCCTGCTGATCAATACCACATCGCTCGGCATGCATGGTGAAACTGCGGTGGATATCGACTTGAGCGTCATGGCTCCGCAAGCGATTGTCACGGATATCGTCTATGTTCCCCTGGAGACACCGCTCCTGGCGGAGGCGCGCCGGCAAGGACTGACAACCGTCGATGGCCTCGGAATGCTCCTGCACCAAGCGGTTCCGGGTTTCGAAACCTGGTTCGGCCAGCGGCCCGTCGTCGACGACAATCTGCGCAATCTGGTGATTGCCGATATGGGCAAGACTGCATGATCAAGATCGGACTGACCGGCTCCATCGGCATGGGAAAATCGACGACCGCGCAGATGTTCGCGGCGGAAGGTATTGCCGTCAATGATGCCGATGCCGTCGTCCATGCGCTCTATCAGTCCAAAGCGGTGGAGCCGGTAGAGGCGGAATTTCCGGGCGTGACGCGCAAGGGTGTGATCGATCGCGTCGAGCTCGGGCGTCGGCTGGCCATCGATCCAAGCGGTTTCAAGCGGCTGGAGGCCATCGTGCATCCGCTCGTTCAGGCGCATGAGCAGGATTTCGTCGCAACGCAGCAGGCGGCCGGTGCCGATATGGTGGTGCTCGATATTCCGCTGCTCTTCGAAGTCGGGGCCGAAAAACGGGTTGATGTGATTGTCGTGGTGACCTGCGATCCGCAGATTCAGCGTGAGCGGGTTCTGGCCCGGCCTGGAATGACGCCGGAGCGGCTGGAGCTGATCCTGTCCCGCCAGGTGCCGGACAGCGAGAAACGGAAGAGGGCGGATTTCCTCATCGATACCGGCCTTGGCCTGGAAGCGGCGCGTGCCCGTGTGAAGACGGTGATTGCCGAGATCCGCAAGCGGGCGGCAGAAGGAGAAGGACATGCGTGAGATCATCTTCGATACGGAAACCACGGGCCTCGACAACAAGATCGACCGTGTGATCGAAATCGGTGGCATCGAACTTCTCAATCATTTCCCCACCGGCCGCACCTTTCACGTCTATATCAATCCCGGCGCGCAGAAGGTGCATCCGGACGCCCTGGCGGTGCACGGGATCACCGATGACTTCCTGAAGGACAAGCCGGGTTTCGCCGCGATCGTCGGTGACTTGCTGAGCTTCTTTGAGGATGCCAAATGGGTCGCGCATAATGCCACCTTCGACATGGGCTTCATCAATGCCGAACTCGCCAGGTTGTCGCTGCCGCCGGTGCCGCAGGAGCAGGTGATCGATACGCTGTCCCTGGCGCGGCGCAAGCACCCGATGGGACCGAATTCGCTGGATGCCCTGTGCCGCCGTTATGGCGTCGACAATACGCACCGGACGAAGCACGGCGCGCTTCTCGACTCCGAACTTCTGGCGGAAGTTTATATCGAGATGATCGGCGGCCGCCAGGCCGCGCTCGGGCTGTCCGGCGTCGAACAGGTCACGACGGTGGTGGAAGTCGACACCGTCGATGTGTCAGCCTTGATCCGTCCGCGTCCGCTTCCCCCGCGCTTGACGGAAGAGGCTGTGCGGGAGCATCAGGCCATGATCGCAAGCCTCGGCGAAAAAGCGCTTTGGAGTCGGTACCGCTAGAGGCGGCGAATTGCTCTCAGCAAACGGAACGAGAAAAAGCCCGACCAGTGGATGAACTGGCCGGGCTTTTTGCTGTGGCGAAATGGATGGATCAGCTGTTCAGCGAAGGGGTCTGGCCACGCGCCTGCTCTTCGGCGACGCGCTGCGCGAACATCTGGCCGAAATCGATCGGGTCGATCATCAGCGGCGGGAAACCGCCATTGCGCGTGACATCCGAAATGATCTGGCGTGCGAAGGGGAAGAGCAGGCGCGGGCATTCGATGAACAGCACCGGCAGCATGTGCTCCTGCGGGAATCCGGTAATGCGGAAGACGCCGCCATAGACCAGTTCCGTCACGAAAACGACCTTGTCGCCATCCTTGGCTTCGGCGTTCAGCGTGAGGACCACGTCGAAATCCGTGTCGGACAGCGGATTGGCGTTGACGTTCACGTTGATATTGATCGACGGAGCCTTGTCGCGGGCCTGCAGCGAACGGGGAGCGCCAGGATTTTCGAAGGAGAGGTCCTTCGTGTACTGCGCAAGAATGGTGAGCGATGGAGATTGCGTCTGATTTTCGTTGGCCATTGGCTGTTCCTCGGCTTCAGTCGTTTGCGCCCTCTAACACTTCGCCCAAAACCTTACAACCCTCAGCCCGGCCCGGAAGCGGCTCCGATCAAGCCTTGGTCAGCCTCGACGGGGCTGTCCTTTCCGCTGCACCTTCAACCGTGTGGGCAAAGCCTGGAAATCGAGTGGGACCGGCACGCGAGGCGGGGACTTGCACCTTCCGTATTCGCCTCACCCTTTGCCGTCATTTGTCATCCAGTCGGCGGTCCGACCAGGGGGAAGAGGATGTCCTGGGCTTCCGCTCGAAATCCTCTTCGTCGAGATCGATCGTGCGGCTGGCCGGCGGCGTTCGCGGCTCCTGATTTGGCCCACTTCCGAACCCTCCTGCCGTCGTGCGCGAATAGCTGGTGCGAACCACGATTGCGCGGCCGATCCGGTTCCAGAGACTGTGTCGGACTGGCGGAAGAAAGAGCAGGATGCCGATCAGATCCGTCAGGAAGCCCGGAATGATCAAGAGGATGGCGGCCACCACCATCATGGCTCCGCTGACAATGGCTTTTGCCGGCGTGCGGCCCTGACGGCTTTCTTCGCTGATCTCCCGCAAAAGGCTGAGGCCCTGCTGTCGCAACAGGAGAATGCCGATAAACGCAGACAGGATCACCAGACCCAGCGTCGACCACAGGCCGAGCCAGCGCCCCACGACGACAAAGCCGGCGATTTCCGCCAGCGGGAGGCCGAAGAACAGAAGCGGAAACAGGAAAAGACGCATGATTGGTCCGGAAAGCTTGATGAAGGTCGAGGCGAACAGCCATCCCGGTATTTGAATGATGGCCCGATATGACTATATGAGTAGAAAGCTTGGCAATTCCAACGACACCGCGGGTGAAAATGGGCGCGAACGATTTTATAACTCTTTTTTTCCTCGTGGCGGCAGTGCTGATCTTTTTGCAGTTGCGCAGTGTTCTTGGACGGCGAACCGGCAATGAGAAGCCGCCGGTCGATCCCTTCAGTGCCCGGGATGCAGCGCGCGGCCCCGGCGGTGACGATGGCAAAGTGGTGACCCTGCCGCGTCGGGATCAGCCCGAGGACGATAATCGCTGGAGCGAGATCGACGCCGTGGCAAAGCCGGGCACAGCGCTGAATGACGGGCTGCGCGACCTGGTCAAGGCCGATCCCTCCTTCCAGCCGAAGGAGTTCCTGAACGGCGCCCGAATGGCTTATGAGATGATCGTTTTGGCCTTTGCCGATGGCGACCGCAAGACGCTGAAGTCGCTCCTGTCGAAGGAGGTCTTCGAAGGCTTCGAGGCGGCGATCGCCGAACGCGAAGCGCGCGGCGAAGTCGTCAAGTCGAGCTTTGTCGGCATCGACAAGGCCGATATCATCCAGGTGGCGGTGAAGGGTCACGAGGAGCTTGTCACCACGCGGATCGTTAGCCAGCTGATCTCGGCCACCTATGACAGTGCCGGTACCTTGATCGATGGCGATGCCGAGGCTGTGGCGGAAGTCATCGACATCTGGACCTTCTCGCGTGACACGCGGTCGCGTGATCCCAACTGGAAACTGGTTGCAACCGAATCAGAGCATTGATCGTGGCGGAGACATTCTCCCTTCAGCGCACGCAATTTTCACAGATGGGGGGGTGGGAGACAGATGATCCCCGCCCCCTCTTCTCTGTGATGCAGTCCTGTCTTTCTCATCTTCGAACTGCAAAACCATACCGCACCGGGGCTCTCGGGCTGACTGCGCAGGATCTGACAGGGCTTCTTCTGGCAGCCCAGGCCGCCAGAGCCGACAGCCCTGAGGCTGCCCGTCGCTTCTTCGAAGAGGAGACGGTTCCCTTCCTCATCCTGCGCGATGATGGCAGCCAGGGCTTCGTCACCGCCTTTTATGAACCGGAGGTGGATGTCTCGGATCGGCCAGACTCCGGCTATCGATATCCTTTCTACCGGCGGCCGGCGGATCTGATCGATCTGGAAGACAAGGAGCGGCCGGCCGGCCTGGATGCATCCTATGTCTTTGCACGCCGGCATGGCGAAGACATTCTTCCCTATCCGGACCGGCGGGAGATCGACCAGGGCTATCTTGACGGCCAGGGTCTGGAGATCGCCTGGGCGCGGTCGAAAGTGGATGTCTTCTTTGCTCATGTTCAAGGCGCCGCTCGGCTGCGCTATGCCGACGGGCGGATACGGCGCATTACCTATTCTGCCAAGGCCGGACATCCCTTTTCGGCGATCGGCAAGCTCCTGATCGATCGCGGTGAGATTCCCGCAGCCGAAATTTCGATGCAGGCGATACGGGCCTGGCTCGATCGGAATCCGGCTCAGGTTGATGAGGTGCTCTGGCACAATCGTTCCTATATTTTCTTTCGCGACGCGGCCGTCGATGATCCGGCACTGGGTCCGATTGCGGCGGCGAAGGTGCCGCTTCTGGCGGGCCGGTCGCTTGCCGTGGATCGGCAGATCCACACTTTCGGCTTTCCCTTCTTCATTCGTTCGGAGACTTTGACGCATCTGGATGAGGGCAAGCCGTTTGCCCGTTTGATGATGGCGCTGGATACCGGGTCTGCAATTGTCGGACCATCGCGCGGGGACATTTTCACCGGCTCGGGTGACCGGGCCGGCGATCTGGCCGGAACGGTTCGCAATCCGGCCGATTTCTTTCTTCTTGTGCCCAAGGCTGCCGCAGGCAGGATGAGCGGATGAAGAAGGAACGCAAGCTCAGTGCGGAAGAGCGGATCCTCTGGAGCACGGTCGCCAAAACGGCCAAGCCGCTTCCGGGCCGGCTAGAAGACTTGCTGGCCTTCGAGGACAGTTTCGACACCGAGATCGGCGATCGCGGCGCGCCTGCGGGCAGCAGTGGAACTCCGCCGGCTGCCGTAATTCCGCAGGAGGGGCAGAAGCGCCCGAAAGGCGTGCACCAGCCCCTCGAGCGTCCGGTCAAGCGCAAGATTGCGCGGGGACGGCTGCCGCTTGAAGCGCGCATCGACCTGCACGGCATGTTTCAGAGCGAAGCGCATGGTGTCTTGCTCGATTTTCTGATGCGGGCGCATGAGCGCGGCCTGCGTCATGTGCTCGTGATTACCGGCAAGGGGAGTTCTCTTGGAAGCGAGGGGGCGTTGAAGCGCGCAGTGCCCATGTGGTTTGCCAAGCCGGAATTCCGCTTCCTGATCTCCTCCTACGAGCCCGCCGCCCGCCATCACGGCGGCGAGGGGGCCCTTTATGTGCGCCTCAGTCGGCGCGGGGGAGAGACGTGACGCCGTTCGGGGAAGCGCTGCGGGACTTGCGCCGGGAAAAAGGGGTGACGCAACAGGAGATGGCGCGGGCCATCGGTGTGTCTCCCGCCTATCTTTCGGCTTTGGAACATGGCCGCCGCGGCCGACCGAGTTTCGAATTCATCCAGCGCGTCTGCGGCTATTTCAACATAATCTGGGATGAGGCGGAGGAATTGCTGCGGCTGGCGGAGGGGTCCGACCCCAGGGTCACGGTCGATACGGCCGGTCTGCCGGCGCGATATACCGCCCTTGCCAACCTGCTGGCGCGGAAAATTCGCCATCTGGAACCAGACATGGTAGAGGACATGATCGAGCGGCTGGAAAATACCCGAAATCGGGGATAATGCCATTCTGAAGCCCGTTTTCAGTGCCCACGCTTTGGAATGAGGGGCAGAACTTCCTATAGTCCGGTGACAGGACAAAGGTGATTCGCCACGCCCCGTGGACAGTCAAGAACTAGAAAGTCGAATATGAGCGATACACCCGTCAGCGACAGCGCGAGTGCAGCCTATGGCGCCGATTCCATCAAGGTCCTGAAGGGCCTCGATGCGGTGCGCAAGCGGCCTGGAATGTATATCGGCGATACCGATGACGGATCCGGCCTGCATCATATGGTCTACGAAGTCGTCGACAATGCGATCGATGAGGCTCTGGCTGGCCATGCCGATCTGGTGACGGTGTCGCTCAACCCGGATGGCTCTGTCACGGTGACGGATAATGGGCGCGGCATCCCGACGGATATTCATACCGGCGAGGGTGTGTCGGCTGCCGAAGTCATCATGACGCAGCTGCATGCCGGCGGTAAGTTCGATCAGAACTCCTACAAGGTTTCCGGCGGCCTGCATGGCGTGGGCGTCTCCGTCGTCAATGCTCTGTCGCTCTGGCTGAAGCTCCGCATCCGGCGCAGCGGCAGGATCCACGAGATTTCCTTCACCCACGGTGTGGCCGATGAACCGTTGAAGGTGACCGGCGAATACAAGGGTCGGTCCGGAACGGAAGTGACCTTTCTGCCCAGCACCGGAACCTTTACCAAGACCGAGTTCGATTACGGCACGCTGGAACACCGCCTGCGGGAACTGGCCTTCCTCAATTCCGGCGTGCGCATTCTGCTGACCGACAAGCGCAAGTCGGATATTCGTCAGGAAGAAATGCTTTATGATGGCGGTCTCGAAGCGTTCGTGCGCTATCTCGACCGCGCCAAGAAGCCTCTGGTCGATACGCCCGTGGCCATCCGCGGCGAAAAGGACGGTATCTCCGTCGAAGTCGCCCTCTGGTGGAATGACAGCTATCATGAGAACGTCCTGTGCTTCACCAATAATATCCCGCAGCGGGATGGCGGAACGCATATGGCCGGCTTCCGTGCTGCGCTAACCCGCCAGGTCACGTCCTATGCGGATAGTTCCGGCATCCTGAAGAAGGAAAAGGTCGCTCTGCAGGGCGAGGACTGCCGCGAAGGCTTGACGGCAGTGCTGTCCGTGAAGGTGCCGGATCCGAAATTCTCGTCGCAGACCAAGGACAAGCTGGTCTCCTCCGAAGTTCGGCCGGTGGTCGAGAACCTGGTGAACGAGGCGCTGAGCACTTGGTTCGAGGAACATCCGGCGCAAGCCAAGATCCTGGTCGGCAAGGTGGTGGAAGCCGCTGTCGCCCGCGAGGCCGCGCGCAAGGCGCGTGAGCTGACGCGCCGCAAGGGCGCTCTCGATATCGCGTCACTGCCAGGAAAGCTCGCGGATTGCTCCGAGCGCGATCCCGCCAAGTCTGAACTCTTCCTCGTCGAGGGCGACTCGGCTGGCGGCTCCGCCAAGCAGGGCCGTTCGCGTGAAAGCCAAGCCATCCTGCCGCTGCGCGGCAAGATCCTCAATGTCGAGCGCGCGCGTTTCGACAAGATGCTGTCCAGCCACGAAATCGGCACGCTGATCACTGCGCTCGGCACGTCGATCGGCAAGGATGAATTCAACGCCGACAAGTTGCGCTACCACAAGATCATCATCATGACCGATGCCGATGTGGATGGCGCCCATATTCGCACCTTGCTGCTGACCTTCTTCTTCCGCCAGATGCCTGAACTGATCGAGCGCGGGCACCTCTATATCGCTCAGCCTCCGCTTTATAAGGTGACACGCGGCAAATCCGTCCAATATCTGAAGGATGAGAAGGCGCTTGAAGACTATCTGATCGGGCAGGGCCTCGAAGAAGCGACCCTGACCCTCGGCTCCGGCGAGGTGCGGGCTGGTGCCGATCTGCGCGATGTCATCAGCGACGCGCTGCGCATGCGCAGCCTGCTGGAGGGACTCCATTCCCGCTACAGCCGGTCGATCGTGGAGCAGGCAGCCATTGCCGGCGCTCTCAATCCTGATCTGACGGACAATCGCGAGCGGGCCGAGGCCACGGCCGCGGATGTCGCACGGCGGCTGGATCTGATTGCCGAAGAGACCGAGCGCGGCTGGAGCGGCCATGTCACCAATGAGGGCGGCCTGCGCTTCGAACGAATGGTGCGCGGCGTGAAGGAAGTCGCCGTTCTGGATGTGGCTTTGATCGGCTCCGCCGATGCGCGCCATATCGACCAGATGACGTCCCGCCTCCGGGACATCTATGCGGTTCCTCCCAAGCTGTCGCGGAAAGAGGGTCAAACGGAAATCTCGGGTCCGCGGGCTCTTCTGGATGCTGTCTTTGCCGCCGGCCGCAAGGGCCTGTCCATGCAACGATACAAAGGTCTGGGCGAAATGAATGCCGAGCAATTGTGGGAAACGACGCTCGATCCGAATGTCCGCTCCCTGTTGCAGGTCAAGGTGAATGACGCCACCGATGCAGATGGCCTTTTCGCCCGCCTTATGGGAGACGAAGTCGAACCGCGGCGCGAGTTCATTCAGGAAAATGCGCTGAGCGTCGCCAACCTCGACATCTAATCAAATTTTGTTTCACGTGAATCTTTTCTGTGGATTGATTCACGTGAAACATGATCGATAGTTGATGCGTTATCCCGTCCACGACGCCGTATGTCCAATCATCGCAATATTTTGCTGCATGACCTAAAGTTTCGCCACGCGATACCGCGATGGCTCACAGATGCTTCCTTTGCCTTTCCCGCCGCAGATATTGCGCTATGTTGCGCTGCAACGCACTCTGATACGTTAACTCTTGCCTGTTAGAAGCAGAAGAGCGGTTCAAGATCGCCGATCTGTCACGTAAGAAGACCGGTCTGCCAAACCAGAAGAAAGGTGGCCTTGCATGTTCTACCAACTCTACGAGTTGAACCACGCGGCCATGGCGCCTTATCGCGCAGCAACGGAAGCCTTGCGCTTCTTCTACAGCAATCCCTTGAACCCGCTTTCGGAAACCACCTGGGGCCGCACCATGGCCGCCGGTCTCGAGGTCTTCGAGCGGGCCACCCGGCGCTATGGCAAGCCGGATTTCGGCCTGCCCACGACGGTGGTGCAGGGGGAACAGGTCGATGTGACGGAAAAGGTCGTGTGGTCGAGGCCGTTTTGCGACCTCCTGCATTTCGCCCGGGACCTTTCGGCCGGTCTGGATCGGGGACCCAAGATCCTGATCGTCGCGCCCATGTCGGGCCACTACGCCACGCTTCTGCGGGGAACGGTGGAGGCGCTGATCAAGGGCGCTGACGTCTATATCACCGATTGGCAGGATGCTCGCATCGTCCCGGTTACGGATGGCCAGTTCGACCTCGACGACTATATCGATTACGTCATCGACATGATCCATCATCTGGGCCCGGATACGCATGTGGTCGCCGTCTGCCAGCCATCGGTTCCGGTTCTTGCCGCAGCTGCGGTTATGGAAGATCGCGAAGATCCCCTGGCCCCGGCATCAATGACCCTGATGGGCGGCCCAATCGACACCCGGATCAATCCGACGGCTGTCAATCAGTTGGCACAGGAACGGCCGCTCTCGTGGTTCAAGGACAATGTCATTATGACGGTTCCCTGGCCGCATGCCGGTTTCATGCGTCCCGTTTATCCCGGATTCCTGCAGCTTTCCGGTTTCATGTCGATGAACCTCGACCGGCACCTGATTGCGCAGAAGGATTTCTTCCAGCACCTGGTGAAGAATGACGGCGAGTCTGCCGAAAAGCACCGGGACTTCTACGACGAATACCTCGCCGTGATGGATCTGACGGCCGAATTCTACCTGCAGACCGTCGATACCGTGTTCATCAAGCACGCCCTGCCGAAGGGGGACATGATGCATCGGGATCGCCGTGTCGACCCGACCCGGATCAAGAACGTGGCGCTGCTGACCATCGAAGGCGAGAACGACGATATCTCCGGCGTCGGCCAGACCCAGGCAGCACAGACCATCTGCACCAATATTCCTGATACCATGCGCCAGCATTATGTTCAGCCGGATGTCGGCCATTACGGCGTCTTCAACGGCTCCCGCTTCCGGCGGGAAATTGCGCCGCGAATCCTCGCCTTTGCCAAGCAGCATTCGCGCGATGTTGCCAAGCCGGTCGTTCCACGCGTCATCAAGGGCGGCAAAGCGCGCTAGATAACGCGCCAGTCGCGCTTGTTGCGCTTGTCTCCTGCATGATTTTGCCGAGCAATCCCAAGGGCTTCCGGGATGTGATCGGGTTGCTTTCTTGAAGCTGCGTTTGCGCGTTACCACATCGATTGTCAGCGACAGGCATCCTGCCTGTCTGCCACAAACAAGGTAACACGACCAATGAACCAGTCTGCATGGATCCGGCCGGATTGGACTCCGGCAACGATCGCCCTCATGGTTCTCGGCTTCGTGGTCTTCTGGCCTCTCGGCCTGGCCATGCTCGCCTATATTATCTACGGTGATCGTCTGAGCGACTTCAAACGCAATGCCAATGAACGGGCCGACAGTTTCTTCGCAAGCTGCCGTCGCTCGAACCGCCGTCCTGCCGGTGCGGGTTTCGCAACCGGCAATATGGCTTTCGACGATTGGCGCAAGGCTGAGCTCGACCGCATGGAAGAGCAGCGCCGCAAGCTCGATGAGATGCGCCAGGAATTCGACTCCTATCTCCGCGAGCTGCGCCGCGCCAAGGACCAGGAAGAATTCGACCGCTTCATGCGCGAACGCGGCAACCGCACCGGCGAGGGGAATTTCCCTGCCGTCTGAGTGAGCGGCGTAACCGCGATATCGAGGGGCCGGCACCGAAAGTGCCGGCCTTTTCCTATGTGCAGCTCGGCAATTTCGGCGTGCCACACTCTCTGGCCTGATTTGACCTCTCCCGTCCGCGCCTCGCGCGGCCACTGCGAAGAAATGATGGATTCATTCCCCTCGCGAATCGGATAATCGTGAATCATGTTTTCGCTGCTCACCAAGCCCCGATCAAAGGCCGGCAAGTCGCCGAAGCCGCTCCGGAAGGAGGAGCGGCTGCTGTCGGTCGGCGACAGGTCGCTGCCGCTGACCATCCGTGAGCATGCGCGGGCGACGCGAATGACCCTGCGGATCGAGCCGGGCGGGCGGGCGCTTCGGCTGACGGTGCCGACCGGGCTTCGGGCGCGGGAGATCGACGCCTTTCTGGCGCGACACGACGGCTGGCTGCGCACCAAGCTCTCGAAATTCTCCAATAGCCAGGCCTTGGGCCCAGGCGGCACGCTTCTCTTGCGGGGCGTCGCGCATCGCATCGTCCATACCGGAACGCTTCGCGGGCTGACGGAAGTTGCCGAGGAGGAGGGCGAACCCGTTATCCGGGTGAGTGGTCTCGAAGGTCATCTTGGCCGGCGGCTGGAAGCCTTTCTCAAGAAGGAGGCGCGCTATGATCTGGAGCGTCTTTCCGCCATTTATGCGGGACGGATCGGCAAGCCGATCAAATCGGTGACGATGAAGGACACCCGCAGCCGGTGGGGATCCTGCACCTGGGATGGTAGCCTTAGTTTTTCCTGGCGAATCGTCATGGCGCCGGATTACGTCATCGATTATCTCGCAGCTCATGAAGTCGCCCATCTGAGGGAGATGAATCACGGTCCGCAATTCTGGGCGCTGTGTGCGAGTCTCTGCCCGGATATGGAGCGGGCAAGGCGGTGGTTGAAGGCGCATGGCTCCCAGCTTCACGCGATCGATTTCAGCTGAGCCAGTCTTCGCAGGTGAACAGCGTCTCGACCAATTACCCTCGACTTGCGGCGCGATTCGTGCAAGTTCGCCTCTCATGACGCCAGACATCAAAATATGCGGTTTGAAGACAGCCGAAGCGATCGATCTCGCCGTCGCGCGGGGGGCGAACCACATCGGCTTCATCTTCTTTGAGAAAAGCCCGCGGAACATCGACGCTTTGACCGCCGCCAGCCTTGCTGATCGGGTGCGCGGGCGGGCAAAGATCGTCGCTGTCACCGTGAATGCCGATAATGAGGAACTGGAAGAGATCATCGCCTATCTGAAGCCCGACATCCTGCAACTGCACGGCGCCGAGACGCCGGAGCGGGTGCTGAATGTGAAGGCCATGTTCGGACTGCCGGTCATCAAGGCCGTTTCGGTGCGGACGCGCGAGGATCTGCGTACGCTTTCGGCCTATGAAGGTCTGGCAGACCGCTTCCTTCTCGATGCCAAGGCGCCGCACGGCTCGGATCTTCCTGGCGGCAACGGCGTTTCCTTTGACTGGACCATTCTCTCCGCGCTTGACGGAAACGTCGATTACATGCTTTCCGGAGGGCTGAATGCGGAAAATGCGGGCGAGGCTCTGACCCTCACCGGCGCCCGCGGCCTGGACCTGTCATCCGGCGTGGAGAGCGCGCCTGGCGTGAAGGACCCCGCCAAGATCAACGCCTTTTTCGACGCGATCGATCAGTGGCGCGCAAATGAATCACAGGGAGTGAAGTCGTGAACCAGCCACTCAAACCCAATTCCTTCCGGGCCGGACCTGACGAAGATGGTCGCTTCGGGATCTATGGCGGACGCTTCGTCGCCGAAACCTTGATGCCGCTGATTCTCGATCTCGAGGCGGAATGGAACAAGGCCAAGACGGATGCAGCCTTCCAGGCGGAGCTCGCCCATCTCGGCACCCATTACATCGGGCGCCCGAGCCCGCTCTATTTCGCCGAACGGCTGACTGCCGAGCTCGGTGGCGCGAAGATCTATTTCAAGCGCGACGAGTTGAACCACACGGGCAGCCACAAGATCAACAATTGCATCGGCCAGATCCTTTTGGCCAAGCGCATGGGCAAGAAGCGAATTATTGCCGAAACCGGTGCGGGCCAGCACGGCGTTGCCTCGGCAACCGTTGCGGCACGCTTTGGCCTTCCCTGCGTCGTCTATATGGGTGCGACCGATGTCGAGCGGCAGGCGCCGAACGTCTTTCGCATGAAGCTGCTGGGTGCGGAGGTCAAGCCGGTGACCTCGGGGCACGGCACGCTGAAGGACGCGATGAACGAGGCCCTGCGTGACTGGGTGACGAATGTCGAGGATACCTACTATATTATCGGGACAGCGGCCGGTCCGCATCCTTATCCGGAAATGGTCCGCGAATTCCAGTCGGTGATCGGCAAGGAAGCGCGCGAGCAGATGATGGCCGCCGAAGGGCGCCTGCCGGACATGCTGGTCGCGGCCGTCGGTGGCGGTTCGAACGCCATCGGCCTCTTCCATCCTTTCCTGGACGATGAGACGGTTCGCATCGTAGGCGTCGAGGCCGGCGGCAAGGGTCTCGACGGCGAGGAGCATTGCGCCTCTCTGACGGCCGGCCGCCCCGGCGTCCTGCATGGCAACCGCACCTATCTGCTCCAGGATGACGACGGGCAGATCAAGGAAGGACATTCGATCTCCGCAGGCCTCGATTATCCCGGAATCGGTCCCGAGCACTCCTGGCTGAAGGATAGCGGACGCGTCGACTACGTGCCGATCAAGGACGACGAAGCCCTGGCCGCCTTCCAGATGCTGACGCGCACCGAAGGGATCATCCCGGCACTGGAGCCGAGCCATGCGCTGGCTGAAGTGATCAAGCGTGCACCGACCATGGACAAGGACCAGATCATCCTGATGAACCTCTGTGGCCGTGGCGACAAGGACATCTTTACGGTTGGCAAGATTTTGGGAATGGGTCTCTGATCATGACTGCACGCATGGATAAACGCTTTGCCGAATTGAAATCCGAAGGTCGCCCGGCCCTGATCACTTACATGATGGGCGGCGATCCGGATTACGCCACCTCGCTCGCCATCATGAAAGCCCTGCCGGCCTCCGGCGCCGATGTGATCGAGCTTGGCATGCCCTTTTCGGATCCGATGGCCGATGGCCCCGCCATCCAGCTTGCGGGGCAGCGGGCGCTTGCCGGCGGGCAGACCCTGTCGAAGACTTTGGATCTCGCCCGCGATTTCCGTCGGGACGACCAGGAGACGCCGATCGTCCTGATGGGCTATTACAACCCCATCTACAATATGGGCGTCGAAACCTTTCTGGATGCGGCACTGGAGGCCGGCATTGATGGATTGATCGTCGTCGACCTGCCGCCGGAAATGGACGACGAACTCTGCCTTCCGGCCCTTTCGAAAAACGTCAACTTCATCCGGCTTGCAACGCCGACGACGGATGAAAAGCGGCTGACCACCGTCCTGCGCAACACGTCGGGTTTCGTCTATTACGTCTCGATGAACGGTATTACCGGATCGGCCCTGCCGGATCCCTCGCGGGTTGGTGCCGCCGTTCAGCGCATCAAGGCCCATACGGATCTGCCGGTCTGCGTCGGCTTCGGCGTCAAGACGGCCGATCATGCCAAAGCGATCGGCGCGGCGGCCGATGGTGTCGTGGTAGGATCCGCCATCGTCGCGCAGGTCGCCGGCAGCCTGACCGCGGAAAACCAGGCGACGGAGCATACGGTGTCTGCCGTCACGACGCTGGTTAAGGGCCTGGCAAGCGGCGTGCGCGCAGCCCGCCTTGTTGCTGCCGAATAATCTCACCACATTGACGATGGTCAATCAGGAGTCTTGTCCGTGAACTGGATCACCAACTATGTGCGCCCCAAGATCAATTCGATGCTTGGTCGTCGGGAAGTGCCGGAAAACCTCTGGATCAAATGCCCGGAAACGGGCGAAATGGTCTTTCACAAGGATCTGGAAGACAATAAGTGGGTCATTCCAGCCTCCGGCTATCACATGAAGATGCCCGCCAAGGCGCGCCTGACGGATCTTTTCGATGGCGGCGTCTTCGAGAGACTGCCGCAGCCCAAGGTGGCGCAGGACCCTTTGAAATTCCGCGACTCGAAGAAATACAGCGATCGCCTGAAGGACAGCCGCATCAAGACGGATCAGGAAGACACGATCCTTGCCGGCCTCGGCAAGGTGAATAATGTCGACCTCGTTGCCGTCGTTCACGAGTTCAACTTCATCGGCGGATCGCTCGGCATGGCTGCGGGCGAGGCGATCGTGAAGGCTGCCGAACGCGCGCTTGCCGAACGCTGCCCGCTCGTCATTTTCCCGGCCTCCGGCGGCGCGCGCATGCAGGAGGGCATTCTCTCGCTGATGCAATTGCCGCGCACCACAGTGGCGATCGACATGCTGAAGGAAGCAGGCCTGCCTTACATCGTCGTTTTGACCAATCCGACGACGGGCGGCGTGACGGCATCCTATGCCATGCTGGGGGATGTGCATATTGCCGAACCCGGGGCGGAAATCGGTTTTGCCGGCAAGCGCGTCATCGAGCAGACCCTGCGCGAAAAGCTTCCGGAAGGCTTCCAGACATCGGAATATCTGCTGGAGCACGGCATGGTGGACATGGTGGTCAAACGGCACGATCTGGCGCAGACCCTGTCATCTTTGCTGCGTATCATGATGAAGCAGCCTGCCGATCACGACCAGTCCCTGGCGTTGACGGCCTGACATGCGGCAGAGCCTCGGGGATGCTGATGAATAAGAATGCCCAGAGCGAGGCAGAGACCGTCATCAACGACTTGATGAAACTGCACCCCAAGGGTTTCGACATGACCCTGGGGCGGATGCGGCGTCTTCTCGACGTGCTCGGCAATCCGCAGGATCGTCTGCCGCCGATGATCCATGTTGCGGGCACCAATGGCAAAGGATCGGTATCGGCCTTCAGCCGCGCGCTTCTGGAGGCGGGCGGGCATGCTGTGCATGTGCACACCTCTCCGCACCTCGTTCATTGGCATGAGCGCTATCGCATGGGCCGCACCGGCGAACCGGGACAGCTGGTGGCCGATTCGCTGCTGGCGGATGCCTTGCGGCGGGTGGCCGAGGCGAATGCCGGACAGGCCATCACCGTGTTCGAGATTCTGACTGCTGCCGGCTTCCTCCTGTTTTCGGAAAGTCCCGCCGATGCCGTCATCATCGAAGTGGGCATGGGCGGCCGCCTGGATTGCACCAATGTCGTGGATCGCCCGGCCGTTTCGGTCATCATGCCGATTTCATTCGACCACCAGGCCTATCTTGGGGACCGTGTGGAGCTGATCGCGGCCGAGAAGGCCGGCATTATGAAGAAGGGCTGTCCGGTGGTGATCGGCCACCAGGAGTTCGACGCGGCGGAAGAGGTCTTGGTCGCCACAGCGGAACGGCTGGGCTGTCCGCTCTCTGTCTACGGACAGGATTTTTCCGCGCATGAAGAATTCGGCCGCCTGATCTATCAGGATGATCGTGGCTTGGCAGACCTGCCTTTGCCGAGGCTTCCGGGCCGTCATCAGCTCGCCAATGCGGCGGCTGCCATCCGGGCTGTAAGGGCTGCCGGATTTGAGGTGACCGAGATCATGATGGAGCAGGCCATGCTGAATGTCGAATGGCCGGGTCGTCTTCAGCGCCTCACCGAGGGATCGCTCATTCCGCTGGCGCCGAAGGGCGCCGAGATCTGGGTGGATGGCGGTCATAATCCAGGCGCAGGAGAGGTCATCGCGGAGGCCATGGCGGCCTTCGAGGAAAAGCAGCCGCGGCCGCTCTACCTGATCACCGGCATGTTGAACACGAAGGATCCGGTGGGTTATTTTCGCGCCTTTGCCGATATTGCGGAATGCGTGTTCACCGTTCCGATCTTCGGCAGCGATGCTGGGCTGGATCCCGTCGCTCTGGCCAATTCGGCCTTCGATGCCGGGCTTGTCGCAGAACCCCATTCGACGGTGGCGGAGGCATTGACGGAAATATCCGATCGCCAGCTGGAAGGCGATGCGCCGCCGCGCATCCTCATCGGTGGTTCCCTTTATCTGGCGGGCAATGTGCTTGCCGCCAACGGAACCCCGCCCGCCTGACAAAGCGCCGATATGAAAACAGCCCGGTCAAGACCGGGCTGTTTTCATTCAACTGCAAGCACTGGAGCTCGCGGGCAGGCCGTCACACGGCGCCGGAAATCCAGCTGGAGAGGGCCGTCTTCGGCGCTGCGCCAACCTTGATATCGGCCACTTCGCCGCCCTTGAACATGGCAAGAGTCGGGATCGAACGCACGCCGAACTTGGCGGCCAGTTCCGGGTTCTCGTCAATGTTCAGCTTGGCGATCTTCACCTTGCCGGCCAATTCCGTCGAAATTTCCTCGAGGCTCGGACCAATCATCTTGCACGGGCCGCACCATTCGGCCCAGAAATCCACGATCACAGGCTCGGACGCCTCCAGAACCTCGGATTGAAAGTTGGCGTTATCGACTTTCACGGTAGCCATGGGGCTCTCCTTCAATGGGTGTTGGCATCAATGTGATGCGGCGGCCGGACAAATTCAATGCTTGGCTATCTCACTTTGTCATGAGTTCTTCAAGCGTCGAGGCAAGCATGCTGTCCGACAGCTCCAGCAGGCTCGCATTTTCGGTGTAAACCAAGATGCAGGCAATCTGGTGGTTGGGATAAAGCGGCTTCAGGATCTCCGCATAGACCGCCATCTGGGCGCGATGGGTGAACGGCACCTCGGCAGATGTCTTCGGGGGGAAACAGTCCGTCTTGAAGTCCAGGATGATCACCCGGCCGTCTTCGGTCACCACCAGGCGGTCGAGCCGGCCGGAAACGGCATAGTCGCGGCCCTTTCGGGTCAGTTTCCCCATGATCGAGACTTCCGCCTGCGCATGGGCGGAGAACAGGATCTCGATATCCGGCTTTGAGAGAACGCCAAGAACCGCGGCGAGAACCGTCTCCCGCTCTTGAGCCGGCCAATAGGCGGCCTTGCGCTCGAGGTAACGCTGCGCCGCCGCGGCCCTCTCAGCTGGTTCTATCCCGGGCAGAACCTGCAGCATGCGGTGGATCAACCGCCCTTTCTGCAGGGCAAGGCTCGCAATGCTCTGACCGGTGCCGGATGGCTGTTGCGGCGCGAAGAGGGGCGAGACAAAGCCAATCTCGTCTCTGTCGTCTTCGATCAACAGGCCGGCACCGGATGGGCTCAGCGGACGCGGAAGCGGTGGTGCGGGCGGCACTGGCATAAACAGCGCTGGCGGCAGGTCGGCCCTCGCCGGCGCCTGGGCCTCCTCTGCCAGGCGCTCGACAGGCCTGAGCTGCGGCGTGTTGAGGCGCCATTTGTATCCGGTCCAGCTACCTTCGGTATCGCTGAATTCCGCCGCCTTGCAGCGCTCGGTATCGGCAGACAGGGCGTGCGCGATCATGGCCTGCCAACTCTCGTCGTTCTCACGCTTGCCCCTATAGCCGCACACGATCAGCCGATCGGCGGCGCGGGTCATGCCGACATAGAGCAGCCTGCGATATTCCTCCTCGGCGGATTGTTTCAGGCGCTCGTCATCGGCTGCGCTTAAGCTATTGGCGAGGCTCTTGTCGGGGATCCAGGCGGGAACTTCCATCCTATTCAGCCGAAGAAAGCGGAATTTCGGGACATGGCTGGCAATGAAGGCCTTGGAGCCGGGGTCCACCAGGAACACAACCGGGGCTTCGAGCCCCTTGGAGGCGTGCACCGTCATGATGCGCACCTCGTTGCGGCCACTATCCTGTTCGCGTTTGATTTCCGGCGATTCGAGTTCCAGCGTCGAGACAAAACTCTGCAGGCCGGGTAGCGCCTGGTCCTCATGGTCGAGCGCCAGACTGAGGAACTCGTCCAGGATGTCGCCGGCTTCGCTGCCAAGCCGCGAAAGCCATTTCTGCCGCCCGCCCTCGGCTCCCAGCACCCGCGCGAAGAAGTCGTGAACGCCGCATTGTTCGGCCATATGTCTCAGGCGGACAAGGTTTTCCCGCACGGCGGCAAGCGGTTCGTCTCCCTGGTCTGCCAGCCCGCACAGATGCTCCCAGGCACTGGTGCGCTCCGGCCGTTCCGCCGCGATCTTGAAGATATCATCTTCACTGAGGTTGAAGAGCGGGCTTTTCAAACAGGCCGCTAGCGACAGATCGTCGTGAGGCTGCAGCAAGAAGCGCGCCAGCGCCATGAGGTCCTGCACCGCGATATGGCTTGCGAGCCGCAGGCGATCGGCACCGGCAATGGGAATATCGCCGCGGCGCTTCAGTGCACGGGTCAGCGCGTTGACGAAGGCATCGCGCTTGCGCACCAGAACCAGGATATCGCCCGGACGAATCATCCGCTCCCGGCCTTTGTCGATGATCGGCTCGCGACCGACTAGCGTCCCGATATGATTGGCAATCCGGCCGGCCAAGATGGCGGCGGGCGCCTTGTCCGGCGTGGTATCGAAGGGCGCGGTCCAGTCTTCCTCCATCTCCGCCGTATCGGGAACGACGGTGTCCCACAGATCGACGGCGCCGGCATGGCCGATCCGGTTGGAGCGATGGATGACGGGATCGCCAATGGCACTCAGTCCGCGCGCGTGATCGGCCACCGAAAAGACCTGGTCGACAGCGCTCAAGATATCGGCGGTCGAGCGGAAGGAGAGGGGGAGGCGCACCGGATGGAAGGCCTGACCGCTCCGGCCCACCCGGGTTTCCGTCAGGCTTCGCTCCTCCGCGAAGCGCTCGGGCCGCGCGCCCTGAAATGAGTAGATTGACTGTTTCTCGTCTCCTACCGCAAAAATGGTCCGCTTCGTCTCGCGGGCGCTGCGGCCGGTGAAGAAATCCTCGGCCAGAGACTGGATCACGCTCCACTGAATGGGGCTCGTATCCTGCGCCTCGTCCACCAGAATGTGATCAATTCCTTGATCGAGTTTGTAGTGAACCCAGGCGCCAACCCCCTCGCGCGTCAGGAGCTCCGCGGTGCGGTTGATCAAGTCCTCGAAATCGAGAAAGCTGCGCCGCCGCTTCAATTCCTCATAGTCGGCATTCAGCCGCTCTGCGAGTGCAAGTGCGGCGCAGGTGGCGGAGAACATGCGCATCCTCGTCAGCGTCTCCCGGCACTCAAGCACATGGGCACGCGCGTCGGCCACGGCCTCCGCAAGCTCCGGTGCCGCCGTGACCATGGCCTTGGTGAAGAGGGACGAATCGGCTTTCGGCTGCCCGGACTGGGTGAGGAAGATGCCCTCCAGCAGCCGCGCCCGGGGCTGAGGTTGCGGTTCCGCCGCGGCCTTTCGCAGAAGAAAGGCCACCTCGGCGGCTTTGGCGCCGCCCTTGGCATCCGCGAGATCGAGAAAAGATGTAAGGCGGGTACCGTCAAGGCCGGGAAGCGGCCAGTATTTGGCGAGCACCGAAGCTTCGCTATCGCTGGCGGAGAGACCGATGGCGCGCCGCAGCGTATCTTCCAGGCCATCCTGGTTTCGAGCGAGTGTGAGGAAACGCTGTATGGCAGTTCGGTTCGCCACGATGTCGGCCAGCAGCGTTTCAAGACCGGTTTCATCGCCAAGATCCAGAGCCAGGGCAAAGGCCTGCGCCAGACGCGGATCATTCTCGACCGCCGTTGCCGTCAAAAGCGAGCGACGCGCCTCAGCCAGAAGCGCGGAGGCCGAGACATCGTCCAGAACGGAGAAATGGCCCGCAACATTTGCCTCGAGCGGAAATTGGTGAAGCAGCGCCTCGCAGAAGGCATGGATGGTCTGGATCTTCAAACCGCCCGGTGTCTCAAGGGCCTTGGCGAACAGCCGGCGTGCATCGGCAAGTTTGAAGGCGTCCGGCCGCTCGCCCTCGATCTCGAAAATGCGCGCTTCCAATGCCTCGTCCGACAGGACGGCCCATTCCGCAAGGCGCTGAAACACGCGGTTGGACATTTCCGATGCGGCGGCCTTGGTGTAGGTCAGGCAGAGAATGGCCGCGGGGCGGCATCCGGCCAGCAGAAGCCGGATGACGCGCTGCGTCAGGACATGAGTCTTGCCGGAACCGGCATTGGCGGAGACCCAGGCGGAGTTTTGCGGATCCGAGGC
The DNA here is from genome assembly GCF_030435705.1 of Rhizobium sp. SSA_523. Taxonomy (NCBI): domain Bacteria; kingdom Pseudomonadati; phylum Pseudomonadota; class Alphaproteobacteria; order Hyphomicrobiales; family Rhizobiaceae; genus Affinirhizobium; species Affinirhizobium gouqiense. The sequence continues at coordinate 2,852,740 of NZ_CP129382.1, forward strand.
CAGAGCCTGCTGGCGCGCCGTCCAGGTCAGCCACTGGTGCGGATCATGGCCAAGCGAATCGAGAGCCGCGTCATTCATCACTATCGCCTTCGTCTTCATCTGCCGTGGACCATTCGGCCACCCGTGCAAGATGATCGTAATCGCCACCGAAGTCGCGTTGCAGGACCGGGATGACCCGCGAGGCAAACCCGATGCTGTTGTCGCGCAGGCGTTTGACCAGAACGGTCAACTGCTCGATCGAATCCTCCGCGAGATCGATAGCCGACTTCGGAGGCGTGGAGCCACGGGTGCGGGCCTCTTCATTATTGACCTTGTTGCACGTGAAACGCTCGCCGGGACGCAGCCGGACATAGAGCAACTGGTCCGGCTGCCTGGTGCCGACGGCGCGGAAGGCACCGGCTCGCAGAGCCGCCGCTTCCAGCGCCAATTGCGGATCGAGAAGGGCTCGCGCCTGGGCGGAGGAGGGGTTGAGCCCGGTCTTGTAATCGATGATATCCGCATCGCCCGAGCCCTTGATGTCGATCCGGTCGGCAATGCCCGTAAGCCGGATCGCAGCATCCGCCAGTTCGAAACCGGCCGGGACTTCGGTGAAGGTCGAGCGGATATCTGGCGCGCGCTCCGCCTCCCATTTCAGGAAGGCGCGGCCCACCTCGCGAAACCGCGGCCGCCAGACCTGGTCGATATGCGGCGGCAGTTGCGCGCGATCGAATTCCTCCTCGGTGATCCTGAGAAGGACTTCCCCTGCATGCGGCGTTCCGGGGAGAGCGCCGATCCTGGTATAGCGGTCGATGATCCGGTGATACAGGGTCCCGCGCTCGGCGGCGCCCGGATCCTGGTTGAACGGGTGCAGCGAATCCAGCTTGAGGATGCGTCTGGCATAGATCGAATAGGGGTCGCGCCGGAGCCGCCCCACTTCGCTGAACGAATATTGCCGCGGCTGCAGATCTGCAGGCGGGCGCGGCGAGGGGCGCTTCGACAGTAATTGCCGCAGGCTGGGCTCCGTCGCGTCGATCTGCTGCGCCCATTGCCGGAAGACGGCGCCACGGCTGCGCAGATCCTTTGCCAGATCCTCGCCGCCCAGTGCCAGAAGCCGCTGCAACCAGCGCGAGGCCACGGTCGGTGCTCCGCCCTTGCGCAGGGAACGGGTGTAGATCAGCCGCCGGGTGCCGTTGGACATTTCGAAATCATGTGCAAGCTGGCCGATCTTGCGTTCCGGCGGCTCAAGGCCGATATCGGTCTTCATGCTGCGCGACAGGAAAGGGTTATTGCCCGATTGGTCCGGCCAGGATCCCTCGTTCAGTCCCCCGAGGATCATGGTATCCACTCTCTGCAGACGCGATTCCAGCGTGCCGAAAATGAAGACCCGCGGATTGCTGAGCTGGCGCGGCTTCACGGCTTCAGCGGTCAGCAGCGCAGTGATGATGTCGATCCATTGCGGACCGTCCGCCTCGATCTGGCCGTCCGTCCCGATGATTTCCGCCAGGACGCCGGACAGGCGCTCCCCCGCTTCGCCCAGCCAGAGAGGGCGCAGGTCGCCGCCATCCTGTACGGCAATCGCCTCCAGCACGCGACCGGTTCGGGTCGCCCAGTCCGATAGCGTCAGTCTTGCCGAGACGCGCTTCCGATCCGGCTGCCTCGTCATCATGGCATCTGCCAGCGGCTGCACGGCCGCCTCGATCCGTTCCGCCAGCCGCAGCGCCAGGTCCGCTGCCTCGTCCGGCAGCGACAGCCGCCATTGCGGCGGATGGCGGTCCTGGGCATCCTCCTGCAGTCGTCGATCGAGCAGCGCAACCAGTGCGGCAATATCCGGCTGGCCGGTGCCGCCGCGCAGCGCGAGAAGTTCAAGCGCCTCGCGTGCCGGCCTGCATGCGCTCTCCGCCATGCCGAAACAGGCCATGGGATGTTTGAGAAGCGCGGTGATGGCCACCGGATCGCCCGGCCTGAGAATGGCCTCCAGTGCCAGTGTCAAAAGCCGCCCCTGCGGCGTTGCCAGGAGCGGCGTGCCGGCCGTATCATCCGCCGTGATGCCGAACCGTGCGAGCTCTGCTGTCACCCGGTGCGCCAGCGCGCGATCGGGGGTGATCAGCGCGGCCTGGGCGGGGCCATCTGCGCCGGGCTCTTCCAATGCAAGACGCAAGGCGATTGCGATCGCAGCTGCCTCCTCCCGTTCATTCGCCGCCTCCACCAAAGACACATCGGCAAAGGCGGCGCGCACGGCGTGCGGGTCACGAGCCTGTCTCCAGGCCGTCCACCGGTCCGTCGCCTCCGCAGGTGCCAGCGCTTGCGACAGGAGGGTCGATCGCTGCTCCAGGTCGGCCGGCGCCTCCCCGAGCGTGCCGACGTCGCGCCGCAGGACCTGAAGCCGCTGGAGCAGCCGGTAGAGGCCGTATTGGGGATGGCTACGGCTGGTGGGGTCGGGCTTCAGACCCTCGGCGCCCCTGCCAAGCATGGTCCATTCCTCGTCCGGCATGGATAGATCGAGACCCGGAAGAACCACGGCGCCATAGGGCAAATCTGAAATCGCGGCAATGAGATGGGCGGCGGCCGGAACCGGTCCCGTCGAACCGGCCACGATGACCGGGCCATCGTGACGACGCTCGGCAATGCGGCGAGCCTCGGCATTGATGATGGCCGCCTGGTGCTTTGCCGGCGAAGAGCGTCGAAGCTCCTCCAGGCGAGCAGGCCAGAAGGCGCTCGCGATCTTCAGGAACTCGGCCGTCAACTGCCACCAGAGCGAATGCTCGGCCGTCTGCAGGCGCTCGAGGTCGCTCCAGTCGCGTTCCTCCGTTTCGATTGCATCGATCAGCTCTGCCAGTGCGCGTGCCAGCCAGACGGCATCGGCAGGGCTTGCCGGCGCCACCAGCGGCGAATCGCGGTGAATGTCGGTGATGGCCTGGGGCAGGGCGTTGCGCCAAGCTAGAATCAGGCGACCCAGCTCCAGAAGGCGGGCGGTGGCGCTGATCGGCACCGCCATGTTCATTTCCTCGGGTGCCGCCACATCGAAAAAGCCGCTATCCTCGTCGGTCTCCCCGAGCGGCCGGATCATCGGCAGGATCGTCGCCCGGCCACCCAGGAGCTCGACGAATTCCGATCGAAGGACGCGGGCGGCGCGCCGGGTCGGGACATAGATCGTGACCTTCGACAAAGAGAGCGGGTCGCTTTCATCGTAGCGGAAAGACGGAAGAAGCCGCCCGTCACACAGGCCTGCCGCCACGGTCCGCAGAAATGGAACGGAGGGCGGAACGGTGAGGATACGTTTCTGCCGCTGTCCGTTCATGATCACCCTCCGGCCCTGAATGCAGCGAGGAACCGTTCCGCCTGCGCAAGTTCCTCCGGCGAGCCGACGGTCAGCCAATGTCCGTCGAGTGCCTGACCGAAAAGCCGGGACCGGGAAATCGCCTTGTCGAAAGTGAGGTTGAGGTTGAAGGGCGTGTCCGGTGCATCCGCCATGAAATCGGTATGCATGACGAAAGCGCCCGCATAGACTACCGGATTGTCATCGCCGTCCCGATACCGCGTAAGGCGACCCTCGCTCGACATGCTGAAGTCCATCTTGCCGGCATGGCAGACCACATGATCGGGAAGAGCGCACAGCATCCGCATATCCATGATACGGTCATCGAATCCGGCTATCAGCCGGCGCAGGTTCGACAGGTCCCCGGCCCCGTCGCCGATCCAGAAGAGATCGGCATTCATCACGAGGACCGGCCCGGAAGGCAGAAGTTTCAGCCCCTTGGCCAGGCCGCCGCCATTGTTCATCAGCTGGCCGCGCTCGTCCGAGATCAGGACGCGCAGGTCCGACCGGCGGCCGAGATAGTCCTCCATCTGGTCGGCATGGTGATGCACATTGATCGCGACGGTGGAAATGCCGGCTTGCGCAATGGCATCGAGCACGTAATCCAGCATGGGGCGGCCGCCGACCGGAACGAGCGGCTTGGGCATCTGGTCGGTCAAGGGCCGCAGGCGTGTGCCAAGCCCGGCGGCCAGCACCATCGCGTTTTCGACAGTCATTTGGATCAAGCCTTGGAATGATCGAAGTCTATGCCTGCTTGTGCCATCCATTGGCGGAGCGGCGCAAGGACCGGATGGGAAAGAACCGTGTTCAGATAGGCGAGAGTCCGCGGCATATGCTGCAGGTAGCCGGGCTTGCCGTCCCGTTCCTTCAGGCGCACCCAGAGTCCGGCGAGCTTGCAATTACGCTGCGCCGACATGATGGCAAAGGCCTTCTCGAACGCTTCGAGATCGAAATTGCCTTGGGCGCGCCGCTTTTCCACATATTGGTCGAGCAGAAGACGCGCCATGTCCGGTTGTATGGTAACGCGTGCATCCTGGACCAGGGATGCGACGTCGTAAGCGGTTGGACCGATCATCGCGTCCTGGAAATCGATGAGGCCGACCTGCTGCGGCGCCTGCCGCTCCGGCTGCCAGAGCAGGTTGGGAGAATGATAATCCCGCAGCAGCAGATGCTGCTCTGTGCCGGAAAGAGCGGCGATCAGATCGTCCCAGATGCGGCCATAGTCTGCCCGCTCCGCATCGCTTGCCGCAATTCCCTTGCGCTGCCAGGGCAGATACCAGTCCAACAGCAGACGCGTTTCGATCTTCATCGCTACGGGATCGAAAGCGGGAATGGCATGGACATGGTCGGGCGTGACCGGTATCTCGGCAACCGGTTTTGTACTGTGCAGATGGGCGAGGCTTACGATAGCTGCACGATAACGCTGCAGGACCGGCCGTCCCTGATCGTCAAGAACGCCAACCTGGCCGAGATCTTCCAGAAGCATCAGGCCCTGGTCGTAATCCACCGCCAGGACCTGCGGCGCAAGAAGGCCAATGCTGCGCAGGTGATGGGCAATGGCGACGAAGGGATAGCCGTCTTCGGCGAGATGGGCGACTTTGGGATAGGGTTTGCCCTCGAAGACCGCAGGGCCTTCCGGCCTGCGCGGCCAGTCCATAAGGATCAGGTCGCTCCCTTCGAGGGGAGTGATCGTTTCATAGACCCGGAAAGAGGCATCGCCGCTGAGAAAGCGCCGCTCCGACTGGCCGTGCCCGTGAGCCCTCAAGAAGCGACGGATGGAGAGCGTCCGCTCGATCCGCGCCCGGGCAGCGGGAGCGGCATCGATCAGCGCATGGCGGCCCTTGCCATCCTGCTTATGCGCAAGCTGAAGGCGGATGCGCTCGCGCGGCAGATCCCGATCCGCCATTTCGGGCCATTCCACCAGGCATATGCCGTCCTGCAGGGCTTCGTCGAAACCCAGTTCGTGAAGTTCGGAGCCGTCCGCCAGGCGATAGAGATCAAAATGCGAAACCCGGATCCGCAGATCATAGGTCTGGACGAGGGTGAAGGTCGGGCTTGGCACTTCCAAGTGCGGGTCGTCTGCCAGAGCGCGCAGGAAAGCCCGTGCGAGCGTCGATTTGCCCGCGCCCACCTCGCCGGATAGCGCAAGGCAATCGCCCGCGGCAAGCGCCCGCGCCAGGTCCTCGCCGAGGCGGATGGTGTCCGCCTCGTCCGCGAGGTCTATACCGATCAGATGATCATGATTCATTCGGCGGCGACGGAGCGGAAGGTTGCGCCGCTGGGGATGCGGCAGGTGACGGTGGTGCCGTGACCGGCCTGGCTCTCGATCTTCACATTGCCTCTGTGCAGGTGAACGAAGCTCTCTACGATGGAGAGGCCGAGCCCCGCGCCGCTGCGCTTGCCGCCCTTGCCGCTGGAGAAACGGTCGAAGACCGACTTCAGCATGTCTTCCGCAATGCCTGGCCCCTTGTCGGAGACTGAGAAGAAGAAGTCATTGCCCTCGCGCCAGCTGCTCAGCGTGATCGTCGAGCCCTCCGGCGAGAAATTGGCGGCATTGGTGATGAGCTTGATGAGAATCTGCTTCAGGCGCTGCTGGTCGGCAATGATGGTGCCCAGTCCCTTCGGCGCCACGATTTCGAGCATCACGCCATTGTCCTGCAAACGGTCGGCGATCTGCATGGCGACATCGTCGAGCAGATCGTCGATGTCCATCTCGGAATAGGTCAGTTCCATGATGCCGGCATCGACCGTCGCAAGGTCGAGAATATCGTTCACGATCGTCAGCAGAAGCGATGACGAGGTGGAAATGTGATCGACATACTCCGCCTGCCGATCATTCAGCGAACCGACGCCCGGCGTCTTCAGAAGATCGGTGAAACCGATGATATTGGTCAGCGGTGAACGCAGTTCGTAAGACACATGCTGCACGAAGTCGTTCTTCAACTCGTCGGCCTTGCGAAGCGCCTCGTTCTTTTCTTTCAGGGCGCGTTCGGCGCGGGCGCTGTCCGTCATGTTGACGAAGGTCAGCATTGTCTGCGCATTCGGCAGCGGGATGACGGCGTAATCGAGGACAATTCCCGAGAACAGCTCGAACGTGCCCTGCAGCGACGACCGTTCATCGTCGAAATTGGTCAGCATCTGGCCGAAGTGGCGCCAGCCGTCCGGCTTGTCATATTCCGCGGCGCAGGCCGCCTCGATGGCGCGAATATGCGTTCCCGGCCGGGTCTGGTCCTCCGTCAGGCCCCAGAGCGCGCGGAAGGCCGGATTGGACAGGCGGATGCGTCCGTCCGGTCCGAAAACGGCAACCCCTTCGGCCAAATGGTCGATGGTTTCGCCCTGGACCTTCACCAGCGTGTTGTAGCGGGTCTCCAGATCGACCTGCTCGGTAAGGTTTTCGAAGACCCAGGTTGCGCCGCCCTGAGGATGGGCCGTCGCGATGACCTGCAGCGTCTGCCCGTTCGGCAGGTGCCAGCGATTGGTCTGCGTATCGAGGGCGCGGTAGACGGAAAGGACGCTTTCCTTCCAGTTGCGCCAGTTCAGCTGTTCGGGCAGCTTGTTCTGGCTTCGCAGCCTGTCCAGAAGCTCATTGTGATCCGGCCGGCTTTCAAGGAAGCCGAGGTCCAGATCCCACAGTCGCACGAAGGCCTGATTGTAGAATTGCAGGCGCTGGTCGCGGTCGAAGATCGCCACCGGCGTTGCCAGATGATCCAGCGTTTCCGCATGGCTCTTGAGGGTGCGGTTGAGTTCGGCCTTGACCGATTCCGCTTCCGAGACGTCGAGCGCCATGCCGGCAGAGCCGGCGCGGCTGAGAACATCGACGACATCGAAGACGGTCCGGTTGCCGCGAATCACCGTCGAGACGCGGTCATGATACGGTGAATCGCCGGTTGTCGTCGCACGAATGGTTTCCCGCGCGATGGTGCCGAGGAATTCCCGGCCCTCTTCGACCGCCTGGGCCGGGCTGGTGGCCTCCACGGCGTCGCTATAGGCATGGTTGACCCAGGCGAGGTTGCCGTCGCGGTCACGATGCCAGACCGGCTGTTCCAAGGCGTCGAGGAGGGACTGGAACAGGTTGATCGACGAGACCAGCCGCTCCCGCTCGATCTTCAACTCGGCCAGTTCGGCACGCAGATTGTCCAGAGCAATGAAGCGGACAAAGGCCTTGCCGCCGGAGACGCGGCCCTGCACTTCAAGAATCTCGTCGCGATTTGTCTCCACCACCATGTCGAAGCTGCGGGCTTGGCCGCGCAGAGCCTCCACGGCATGTTCGAGTTCGGCCGCCGAATGCGCCCGCAGCCATTTGCCAAAGGCGAGGAAGTCCTTGCCCTCGGCAGGCGCGCCCGTTTCCGCCGGAAGCTGCCCGAGAAACTCAGCGCGCGAGGGGCCTGCTTCCCAGATGACGATGCGGCGGTTCTTTTCCGCAATCAGCGCCTCGTATTTCGAAACCTTCTGCTGCGCGTCCGAAAGGGCGCCGCGGATTTCCTGGCTCTCGGCCTCCATATGGGTTCGCTGACGCAGCAGCCAGATGGTCGACAGAAGGGCCGCGGCGATCGCACCGATCGTCATCGACGAGAAGATGACCTCGGAGGACGTGAAGAGCCGCGTCGCCGGCAGCCGGGCGTCCTGCGCCAGCGCAATTCCCGCCATGCCTGACAGGGCCGTGCCCGTCAGGGCGGCTCTGGCCAGATGATACACGCGCCCCAGGGACCTGAGGGGCCTCGTCCGACCCAGGCCAGATAGTCTTTTTGCTGTCACGTGTTCCGCCACCCATAGTCCACCGAATGCCGGCTCCGCGTTGCCGTCATCGGTCTTAGCCTGCCGGAGCAGAGCCGTGAATTGTGCCGCCATTTTGGTCTGTCTCCGTCCAAGTGCCGCTCATCGACAAGACATCCCTGATCGCGGGGACGAGGTCCGGACCGCGAATCGAGTGCTGAAACAATATCTGCTTCGCAAATTTCGGCAAAGGGCAGAGAGGAAAAAAGAAAGCCGCAAGCGTGTCAAGCTTGCGGCTACCATATCTTGTGGATTAGTCGGCTTAGATTAGTATCTGTAGTGATCCGACTTGAAGGGACCCTGACGGGAGACGCCGATATAGGCCGCCTGCTCCTCGGAAAGTTCCGTCAGCGTCACGCCAAGCTTGGCCAGGTGCAGGCGAGCGACCTTTTCGTCGAGGTGCTTTGGCAGGATGTAGACCCCCGGCTTGTACTCTTGCGTCTTGGTGAAGAGCTCGATCTGTCCGAGGACCTGATTGGTGAAGGAGGCCGACATCACGAAGGACGGATGGCCGGTCGCATTGCCCAGATTGAGCAGGCGGCCTTCCGAGAGCAGGATCATCCGATTGCCCTTCGGGAATTCGATCATGTCCACCTGGGGCTTGATGTTCATCCACTTCAGATTGCGCAGGGCTGCGACCTGGATCTCATTGTCGAAGTGACCGATATTGCCGACGATTGCCATATCCTTCATCTCGCGCATGTGCTCGATGCGGATGACATCCTTGTTTCCGGTGGTGGTGATGAAAATATCCGCTGAGGAAACAACGTCTTCCAGCTTCACCACTTCGAAACCGTCCATGGCGGCCTGAAGCGCGCAGATCGGGTCGACTTCGGTCACCTTCACGCGGGCACCGGCACCGACCAGCGACGCGGCCGATCCCTTGCCGACATCGCCATAGCCGCAGACGACGGCGACCTTGCCGGCCATCATCACATCGGTTGCGCGGCGAATGCCGTCTACCAGGGATTCCTTGCAGCCATATTTGTTGTCGAATTTCGACTTCGTGACCGAATCGTTCACATTGATGGCCGGGAAGGGAAGGAGACCCTTCTTGGCCAGGTCATACAGGCGGTGGACGCCGGTCGTGGTCTCTTCCGTCACGCCCTTGATGGCATCGCGCTGCTTGGTGAACCAGCCAGGCGAGGCCTGCAGCCGCTTCTTGATCTGCGCGAACAGGATTTCCTCTTCTTCCGAGCCGGGATTGGACAAGACGTCTTCACCGGCCTCGGCGCGGGCGCCCAGCAGGATGTACATGGTGGCATCGCCACCGTCATCCAGGATCATGTTCGACACGCCGCCATCGCTCCACTGGAAGATGCGGTCCGTATAATCCCAGTATTCCGTCAGGGACTCGCCCTTCACGGCAAAGACCGGGATCCCCGTCGCGGCAATTGCCGCGGCCGCGTGATCCTGGGTGGAAAAGATATTGCAGGAGGCCCAGCGAACATCGGCGCCGAGGACCTTCAGGGTTTCGATCAAGACGCCGGTCTGGATCGTCATATGCAGCGAACCCGAAATGCGGGCGCCGGCCAAAGGTTTGGACGAACCAAACTCTTCGCGGCAGGACATCAGCCCCGGCATTTCCGTTTCTGCGATGGTAAGTTCCTTGCGGCCGTAATCGGCCAGGCCGATATCCGCGACGATGTGATCCTGATTCATGCTCATGGTGGCTCTCCAACTGGGCAGGGCTACCGCTCATCGGCAAGCAGCGCCGGTCAGCCGCTGCAATGGACAGCGGCAGTGTCCTGCGATGTAGCAGGGTTCCAGAGGACTAGCAATAAGGATATAAAGAAGTCTTTATATGATCACATTTCTTCGCCGAAACGGTCGGCCACAAGCCTGGTCAGCGCCTCCAGCGCCGCTTCGGCATCGGTGCCGGCCGCACTGACTTCAATGGTGCAGCCGGGGCTGGCCGCGAGCATCATCAGACCCATGATGGAGGTCCCGCCCACGGTCATACCGTCCTTGGACACCATGATCTGGGCATTGAAGGTTTCCACGGTCTGGACGAATTTGGCGGAGGCGCGGGCATGCAGGCCGCGCTTGTTGACGATCAGGAGTTCGCGAGAAAGGTCTGCCATGAAGGATCTTACTTGCCGCTCAGCACGCGGCTTGCAACATTGATATATTTTCTGCCGGCATCGGCGGCTTCGGCCAATGCCTTCTGCATGTCGTTGTCGATACGCACGCCGGCAAGCTTGATCAGCATCGGCAGGTTGACCCCGGCGATCACTTCGATCTTTCCGGTGCTCATAACAGAAATCGACAGGTTGGACGGCGTTCCGCCGAACATGTCGGTGAGGATGACGACACCAAAGCCTTCATCGACGCGTCCCACCGCTTCGAGGATATCCCGGCGGCGTTGATCCATGTCGTCTTCCGGGCCGATGCAGACGGTTTCGATGTTCTTTTGCGGTCCAACCACATGCTCCAGCGCATGTCGGAACTCATCAGCCAGCTTGCCATGCGTGACAAGCACAAGTCCGATCATAATGAAATCACCCCCAGGTATAACGATACGCTTGGCCCCGTTTCGCATCGCAACAGGCCTAACGGCGGTGGGATGCCATCTTGTCGATGTGATGTCGAAGTGCAAGTCAAAAATGGCGTCCTCTTTGTCAGCAGAATGGCATTTCACCTCTAAATTCCGGGTAAAGAGCGCCGATTGCTGCCAAAGGTTGATACGTGTGACGCGCAAGCCGGATCAGCGGCAGATCCGATTGACCTCCCAACGCCTCGCGTTCGCCCTCGGGCGGCAAGCGTTCGGCGGCCGACGCATCGACGACGAGAATGGCAAGGTCCAGCACGGCCTGGTCGACGCTGTCCAGGGTGACGAGCCCGCTACCGCGTATCTCCATGAGGCCGGCGATTGCGGCAGGGCGGTGCGCGATCGTGACATCCCCGCTCTGTGACAGGAAGACCTGGTCGTCGGCAATCAGCGCCGCAAAGGCGCCGCCGGCGCGCGCCTCTGCCAGGCAGGAAAAGGCGAGCGAGGATTTGCCGGCGCCCGAGGGACCGAGGAAAATCAGCCCCCGTCGCCCCACCACGATTGCCGTGGCATGAAGATTGCGGCGCGGTTCGCTCATGGGGCAGGGCCGGCCGGCAGGGAGAGCGTGAACCGCGCACCGACGATCTCGCCCTTGGGGTTCAGCAGGTTTTCCGCCCGCAAGGTGCCGGCATGGGCCTCGGCAATCTGCCGGCTGATCGAGAGGCCCAGGCCGGAATTCTGGCCGAAGCTCTCGCCTTCCGGGCGATCGGTATAAAAGCGCTCGAAGATGCGGTCGATATCCTCGGCGCGGATGCCCGGTCCGTTATCGTCGACCTGGATGATACAATTGCTGCGCTGGCGGAACAGGTGGATGGAGATCCTGCCGCTCTTTTCCGGCACGAAGGACCGCGCATTTTCGATGAGATTGGTGACGATCTGGCCCAGGCGCAGGTCGTGGCCCTGGACCAAGTAGCTCATCTTGGCGCCCGTCTTGTGGTCGATCACCAGATCGATCTCGACAGGCTTGCGGCCGGTCCGGATCTGCCGGGAAATCTCGATGAGATTGGAAAGGAGGATTTCCAGATCCACGGGCGCGGCGTCCGAACGGGCAAGCTCGGCGTCGAGTCGCGAGGCATCGGAAATATCGCTGATCAGCCTGTCCAGCCGCCGGACGTCGTGAAGAATGATGTTCGTAAGCCGCTGCTTGGAGTCTTCCGTCTTGGCCAGCGGCAGGGTCTCGACCGCGCTGCGAAGCGAGGTGAGGGGGTTTTTCAATTCATGGCTCACATCGGCCGCAAAGCTCTCAATGGCGTCGATCCGATCGTAGAGCGCATTGGTCATGTCGCGGAGGGCGATCGAAAGATTGCCGATTTCGTCCTGCCGTGCCGAGAAATCGGGAATCTCCTCGCGCTGCTTGACGCCGCGCCGCACCCGGATGGCCGCTGCCGCCAGACGGCGCAGCGGATTGGCGATCGTCGACGACAAGAGAAGCGACAGAAGGATATTGACGAGAGTTGCAACCCCGAAGACGCGCATGATCGCCAGCCGCTCGGCATGGACGATGTTGTCGATGTCGCCTGCCTGGGTCGAGAGCAGCAGCACGCCGAGCACGGCCCGGAAGCGCTGCACCGGAACCGCGACCGAAACAATGAGCTCGCCCTTGTCGGTCACCCGGACAACGGCGCCGCGCACGCCGGTCAGGGCGTTCATCACCTCTGGATAGATCGAGCCATCGCCGCCGGGGGCCTCCTTATAGGCCGGCAGATTGCCGGGCTGCAGCATCCTGTTGATCAGGCTGGCAAACCAGTCGCCCCAGGTGGTTGCCTCTCCCTGGACGGGCGGAAGGTCGAAACGCAGCACCTGGCCGCGCGAATAGAGGTGGCGCGAATCGAGGATGAGATTGGCATCCGCATCGAAGAGGCGCGCGCGTGTCCGTGTCGGCGAGATCAGGCGGCGCAGGACCGGCGCCACGCGCTCCGGATCGATGGGAAAATCGAGATCCTCGTCATTGGGAACGGGCGTGATGCTCTGACCGGCCTGCAGTTCCAGAAGCTTCTGCGGATCGATGGTGATCGAATTCGTATCGACGGAAGCCGAGGCGGAAATCGCGCCGGCAATGATCTCGCCCTGGGTGAGCAGGCTTTCGACGCGCGCGTCGATCAGCCCTTCGCGGAACTGGTTGAGATAGAGAATGCCGCCGACGAGGACGACGGTTGCCGCAATATTGAAGAACAGGATCCGCCGGGTCAGGCTGGAAAACACGGCATTGCCGAAGATGCGGCGCATCAGGGTGAAGGGGTGAGACCAGACCCTTCCCCTTGCACGCGGCAGCGCCGGATCTTCGCCGCCTGAATGATCGCGATGGATGGTGTGATCGGCCAAGCCTTTCCCTTTCACGGCAACCGCCGGCCGTCTCGGCGGTCAGTGCGCGGAGCTGAAATTCGCCTGTCGTGGCGAAAGATCAGGCGGCCTCGCGGAATCGATAGCCTACGCCGTAGAGCGTCTCGATCATATCAAAATCGGTGTCAACCATTTTGAACTTCTTGCGAAGACGCTTGATGTGGCTGTCGATCGTGCGGTCATCGACATAGACCTGCTCGTCATAGGCGGCATCCATCAGCGCGTCGCGGCTCTTCACCACGCCCGGCCGCTGCGCCAGAGAATGCAGGATCAGAAATTCCGTCACCGTCAGCGTCACGGGTTCGCCCTTCCAGGTGCAGGTATGGCGTTCCTGGTCCATGCTGAGCTGACCGCGCTCAAGGGTGCGCGCCTGCTGATCGGCGGTTGCCTTGGCACCCGAGGGTCCGATGATCTCACTCTTGGACGAGCGGCGCAGGATCGCCTTGACCCGCTCGACGAGGAGGCGCTGCGAGAAGGGCTTGGTGATGAAATCGTCGGCGCCCATCTTCAAGCCGAACAATTCGTCGATCTCCTCATCCTTCGAGGTGAGGAAGATGACCGGGAGATCGGATTTCTGGCGCAGGCGCCGCAACAGTTCCATGCCGTCCATGCGGGGCATCTTGATATCGAAGATCGCCAGCTGCGGCGGCCGGCCGAGCAAACCATCCAAAGCAGAGGCGCCATCCGTGTAGGTTTCGACCCGGTAGCCTTCCGCCTCCAGAGCAATCGATACCGACGTGAGAATGTTGCGGTCGTCGTCTACGAGGGCGATAGTCTGCATTCTGTCTGTCTCCGCCATACTGTACGCATCTCCTGGATTGTGACCCAGCCGAACCCATGTTCAATCATGCGTCTCTTGGGGATAAAGGTGGAACAAAATGTGGCAAAGATAAAGGGGTGCCCATTTCGGCGTCCTCCACAAGGGCCTAATATAGGGCGCGTCAGCCCGTCCTTCACCCTGCATCTAACCGATTTAAAAATGACAAAAAGTTTTTAAATCGATTAAATAATTGATTTCGTTAGTCTATTTCAAGCGAGCCCCTTGCTCTTTTGGCAGAGTCTCATTAGGTTGCCCACCATCTCAACGTCAGCTCAAAGGAAAGCGCGACATGGAAGAGTATGGAGTGCACAATCCCTCGAATGGTCTGACGGCGCTCGGGCTGACAGGTGTTGCTCGCGTTAACTACAATTTAAACGAGAGCGAACTGTATGAGGCGGCGCTACGCGCCGGCGAGGCCGAACTGACGATCGACGGCGCTTTGCGGGCCGTGACGGGACAGCACACCGGTCGCTCGCCGAAGGACAAGTTCGTCGTGCAGGATGCGCGCACGCAGCCGAACATCTGGTGGGACAACAACAAGCCCATGTCGCCGGAGCATTTTGCGTCTCTGAAGCAGGACATGCTCGCCCACGCGGCCGGCAAGACGCTCTACGTGCAGGATCTGATCGGTGGCGCCGATCATGATTACGCCCTTCCCACGCGCGTGGTGACGGAACTGGCCTGGCATGCGCTGTTCATCCGCAACCTGCTGATCCGTCCTGAGCGCTCCAGTCTCGAAGCCTTCCAGCAAAAGCTGACGATCATCAACCTGCCCAGCTTCCGCGCCGACCCGGCACGCCATGGCTGCCGCAGCGAAACCGTGATTGCCTGCGACCTCGAGAACGGGCTGATCCTGATCGGCGGGACCTCCTATGCCGGCGAGAACAAGAAGTCGGTCTTTACGGTCCTGAACTATCTTCTGCCGGAAAAGGGCGTCATGCCCATGCATTGCTCCGCCAATGTCGGTCCGGACGGCGATGCCGCCGTCTTTTTCGGCCTGTCGGGCACGGGAAAGACAACGCTTTCGGCCGATCCGAACCGGACGCTGATCGGCGACGATGAGCATGGCTGGGGCGAAAACGGCATCTTCAATTTTGAAGGCGGCTGCTATGCCAAGGCCATCCGCCTTTCGGCGGAAGCAGAGCCTGAAATCTACGCAGCGACCCGCCGATTCGGCACCGTCCTGGAAAATGTGGTGCTCGATGGCACCCGCAAGCCGGATTTCGATGATGCCTCGCTGACGGAAAACACCCGCAGCGCCTATCCCCTGCATTTCATTCCCAATGCATCCGCGACCGGGCTCGCACCGCATCCGAAGACCATCATCATGCTGACGGCGGATGCCTTCGGCGTCATGCCGCCGATCGCGAAACTGACGCCCGAACAGGCGATGTACCACTTCCTGTCCGGCTACACGGCCAAGGTGGCCGGAACCGAAAAGGGTGTAACGGAGCCGGAAGCCACCTTCTCGACCTGCTTCGGAGCGCCTTTCATGCCCCGTCACCCGACGGAATACGGCAATCTCCTGCGGGATCTGATTGCCCGCCACGGGGTGGATTGCTGGCTGGTGAATACCGGCTGGACCGGCGGCGCATATGGCACCGGGCGGCGCATGCCCATCAAGGCGACGCGGGCTCTGCTGACGGCGGCGCTGACTGGCGAGTTGAAGAAGGCGGAATTCCGCACCGATGCCAATTTCGGCTTTGCGGTGCCGGTCAATGTGCCGGGCGTCGATGGTGCCATTCTCGATCCCCGGTCCACCTGGACCGATGGCGGCGCCTATGATGCGCAGGCCAGGAAGTTGGTGGACATGTTCGTCTCCAACTTCACCAAGTTCGAGCAGCACGTCGACAGCAAGGTGCGCGACGCTGCTCCGGGAATGCTCGCCGCCGCCGAGTGATCTCTCCGACGTCGACCAACGGATGCCGCCGGGCCTTCAAGCCCGGCGGTTTTCTTTTGCTTGCTTCTGTGGAATAGAGGGCGCGGAGACAGATCATGGCCAGCGACCCCCTCGTCATCAATAGCCGATTGACCCTTGCCGGATGGGAACTGACGGAACAGTTCGTTCTTGCCGGTGGACCGGGCGGCCAGAACGTCAACAAGGTCTCCACCGCAGTCCAGCTGTTCTTCAACCTGATGGGATCGCCGTCGCTGCCGGAGCGAATCAAGGAAAATGCGGCGAAGCTTGCGGGGCGAAGGCTCAGCAAGGACGGCGTGCTGCTCATCGAGGCCAATCGCTTCCGCAGCCAGGAGCGCAACCGCGAGGATGCGCGCGAGCGGTTGAAGGAATTGCTCCTGGAAGCGGCCAAGCCGCCGCCGCCGCCGCGCAAGAAGACAAGGCCCACCAAAGGCTCCGTCGAGCGGCGCCTGAAGGAGAAATCCGGACGATCCGAAGTCAAGAAGATGCGCAGCCGCCCAGCTGGCAGTGAATGAAGGCACGCTCATGCTGTTTCTGGCCAATGGCATTGTCCATCACCCGCAAGCGCTCGATCGGGCCGCCCAGGAGCATCTGGTGGAGGTGATTCGCGCCGTCGTCAGCCAAGCGCCTCTTTACGTGCCGGTCATGCCGGGCAGCGGCCGGCCCATGTCGGTCCGCATGACCAATTGCGGAACGCTTGGCTGGGTGACCGACAAGGCGAAGGGCTATCGCTATCAGGAGAGGCATCCGGTGACGCAGATGCCATGGCCGGCCATGCCGGACGAGCTTCTGTCCCTTTGGCAGCACTATGCGGATTACCCCAAGCCACCGGAGGCCTGCCTCATCAATTTCTACGCCGACGATGCGAAGATGGGTCTGCACCAGGATCGGGACGAGGAGGATCTCGACGCGCCGGTTCTGTCGATCTCGCTCGGCAATAGCTGTCTTTTCCGGATCGGCGGCCGCGAAAGGAGCGACAGGACAAGCTCCGTCAAACTCACCAGCGGCGATATCGTCGTCCTTGGCGGCGAGGGGAGGCTTGCTTACCACGGAGTGGACCGGATCTACCCGAACACTTCGACGCTCCTGCGGCAAAGCGGGCGGATCAACCTGACACTGCGGCGGGTCCATCGCTGACGATTCATATCGAAAGCAGGCGATCCATCGCCTACAGTTTGCGCAGCGCAACCGTTTCGATGAAGTGATTGCTGCCTTTGCGCAGGATCAGATCGGCGCGAAGCCGTGTCGGCAGGATATTCTGCCGCAGGTTCTTCAGATTGATGTTCTGCCAGAGACCTTCGGCGATCGCCAGAGCCGCATCCTCGGTGATCGTGGCGTAACGGTTGAAGAAGGAGGATGGGTCGCGGAAGGCTGTCTGCCGCAGCCGCATGAAGCGTTCCACATACCAATTGTGGATCTGGCCCTCATCGGCATCGATATAGATCGAGAAATCGAAGAAATCCGAGACCATGGGAACGACCTTGCCGTCGGCAGGCAGGGTACGCGACTGCAGAACGTTGATCCCCTCGAAGATCAGGATGTCTGGGCGGTCGATATCGGTGAATTCGTCCGGCAGGACGTCATAGGTGAGGTGCGAATATTTCGGCGCCTTCACATTGGGTTTTCCAGCCTTGATCGCCGACAGGAAGCGCAACAGCGCGCCGATATCGTAGCTTTCGGGAAAGCCCTTGCGCTCCATCAGATTATCCCGCCGCAGGATGGCATTGGGATAGAGGAAGCCGTCGGTCGTCACGAGATCGACTTTCGGACTGGAGGGCCAGCGGGCGAGCAATTCCTTGAGGATGCGCGCCGTTGTCGATTTGCCCACCGCGACCGAGCCGGCAATGCCGATGACGAAAGGGGTCTTGACCTGGTCGGAGAGGCTGAGGAAACGGTTGCGCTGCTGGAAGAGAAGCTGGGACGCTTCCACATGGGCCGACAGCAGACGTGACAGCGACAGATAGATTCGCCGCACTTCATCAAGATCGATCGGATCATCCAGTGAGCGTAGCCGCTTCACCTCGTCACCGGTGAGCGTCAAGGGCGTATCGGCCCTGAATTTCGACCATTCCTCGGAGGTGAACTGGAAGAAGGGCGAATAATTCCCGTCCGGCGCGGGCTCAGGCGAAATGTCCGAATCGATAGGCTGGCTGGCGATCGTCATGAGTGTTGTCGGCTCGCCTTTTCCGTGAGGCCCGATTGGGCCGTTCGGCGTTGAAGTTCGTCCAGCACATCCTGCAACGGAACGCCGCCAATCTTCAATACGACCATCAGATGATAGAGGAGATCGGCGGCCTCGGCCGCAAGATGTGTCCGGTCCTGAGAAATGGCGGCGATGACGGTTTCCACCGCCTCCTCCCCCAGCTTCTTGGCCGCCCTTTCCTGGCCCGCGGCGACAAGCTTTGCCGTCCAGGATTGCGCCGGATCCGCCTTGGCGCGTTCGGCAATGATGGCTTCGAGATCGCTGAGAGAAAAGTCGCTCACTTGGGGTCCCCTCAGTCGAGCCGCATGGCAATGCCGTGCTCGGCCATGTAGCGCTTGGCTTCGCCGATGGAATAGGTGCCGAAGTGGAAGATGGATGCGGCAAGAACGGCCGTCGCATGGCCCTGCTGCACACCCGCCACCAGGTCATCCAGCGTGCCGACGCCGCCCGAGGCGATCACCGGCACCCGCACCGCATCGGCGATCGCACGCGTCAGCTCGAGATCATACCCGCTTTTGGTGCCGTCGCGATCCATCGACGTGACCAGCAGCTCGCCTGCACCGCGCTCCACCATGTGCCTGGCAAAGGCCACCGCGTCAATGCCGGTCGCGGTGCGGCCCCCATGCGTGTAGATTTCCCAGGCGCTTTCGAAGCCGCCGGCCTTGTCCTCACCGGATCCCTCAACGCGCCGCCGCTTCGCATCGATGGATACGACGATGCATTGATTGCCGAATTTGTCGGCGGCCTCGGCAACGAAATCGGGATTGTTCACCGCTGCGGAATTGATCGACACCTTGTCGGCGCCAGCCAGCAAGAGCTTGCGGATATCGGCAACGGCCCGCACGCCACCACCGACGGTCAGCGGCATGAAGCAGTGCTCGGCCGTCTGCGCCACCACATCGAAAATCGTGTCGCGATTGTCGGAGGATGCGGTGATGTCGAGAAAGCATAATTCGTCGGCACCGGCCGCATCATAGGCCTTGGCCGCCTCGACCGGATCGCCCGCGTCGATCAGGTCGACGAAGTTGACCCCTTTGACGACACGGCCGTCCTTGACGTCGAGGCAGGGAATGACGCGCGCTTTGAGGGTCATGCTCGGCCTCCCTTGGCGGCACGGATGAGGGACAGCGCCTCGGCCGGATCGATGCGACCGTCATACAGGGCTCTGCCGGAAATCGCGCCCGCAAGTTTTGCGGCATCCGGTTCGAGCATGCGACGGATGTCATCGAGCGAGGCAAGCCCGCCGGAGGCGATCACCGGAATGGAGACTGCGGCTGCAAGGTCGAGCGTCGACCCCCAGTTGATTCCGGCAAGAATGCCGTCGCGGTCGATATCGGTATAGATGATGGCGGCAACGCCGGCGCCTTCGAAGCGCTTGGCAAGCTCGATCACGCCGAGTTCGGACGCCTCCGCCCAGCCCTCGACGGCCACTTTGCCGCCCTTGGCGTCAATGCCCACGGCGATCTGGCCCGGAAATCTGCGACAGGCTTCGAGGACCAGCGCCGGATCCCGCACGGCAACGGTGCCAAGGATGACCCGTGCCAGGCCGCGCGACAGCCAGGCCTCGATATGCGCGAGGCTGCGGATGCCGCCGCCCAGTTGAACAGGGTTCGTCGTCGCCTTCAGAATGGCGTCGACAGCAAAGCCGTTGCGGCTTTCGCCGGCAAAGGCGCCGTCGAGATCCACCACGTGCAGCCACTCAAAGCCCTGGTCTTGAAAGGCCTTGGCCTGGGCGGCGGGATCGGGATTATAGATCGTCGCCTGATCCATATCGCCAAGTTTCAGACGCACGCATTGGCCGTCCTTGAGGTCGATCGCCGGGAAAAGGATCATGTCAGGGCTTCCAGCGCAGAAAGTTGGAGATCAGGGCCAGGCCGAGGGTCTGGCTCTTTTCCGGATGGAACTGCGCGCCGGCCGTGTTGCCATGCGCGACAAAGGCGGTCACGGCACCGCCATACTCGGTCGTTGCCACCACGTCATCCGGCGTCTCGGCCGCCAGGTGATAGGAGTGAACGAAATAGGCGTGCAGCCCGTCCGGGCCGGTCGGAATGCCGTCGAACAGAGCATGCGGACGGTTGAGCGTCAACGTGTTCCAGCCGATCTGCGGGATCTTCAGGCCGGGATCGGAAGGCGTCATTTCGACGACATCGCCCTTGATCCAGCCAAAGCCCTGCGTGACATCCTTCTCAAGTCCGCGCGATGCCATCAATTGCATGCCGACGCAGATTCCCAGGAAGGGCCGGGCTTTGGTCTGCACGGCGTCCAGAAGGGCCTCCTCCATGCCGGAAACGGAGGAAAGGCCGCGCCGGCAATCGGCATAGGCTCCAACCCCGGGCAAGACGATCCGGTCCGCGCGGCTTACCTCATCCGGTCGGTCCGTCAGACAGATCTCGGCCTGAAGCCCGGCCTCCTTAGCGGCGCGCTCGAACGCTTTGGTTGCGGAGCGGAGATTGCCCGATCCATAGTCGATGATTGCAACGCGCATCAGCGCCCTCCACCAAGATCGAAAAGTCCAAGTGCCGGGCCAGTCTGCAGACGTGGCGGGCCGGACAGTGTGAGGTTCTTCCAGTCGGTGACCGGAACGTCCGGCTGCGGCTGGCGGACCGGAAGCCCGGCGAAGTAGATTTGTTCCGCCGTTTGAAGATCCGGTGCCGTGACGATATCGGCGACCGCCCAGCCCTTGGCGACGAGGCGCCGCGCCAGGATCTGACGGCCTTCGAGTCCAACCAGCAGGCCGATTGCGAGTTCCGACAGGGTCCCGCCCCAGAACAGTCCGGGCTGATCACTAAGCCAGACCAGCATTCCCTGTGCCGCGAGCGTCACGATGCCGAACAGCCAGCACCGGTGAAACAGCAGCCACAATCCGGGAAAGATAAAGCCGAGCCAGGCAAAGGAATCGGCCACAAAACGGGTGCTTGCGTGATCGCGATCCGGTCCGCCCGGTGGGGTCAGAATGATAAAACTGCGCACGGCGCCTCCTGGCACGCTCAGACCAGCATCCCCTTGGTGGACGGGACGCGGCCAGCCTGGCGGGGATCGATCTCGGTTGCGGTTCTCAGCACGCGGGCCACGGCCTTGAAGCAGGTTTCGGCAATATGGTGATTATTGGCGCCGTAATGATTGGTGACATGCAGCGTGATGCCGGCATTCTGGGCGAGTGCCTGGAAGAATTCCCGGACGAGTTCCGTATCGAAAGTGCCGATCTTGGCGGCGCTGAAGGCAACATGCCAGACCAGGAAGGGACGACCCGAAAGATCGACGGCGGCCTTGGTCATCGTCTCATCCATGACCAGATCGAGGGAGGCATAGCGGGTGATGCCACGGCGGTCGCCGAGCGCCTTGGCGATCGCCTGGCCGATCGCAATGCCCGTATCTTCGACGGAGTGATGATCGTCGATGTGCAGGTCGCCCTTGCAGTCAATGTCCATGTCGATCAGCGAATGGCGGGACAGCTGCTCCAGCATATGGTCGAAGAAACCGATGCCGGTCTCGATCTTCGACACTCCCGTTCCGTCGAGATTGACGGCCACAGAAATCGAGGTCTCATTGGTCTTGCGAGAAACGGACGCACGACGCTCGCTCATCTTGGTCACCAGTCTTCTGAAGCCTTCAATTCGATCTGCGCTGCTTAGCAGTGACGCCGCTGTGGTGCAAACGATTCCGGCAAACCGCAATACTGGCCGGTCGCAGGCCAAGCATAAGGCGCCTTCCCGGATGCGGCTGGAGATCGACGGAACAGGATTTGCAATCGCAAAAGCACAACTTACATGAGGCTCAACAGCCGGAATGGACCGGCGCGACAAGGGCCCGGACTGGGGCCGACAGGTGTGAGTATGACAACAATCATTACCGTGCGGAAAGGCGGCAAGGTGATCATGGCCGGCGACGGACAGGTCAGTCTCGGCCAGACCGTAATGAAGGGCAATGCCCGAAAGGTTCGGCGCATCGGCAAGGGCGAAGTGATTGCCGGTTTCGCCGGCGCAACGGCGGATGCCTTCACCCTTCTCGATCGACTGGAAAAGAAGCTGGAGCAGTATCCCGGCCAGTTGATGCGTGCAGCCGTCGAGCTCGCCAAGGACTGGCGCACCGATAAATATCTGCGCAATCTGGAAGCCATGATGCTCGTCGCCGACAAGACGGTGACCCTGGCAGTGACCGGCAATGGCGATGTGCTGGAGCCGGAACATGGCACGATCGCCATCGGATCGGGCGGCAATTTCGCCTATGCCGCAGCCCGCGCAATGATGGATTCCGACAAATCGGCCGAAGAGATAGCCCGTCAGGCCCTCGATATTGCCGCCGAGATCTGCGTCTATACCAACCATAACCTGGTGGTCGAGACGCTGGACGCCGAATAACCGCAAGCTTTGAGAGAAACGGGTCCCCGCCGGCCGGGCTTGATGAGCCGGCCGGAGCAAGGACGCCGAAGAGGTAGATTATGACGACTTTTTCCCCCCGCGAGATCGTCTCGGAACTGGACCGCTACATCATCGGCCAGCATGACGCCAAGCGAGCCGTGGCCATTGCCCTTCGCAACCGGTGGCGGCGCCAGCAGCTCGACGAGAGCCTGCGCGACGAGGTCATGCCGAAGAATATCCTGATGATCGGACCAACCGGTGTCGGCAAGACGGAGATCTCCCGCCGGCTGGCCAAGCTTGCCGGCGCGCCCTTCATCAAGGTCGAGGCGACCAAGTTCACCGAAGTCGGCTATGTGGGCCGCGACGTGGAGCAGATCATCCGCGACCTCGTCGAGATCGGTGTCGGACTGGTGCGCGAGAAGAAGCGGGCAGAGGTGCAGGCCAAGGCGCACCAGAGTGCCGAGGAACGGGTGCTTGACGCGCTCGTCGGATCCACCGCCTCGCCTGCCACACGTGAAACATTCCGCAAGAAGCTGCGCAATGGAGAACTGGACGACAAGGAGATCGATATCGAGGTGGCGGATACGGGATCCGGCATGCCGGGTTTCGAGATCCCTGGAATGCCCGGCGCCAATATCGGCGTGCTGAACCTGTCCGAAATGTTCGGCAAGGCCATGGGCGGCCGCACCAAGAAGGTCCGCACGACGGTGGAGAAATCCTATGGCGAGCTGATCCGCGACGAATCGGACAAGCTGATCGACAATGAGGTCATCCAGCGGGAGGCCGTCCGCTCCGTCGAGAATGACGGGATCGTCTTCCTTGACGAGATCGACAAGATCGCCGCGCGCGATGGTGGGCTCGGCGCCGGCGTCTCCCGCGAGGGCGTTCAGCGCGATCTTCTGCCGCTAGTGGAAGGCACGACCGTGTCCACCAAATATGGACCGGTCAAGACGGATCATATCCTGTTCATCGCATCCGGCGCCTTCCATGTCTCCAAGCCCTCCGACCTGCTGCCGGAGCTGCAGGGCCGCCTGCCGATCCGGGTGGAGTTGAAGCCGCTGTCGAAGGAGGATTTCCGTCGCATTCTCACGGAAACCGAAGCCAGCCTTATCCGCCAGTACAAGGCGCTGATGGAAACCGAGCAACTGACGCTCGATTTCACCGAGGATGCCATCGACGCCCTGGCCGATGTCGCCGTGCATCTGAACTCCTCGGTCGAGAATATCGGGGCGCGGCGCCTGCAGACGGTGATGGAGCGCGTGCTGGATGAGATTTCCTTCCACGCGCCCGATCGTCCCGGCACCGCCCTGCAAGTCGATGCGGAGTATGTGCGCAAGCATGTCGGCGATATCGCCGCCGATACGGATCTGTCGCGCTACATCCTCTAGAACGTGGCACCGGCGCAACGAATCGGCGCCTCCGCCATGGAAGTGACAGGAATGTGAGGGGGCCGGGCTCGACTCCGGCCCCCCTGTTTCAGTATGGCTTCAGATAACTGGACTGACGATGGCCCGACGCTGATTCGCCCGAGCCCCGCAATCCTTTTTGCTCGTTCGGGCGGCCGGCCGGTCCGGGCTGCCAAGCCACATGCGGGGATCGCTCCATTGCCACGCGTCATACTCACCCTGTTGATGATCCTGTGCTGCGCGCTCCCCACGGTGCAAGCGGGCGGGCTGGCGGTCGTCCCGCCCGGCAATCGGAACGTCGAGCAGCCCAAGGTGCCGGGCGCCTCCGTTCGCCGCACAAGGGCAGGCAAGACAAGCTTTGACGAGAAATATGAGCGGATTCGCGATCTCCTGGCCAGCGACAAGAGCCTGATCTCCAAGATCAAGCAGACGGCCCGCGTGTATGACATTGACCCGATCCATATGATCGGGGCAATCGTCGGCGAACATACCTACAATGTCGATGCCTATGACCGGCTGCAATCCTACTACGTCAAGGCCGCGGCCTATGCGGGAGATACGTTCCGCTTCGGCTACAAGGACCAGTCGATTACGGTTTTCGTGGCCCGGCCGGAATTTGAAAAATGCGCGTCGCTTTCGGATTCCTATCGCCTGTGGACCTGCCGGGAGACTGTCTGGGAGACTGTCTTCCGGGGTCGCCGTGTCGATAGCGTCTCCTATCCGGACAACCGGTTCAGCGCGGTCTTCTTCCAGCCTTTCTACGCCGGTCAGACCTTTGGGCTCGGCCAGATCAATCCGCTGACGGCATTGATGCAATCCGATCTCGTTGCAAGGCGTTCGGGCTATCCCAAACTGAATGCAGCCGATGCCAATGACGTCTACAAGGCCATCATGGATCCGGACCAGTCTCTTGCCTATATGGCGGCGACGATCAAACGCTCCATCGACGATTATGCCGATATAGCGGGCGTCGACATTTCGAAGAATCCGGGCATTACCGCAACGCTCTATAATGTCGGCAATTCCGCCCGCCGCGCCGCGGCGCTCGCCGCGCGCAACCGCAATGGCGGCGTGTCCTGGCCGGAAGAGAATTATTACGGCTGGCTGGTGAACGACAAGCTCGCGGAATTGAAATCGCTTCTTTAGTACCGATATCCATTGACTGCGGCCCTCTTCAGGCAAGGATCAGTCAATGGATACGCGTCCCCACGCTTTCGAACCGCCGGCACCCATCCCGCGGACCCATATCCCCAGCAAGCTGGAAATCGTCCGGACGGTCCTGCGCAACCCGCTGGAACTTTGGGGTGAGCCGTCCTACACGCTGCCCTGGATCGAAACCAAGTTCTTCTTCGAGCGAACCTTCATCATCAATCATCCCGGTCTCATCCGGCATGTGCTGGTGGACAATGCCGCCAATTATCGCATGGCGGAGGTGCGCCAGCTGATCCTGCGTCCGATTTTGCGCGACGGGCTCCTGACGGCGGAGGGGCCGGTGTGGAAACGCTCCAGAAAAGCCATGGCGCCGGTTTTCACGCCTCGTCATGCCAAGAGCTTTGCCGGAAAGATGCTGGACAAGTCCAGCGAGTTCGCCGACCGCTTCAACGCCGTCCCTCCCGAAGGACAGGTGGAGGATATTGCCGTAGGCATGGCGGAACTCGCCTTTTCCATCCTGTCCGAAACCCTGTTTTCCGGCGATGTGGTGACGACCAGCGACAATTTCGCCGATGACGTGAATTCGCTTCTGCACCGCATGGGGCGGGTCGATCCCATGGATCTTCTGCGGGCGCCCGGCTGGGTTCCGCGGCTGACACGGTTCGGCGGCGAGCAGGTCATGGATCGCTTTCGCGAGGTGGTTCGCCAGACCATGGATCAGCGCAAGGCCAGGATGGCAAGGGACCGCGCAGGTGTTCCCGATGATTTCCTCACGCTGTTGCTGGAACTGGATGGCCCGGAGGGACTGACGCTCGATGAAATCGAGGACAATATCCTCACCTTCATTGGCGCCGGCCACGAAACGACCGCCCGCGCCTTGGCCTGGACCCTTTACTGTCTGGCGCATGCGCCGCATTTCAGGGAGGCCATGGAGCAGGAAATCGACTCTGTCATCGCATCGGGGGCCGAGCCGGTCGAGTGGCTGGATCGCATGCCGCATGTGCGGGCGGCCTTCGAGGAAGGCATGCGCCTCTATCCGCCGGCACCCTCCATCAATCGCGAAGCGATCAAGGACGATGTCTGGGTGACGCCGGATGGCAAGCACCTGCACATAGCCGCCGGAACCACGGCGCTGGTCATGCCCTGGACCCTTCACCGGCACGTTCTCCATTGGGAGAAGCCGCGGGCCTTCATGCCGGAGCGATTCCTGCCGGAGAACCGGACCCGCATCGACCGGTTCCAGTATCTCCCCTTCGGAGCAGGTCCGCGGGTCTGCATCGGCGCCACCTTTGCCATGCAGGAGGCCGTCATTGCTTTGGCCGTCCTCATGTCGCGCTTCCGATTCGATGCGGTTGAAGGTGTCGTCCCCTGGCCGGTGCAACGGCTGACGACGCAGCCGCGCGGCGGGCTGCCCATGCGCATCTCGCCCCGTTCAAAGCACTGATCCGGCGCGCCGGCCGAGGCTTCTCTTGCCGGCGCACACCCATTCTTCCACCAATGCCGCATTGACTACGGCCTGCGAGCGCGCAAAAACCTCTGGCAAAGAATGGCAAACATGGAGGACGCGGATGAGCCGTCTCGAACGAAATGGCCTGGCGATCGATGAGGCGCTGCACAGCTTCCTGGTGGAGGAGGCGCTGGCCGGTAGCGGTGTGGATGCAGAGAGTTTCTTTGCGGAGCTGTCAAACATCATTCACGACCTTGCGCCGCGCAATCGTGAGCTCCTGGCCAAGCGCGACCAGTTCCAGGTCCAGCTGGACGAATGGTACCGCAAGAACGGCGCCCCGTCCGACCTCGCAGCCTACGAGGCATTTCTGCGGGAGATCGGCTATCTTCTGCCTGAAGGTGCCGATTTCGATGTCAGCACGGCCAATGTCGATCCCGAAATTGCAGAGATCGCCGGTCCTCAGCTCGTGGTTCCCGTCATGAATGCGCGCTATGCGCTGAATGCGGCCAATGCGCGGTGGGGCTCTCTCTATGATGCGCTCTATGGCACCGATGCCATCGCAGACGCGGATGGGGCCGACAGGCAGGCACAGTATAATCCGGTGCGCGGCGCGAAAGTCATCGGCTGGGTCCGAACCTTTCTCGATCAGTCTGTTCCGCTCGCAGCTGGAAAATGGAGCGAGGTAACCGGTCTTTCCGTGGAGGATGGCAGCCTCGTCATCAAGGCGGGCGAACAAGTTGTCGCGCTGGCGGAGCCCGGCCAGTTTTGCGGCTACCAGGGCGAGCCTTCGGCGCCGGCCCGCATCCTTCTCGCCAAGAACCGTCTGCATATCGAAATCCGGATCGATGCCTCATCGGCGATCGGCAAGGATGATCCGGCACATATTTCCGATGTCTGGCTCGAATCGGCGATCACCACGATCATGGACTGCGAGGATTCCGTCGCCGCCGTGGATGCCGAGGACAAGGTCCTGGTCTATCGCAACTGGCTGGGGCTCATGAAGGGTGACCTGAAGGAGGAGGTGCAGAAGGGAGAGAAAAGCTTCATCCGCACGCTCAATCCGGACATGACCTATATCGGCCCGGACGGCGAAGAGATGACTGTCCATGCCCGCTCGCTGATGCTGGTGCGCAATGTCGGGCATCTCATGACCAATCCGGCCATTCTCGACCGTGATGGAAGAGAGGTGCCGGAAGGCATACTGGACGCCATGGTGACGGCTCTGATCGCCTTGCGCGATATCGGTCCCAATGGCCGGCGGCAGAATTCGCGAACGGGCTCCATGTATGTGGTCAAGCCCAAGATGCACGGGCCGGAAGAGGTTGCCTTTGCCTGCGAGATCTTCGATCGGGTGGAGAAGGCGCTGGGAATGCCGGAAAACACCATCAAGATGGGCATTATGGACGAGGAGCGTCGCACGACGGTCAATCTCAAGGAATGTATCCGCGCCGCCCGCGAAAGGGTCGTCTTCATCAATACAGGCTTCCTGGACCGCACCGGCGACGAGATCCACACCTCCATGGAGGCCGGCCCGATGATCCGCAAGGGCGATATGAAGCAGGCCGCCTGGATCTCGGCATACGAGAACTGGAACGTCGATATCGGTCTTGCCTGCGGGCTGTCCGGGCATGCGCAGATCGGCAAGGGCATGTGGGCCATGCCGGACCTGATGGCCGCCATGCTGGAGCAGAAGATCGCCCATCCGAAGGCTGGCGCCAACACGGCCTGGGTTCCTTCGCCGACCGCCGCGACACTTCACGCCACGCATTACCACAAGGTCAATGTCGCCGCGGTGCAGGAGGAGTTGAAGAGCCGGCCGCGCGCCAAACTTGCCGACATTCTCTCCGTTCCGGTCGCCGAGCGGCCAAACTGGACACCGGAAGAGGTGCAGCGGGAACTCGATAACAATGCCCAGGGCATACTCGGCTATGTCGTCCGCTGGATCGATCAGGGTGTCGGCTGCTCCAAGGTACCCGACATCAACAATATCGGCCTGATGGAGGATCGGGCAACGCTGCGCATTTCCGCCCAGCATATGGCGAACTGGCTGCATCACGGGTTGGTCACCGAAGACCAGGTCATCGACACGATGAAACGCATGGCCGCAGTCGTGGATGGTCAGAATGCGGCGGACCCGCTCTACCAGCCCATGAACGGGCGGTTTGACGATTCCATCGCCTTCCAGGCCGCCCTTGATCTGGTTCTGAAGGGCCGCGAGCAACCGAATGGTTATACCGAGCCGGTGCTTCATCGCCGGAGGCTCGAGGAAAAGGCACGGCGCGCCGCCTGAGGCGGTGCCGTCTGACCTATGAAAAGGGCCGTGCTATCTTATCTCAACGGATGGCACGGGTTCACGGTCTTGTCTGCCAATAAAACAGGCCCGAGGATCGCAGTCGATCCGCATCCCGCAGGGATATGGCGAAATCGCCCATTTTGGCGTCGCAAAGCCTTGAAAGGGGTTGGCCCTTCCTGCGGCTTCGCTCCTCAAGCTGAACGATTTTTACTCATACCAGGCGCCAAATCCTGCCACGCGCCAAATCCTGCCACGCGCCAAATCCTGCCACGCGCCAGATCCTGCCACGCGCCAAATCCTGATTGAGTTTTGACCCTGGTCTCAGGTCGGTCGCGACACATGTCCGGCGCTCCTGGCACCGGGCATGGCGGATCACTGGATGACGACGACCTTGGTCTCGCGGCCGGGTCGAACGCGGCTGTAGAGGTCGATGACATCCTGGTTCATCAGACGGATGCAGCCGGAAGAGGCGGCGGTTCCGATCGACGCCCATTCCGGCGTGCCGTGCAGGCGGAACAGCGTGTCCTGTCCCTTCTCGTTGAAGAGATACATGGCGCGTGCGCCCAGGGGATTATGCAGACCGGGTCCCATGCCTGCCTCGACATAGCGGGCGACATCCGGCTTGCGGGTTGCCATTTCCTTGGGCGGATGCCAGGTCGGCCATTCCTGCTTCCAGGCGACATAGGCCTCGCCGGACCAGGCGAAGCCCTGCTTGCCCACGCCGATCCCATAGCGCACCGCCCGGCCGTTCGGCAGGATATAATACAGGAACCGCTCCCGCGTGTTGACGATGATCGTCCCGGGGCGCTCCTGGGTGTCGAACTCGACGATCTGGCGGTGGAATTTCTTGTCCAGCCGGCTGATCGGAATGGCCGGCAGAGCATAACCTGCATCGGTCACTGCACTGTAGGCATCCGGGAAGAGATCGCTGGTCGTCGTGCGGACGGCCGTTTCCTTCGGCTCGAAGGTCTTTCTTGCACTGGATGTCGAGGAGCATCCGGCCAGGGCGAGCGGTGCCATCAGGCCGAAGGCAAGCATGCTTGTTCGGATTCGCATGGAATTCTCTTGGAAAGGGGTTGGAAGCCAGGATGGGATAAACCATCTTTTGCAGAGATGTATTTTTGTTCTGAGCAACTTGGCAAGGCATGTCTGGGCAATGCATGTTAGCGTGTGCACAAAAGACGGAGCCATGGCCTTTTTGCAACATCCGTAGCAGCGGCATCCGGAAGAAATGACCCTAGTCAATGTCGGCAATACAAATCCCCTGATCGACGGGCGCCAGTCCGCCCGCGCAATGATGGTGCGCAAGGGGGTTCAACGGCTGCTGATGGATCTGCGCCATTCCGTTCTGGCGGAGCTGACGCTGTCCAGCGGGCGCCGGGCGGATGTGATCAGTCTCTCGGCCAAGGGCGAGATCTGGATCATCGAGATCAAGACCTCGATCGAGGATTTTCGGGTGGACCGGAAATGGCCTGATTACCGCGCCCATTGTGACCGGCTTTTCTTCGCCACCCATAAGGATGTGCCCTTGAGCATCTTTCCGGAGGAATGCGGACTGATCCTTTCGGATGGCTATGGCGCCCATCTGCTGCGCGATGCGCCGGAACACCGGCTGTCACCGGCGGCGCGCAAGGCGACGACCCTCAATTTCGCCCGCACCGCCGGGCAGAGGCTGCTTGTGGCGGAATGGGCCACCGGTACGACTTTCGAGGCGCCGGACGATTCTATTTAGGAGCGCGCTTGGCCAGGATGCGTTGCAGGGTTCGCCGGTGCATGTTGAGGCGGCGCGCCGTTTCCGACACATTGCGCTCGCACATTTCGTAGACCCGCTGGATATGCTCCCAGCGGACTCGATCCGCCGACATCGGGTTTTCCGGCACGTCGGCCTTTTCCCCGGGACGCTGCGTGAGCGCGGCATAGACATCGTCGGCATCGGCCGGCTTGGAGAGATAATCGACGGCGCCCAGTTTCACTGCCGTGACCGCGGTGGCGATATTGCCATAGCCGGTGAGCACGATGACGCGGGTGTCCTCGCGGCTCTTGCGGATCGCTTCGATGACGTCCAGCCCGTTGCCATCGCCGAGCCGAAGATCCACCACCGCATATTTGGGTGGGCGTGCCTTGGCCTTGGTAATGCCGTCCGCGACCGATTCGGCCACGTCGACCACAAAACCACGGCTTTCCATGGCGCGCGCCAGCCGGCGCAGGAAAGGCCCGTCATCATCGACGATGAGCAGGGAATGATCCGCGCCAGGGAGATCGAAGGCCTCCAGAGCCTCGGGAGCATCGGTTTTCTCAGCCATCATCGTCTTTCTCCAAAGCTGTGATCGCGTGAACATTACGAGATGCGAAGCCGATTGGCTCAGCGATCCAGCGTGATCAGTCTTTAATTTCCATCACCGAGCGCGGCCAGACCACACGAATCCGCGCCCCGCTCGTATCCGGACCGCGATTCTCGAAGCTGAGGCTGGCGCCCGAGCGCTCCAATAGCGTCTTGGCGATGAACAAACCAAGCCCCAATCCGCCCGCCCTTTCCGTTTCGCGGTTCCTGGTGGACATATAGGGTTCCCCGATATGCGATAGTACCTCCGGCTCGAACCCTTCGCCATCATCCTCGATGATGATCGTCACGCGCTCGGCATCATGTTCGGCCGTCAGCGTAACGGTGCTGCGGGCAAAATCGACCGCATTCTCCACCAGATTGCCCAATCCATAGAGAATGCCGGCGTTTCGGTTGCCCACCGGCTCGCTTCCCCGGTCGCCCTTTTCGATCAGCTTGAAGCTGATGCCGAACTGGCGATGCGGTGCGGTGACCTCCTCGATCAGGGACGACAGCGGCAGGCGGCGCAGATGTTCCTCATTATCGGCCGAAAGCGAAGTCAGGCGGCGCAGGATGTCGCGGCAGCGCTCGCTCTGGCTTCGCAGGAGAGCCACATCCTCCGCGAACCGCTCGTCGCCCGAGAGTTCCCGTTCCATTTCCTTCGCCACAACGCTGATCGTGGCCAAGGGCGTTCCAAGCTCATGGGCGGCGGCGGCGGCCAGGCCGTCCAGCTGCGACAGGTGCTTTTCGCGTTCCAGAACCAGTTCCGTCGCCGCAAGCGCGTCGGCCAGAAGCGTCGCTTCCATGGAGACCCGATAGGCATAGAAGGCGGCAAACACCATCATCGAGACGATCGCGCACCAGATCCCCAGCTGCAGGACGGGATAGATGATCAGAATGTCGTCGGGATGCCAGGGAAGGGGATAGGGCGACACCGTCAGGATCGTGGTGCAGACGATCGCGAATGCCAGGAGCACCATCGAGTGCCGCAGCGGAAGCGAGGCAAAGGAGATGATGACGGGGACGCACAGGAGCGGCGCGAAGGGGTTGGCCAGTCCTCCCGTGATGAAGAGCAGGCCGCTCATCTGCGACAGGTCGAATGCCAGCAGCGCCAGAGCCGCAAGCGGCTCCAGCCGGTGGGTCGGCGGGAAGCGCAGGGACAAAGCGAGGTTGACGAGTGCCAGGGCCGCGATGAGGGCAACGGTCTCGAAGACCGGCAGGGCGAATTCGAGCAGAGCGGAGACGATCAGAACCGTCACCGTCTGTCCGGCAACGGCCAGCCATCGCAGCCGCACCAGAGTCTGCAGGCGCATGCTGCGATTGGCCCGGCCGAATTGCGCATGGCGGATGGAGGCCGTTTCCTGAGACTTCTCCGCCATCATGTACCCCTCGGCTTGGCACGGTGTGTGGGTGCGGCATTGGCCGGATCGTCCGGCCAGGGATGCCGCGGATAGCGCCCGCGCATCTCGGCGCGCACATCCTTCCATGATCCGGCCCAGAAGCCGGGCAGGTCGCGCGTCGTCTGGAGCGGGCGATGGGCCGGCGAGGTCAGTTCCAGCAGCAGCGGCAGCTTGCCGCCGGCCACGCAAGGATGCGCCTTCAAGCCAAACAATTCCTGGACACGAATGGTCAGAACGGGTCCCTCGCGATCATAGCGGATCGGGTGCCGATTGCCGGTCGGTGCGTCGAAATGCGTGGGCGCCAGGCGGTTCAGCTCGCGCGACAGCGAATGCGGCACGAGGGCGCGCAGCCCCTCGGCAAGGCTGTGTCCATCAATGGCGTCAAGCCCGGTCCGCCCCTCCTGGAAGGGCTCGAACCACTCCGCCAGACGCGCAAGAAGCGCCTCGTCCGAAACATCCGGCCAGGGATCGCCGACTGTGTGATGCAGGAAGGCGAGCCTTTCCCGCAGCTGGGCCGCCTCTTTGTGAAACGGCAGCGCCGACAGTCCCAGCTGGCGTACGCCGTCTGACAGCGCCTGCGCCGCCTCTCGTCCGCCCGGTCGGGGCAGCGGCGTCTCCTCCAGCACAAGCCCGCCCAGACGGACCACCCGGCGGGACCGGACCTGACGTGTCGCGCGGTCAAAAAAGCTTTCGGCGCCCCGGACGATCTTGTCACCCAGCTCCGCCTCGACCCGCTCACGCGTGGTTTCTCCCGCTGCGAGTATGCGCCCGCGGGCCGCCTGGCCGCTCAGATCGGCAATCACCAGCATGGCGGCGCCCGCCAGCCTCTCCGTTTCCGGCAATTCCGCCCCACGACCATTGGCCATGACAAAGCGTCCTCGTGCCCCCCGCTGGATGGCCACCCGGTCCGGATAGGCGTGCATCAGCAGGTCCGAAACCAGCAGGGCTTCGCTCTGGCTTCCGGATGCCGGGGAAGGGGAAAGCGTGGATGCAAGCCGCGCCGCGAGCCGCCGGGCCTGTTCGGCCCGCTGCCCGCGTTCCTGGCGGAAGGCGCGCAAACGCTGGTCCAGATCGACATCCTGGCCGCCCAGACCCTGCTCGGTCATCAGCACGGCCAGACGGCACGCCTCCAGCGCCTGGCCGCGCGCCGCACCTTCCAGCGCCATGGCGGCCAATCGGGGCGGCAGGGCCATGCCGCGAATCTTCCGGCCGCGGGCCGTCAGCCGATCCTGGTCGTCGAGGGCGTCCATCATCCTCAGGAGGCTCCTTGCCTCCGCCAGGGCAGGACGAGGCGGTGGATCGAGAAAGGCAAGGTCGCCCGGATCCCGGACGCCCCAATGGGCAAGGTCGAGGGCGAAGGACGCCAGGTCACTGGCCAAGATCTGGGGCGGCGAGAATGCGGGGAGTGCGGATGTCTGGCCGCCATGCCAGAGCCGGATCGCCTTGCCGGGCTCGGTGCGCCCTGCGCGTCCGGCGCGCTGATCGGCCGAGGCGCGCGACACGCGCTGCGTTTCCAGCCGGGTGATCCCCGTCGCCGGCTCGAAGACCGGCAGGCGCTGCAGCCCGCTGTCGATCACGATCCGCACGCCGTCTATGGTGATCGAGGTTTCGGCGATCGAGGTGGCCAGAACCACCTTGCGCCGGCCGGCCGGCGAGGGGCGAATGGCGGCGTCCTGCTCCCCTTGCGAAAGTCCGCCGAACAGCGGCGCAATATCGACCGCCTCCGGCAGCAGTCCGGCCAGCCGGTTGCGGGTCCGCAGGATTTCCGCCTGCCCCGGCAGGAAGGCAAGGACTGACCCCTCCTCCTCGGAAATGGCCTTCACTACGGCGCGTGTCACGGCATCCTCTACCCGTTCGGCGGGATCGCGCTCCGCATAGATGATGTCGATGGGGTGACTTCGCCCTTCGCTGATGATCACCGGCGCCTGGCCGAGCAGGGCGGAGACCCGCTCCACATCGAGCGTCGCCGACATGACCAGAAGACGAAGGTCCTCCCGCAGCGCGCCTTGCGTATCCAGCGCGAGCGCAAGGCCGAAATCGGCATCCATCGAGCGCTCGTGGAATTCGTCGAAGAGCACGGCCGAGACGCCGGCCAGTTCCGGATCATCGAGGATCATCCGGGTAAAGACGCCCTCCGTCACCACTTCTATTCGGGTTGCCGACGAAATGCGGCTGTCCAGACGCATGCGGTAGCCGACGGTCGCGCCGACCTCCTCGCCAAGCAAAGCGGCCATGCGATGCGCGGCCGCCCGTGCGGCCAGGCGGCGGGGCTCGGCGAGAATGATCTTGCCGGTGCACCAGGACTGCGACAGAAGCGACAGTGGAACGAGCGTCGTCTTGCCGGCCCCTGGCGGTGCCGACAGGACCGCCCGGTTGCCGTCCGCCAGGGCCGCGGCAATCTGCGGCAGCACAGGCGTGATCGGCAGTGAGGGCAGGCCTTCGGGCAAGCGTGTCGGGGAAAGGGGTGCCATCAGGCCTCGGCTCTGTCGCGCACCGTCTCATAGGCGAGGATGGCGCCGGCCAGATCCTCGAGCGCCGCTCCAACGGATTTGAAGAGCGTGATCTCCTGCTCGGAGCTGCGGCCGGCATGGCGGCCGGCGGTCAGATCGTAGAGATCGGCGCGGATATCCTCGGGGCCGATAAGGCCGGCCGCCAGCGGCTGCACGATATCGCCGGCCTCCTTGGTGGCGCCAGCACGGGTGTCGACGAAGATCGAGGCGCGACGTATGGCGGCATCGTCGCTTTCCCGCATGGAGGGCTTGAACGCACCGACAAGGTCCAGATGGGCGCCGGGTTTCAGCCATTCCCCCTGGATCAGCGGCTCGCTCGACAAGGTGGCGCAGGAGATGATGTCGGCGGTGCCTGCCGCGGCTGCGAGATCCGCGACGGCTGTCGCTGCAAACCCCATGCTCCGTGCCTCTTGCGCAACCTGCTCGGCCTTCTGCCGGTCGCGACCCCAGACGGCGACCTTGGTCAGCGGCCGCACGCAGGCATGCGCTTCGATCAGATTGAGCGACAGCCGGCCGGTTCCGACCATCAGAAGCTCCGACGCTTGCGGATGCGCGAGCGCGCGCGCAGCCAGCGCCGATGTGGCGGCGGTCCGGCGTGCGGTCAGCTCTGCGCCCTCGACCAGCGCCAGGGTCTCTCCGGTCCGGCCGTTCGACAGGAGATATTGCCCGGATATGGTCGGCAGACCGCGCAGATGATTGTCAGGCACCAGGTTCAGGATCTTCACGCCGAGATAGGCGCCGGGAACCCAGGCCGGCATCAGCAGCACGGTTTGATCCGCCGCATCCGCCAGCTCTATCTCATGGTGATGACGAAGCGGCATGACGCAATGGGCCCGAAACATCGATTCGATGGCGGAAATCAGCGCGGCCATCGGGAGAGCCTGTTGCGTCTCATGAGCATTCAACTGAAACATGCGATAAAACTCCTGCACAATGGCGCGAACAATAGCTGTGGCAGGCGGTTTCGCAAACGACCGAAAGAAAAATGACAGTTTTTTGAAATGAGTGGTTGACGCGAAAAAGAGACGGATCTATAACGCCGCTCACTGACGAGGGCGGCGGCGCTGCTGGCGACGAAGTTTCTCGTTCTGGAGTGATTGGGGTTTATCCCTGGTTCTCCGGGGTTTTAGAGATCACAGACATTGGCTGAATGCTGATTGTGAGCCGAGGTTTCGGTTTTGGCTCTGGTGGTTTTGCGATTGGTTTTGACCGGGATTTCGGTCTGTTTTTTGACAATTGAATATGGACAAGAAAGAGAAACGTGGTCGGCGTGGTTTCGCAAAGAGGGTGAAAGCCCTTTTTGGAAAACGATTAGAGACGGTCACGTTTTGATATGAGAACACCGGTTCTTTGCTGGGTTTGGCTGATGTGATTGCTTTTGCGATGACGGCGGCTGGACCGGGCCATACTTCGCTGTGAAGCGGGATTGGTTTTGATGTGAAGGATCAAGTGAGTTCTCGTCGATTCAGAACAAGTGACAGTCTAGATTGAATTCTCAACTTGAGAGTTTGATCCTGGCTCAGAACGAACGCTGGCGGCAGGCTTAACACATGCAAGTCGAGCGCACCGCAAGGTGAGCGGCAGACGGGTGAGTAACGCGTGGGAATCTACCCAACCCTACGGAATAACCCAGGGAAACTTGGACTAATACCGTATACGCCCTTTTGGGGAAAGATTTATCGGGGATGGATGAGCCCGCGTTGGATTAGCTAGTTGGTGGGGTAAAGGCCTACCAAGGCGACGATCCATAGCTGGTCTGAGAGGATGATCAGCCACATTGGGACTGAGACACGGCCCAAACTCCTACGGGAGGCAGCAGTGGGGAATATTGGACAATGGGCGCAAGCCTGATCCAGCCATGCCGCGTGAGTGATGAAGGCCTTAGGGTTGTAAAGCTCTTTCAGTAGGGAAGATAATGACGGTACCTACAGAAGAAGCCCCGGCTAACTTCGTGCCAGCAGCCGCGGTAATACGAAGGGGGCTAGCGTTGTTCGGAATTACTGGGCGTAAAGCGCACGTAGGCGGACATTTAAGTCAGGGGTGAAATCCCGGGGCTCAACCTCGGAACTGCCTTTGATACTGGGTGTCTTGAGTGTGGAAGAGGTCAGTGGAATTGCGAGTGTAGAGGTGAAATTCGTAGATATTCGCAGGAACACCAGTGGCGAAGGCGGCTGACTGGTCCACAACTGACGCTGAGGTGCGAAAGCGTGGGGAGCAAACAGGATTAGATACCCTGGTAGTCCACGCCGTAAACGATGAATGTTAGCCGTCGGGCAGTTTACTGTTCGGTGGCGCCGCTAACGCATTAAACATTCCGCCTGGGGAGTACGGTCGCAAGATTAAAACTCAAAGGAATTGACGGGGCCCGCACAAGCGGTGGAGCATGTGGTTTAATTCGAAGCAACGCGCAGAACCTTACCAGCCCTTGACATGCCCTGACAGCCAGAGAGATTTGGTTTTCCCTTCGGGGACAGGGACACAGGTGCTGCATGGCTGTCGTCAGCTCGTGTCGTGAGATGTTGGGTTAAGTCCCGCAACGAGCGCAACCCTCGCCCTTAGTTGCCAGCATTTGGTTGGGCACTCTAAGGGGACTGCCGGTGATAAGCCGAGAGGAAGGTGGGGATGACGTCAAGTCCTCATGGCCCTTACGGGCTGGGCTACACACGTGCTACAATGGTGGTGACAGTGGGCAGCGAGCACGCGAGTGTGAGCTAATCTCCAAAAGCCATCTCAGTTCGGATTGCACTCTGCAACTCGAGTGCATGAAGTTGGAATCGCTAGTAATCGCGGATCAGCACGCCGCGGTGAATACGTTCCCGGGCCTTGTACACACCGCCCGTCACACCATGGGAGTTGGTTTTACCCGAAGGCGCTGCGCTAACCCTTAAAGGGAGGCAGGCGACCACGGTAGGGTCAGCGACTGGGGTGAAGTCGTAACAAGGTAGCCGTAGGGGAACCTGCGGCTGGATCACCTCCTTTCTAAGGAAGCCGATTCTAGCAGGCAAGGCCGCATGGCCATGCCCTTGCAAAATCCGCTTTTAGAACATAGATCGGACCAGTCAGGTCACGATCGAGCCGAAATACGCCGCGATACTGCTTGCAGATCGACGGTATGGCGAAATCCGCCGACCACGTTTCTCTTTCTTTGGAAGACAATTTTGACAGGATATGCCTGAAACAGGCCATCCGGAATGGGCCCGTAGCTCAGTTGGTTAGAGCACACGCTTGATAAGCGTGGGGTCGGAAGTTCAAGTCTTCCCGGGCCCACCATTGCTTGTTTGAGCCGGTTGGGTCGGGACGACATTCGGTTTGGTTTGGTCTGGTCGTTTGGTCTGGCCGTCGGGTTTTTGCCGTTCTGGTTTTGAACCGGATCCTGTCTGGGATTGAATGTTGCTGGAGCCGGTTGGGGTGACCTGTTCGGTTGAAGCGCTGGATGGGGCTGTAGCTCAGCTGGGAGAGCACCTGCTTTGCAAGCAGGGGGTCAGCGGTTCGATCCCGCTCAGCTCCACCATTATTCGTCCTCACGCTGTCGCAAACTTCGTTTGCTGCGCTGCGGACGGGGCGCCGAGCGATCGGCGACGGGCTATCGCCCGGTATGGCTGCCCTCTCAAAGGTTGAGTGTGGTGCCGGCAGAGGCGATCGTGCTGCATGGCGCGTGAGTGAAAGATTGTCTTCCTGGAGAGTTTAGGTTTGCATCGCTTCGATGAAGCGTATGCCTGTTTTGTCCGTATTGTGAAGAGAAGATTGATCCGGATGAGCCCTTTGGGTTCATGCCAGTCAAGGATCGTTCGTTGTTCGGGGCTTTTGGCCTTTGTCTGACGGATGGTCTGGTGGATGTTGCCTGACCGCGCATCCTCGGATTTGATCTCGAGAAGCTGGTCTTAATGATCAGACGCGAAGTGGGTCGCTCGGCGTGACCCCAATCAAAGCGATCTGATCGAACACGTCGATGGCATCTGAATGGTCCGGTTGTAAAGGTAGCCGGATTGGTCAGGCAGTAGGGGTTAGGCAGTTGGCATTAGGGTTCATCCCTGGTGCCTGTTGCCTGCTGGCTATTGCCTCACCTTAAGATGAGCATTGGCAATGAGAACGATGAAGTGTCGTAAGGGCATTTGGTGGATGCCTTGGCATGCACAGGCGAAGAAGGACGTGATACGCTGCGAAAAGCCGTGGGGAGCTGCGAATGAGCTTTGATCCATGGATCTCCGAATGGGGAAACCCACCTTAGACATCTAGAAAATCTGTTCTGCTGTTTTTTGATCTCACGCGCTGTTCGGCCCTTTGGGCCGGCGCTGCGATGGCGCGCCGCACGAGCGGCGACGGACTATCGTCCTGTATGGGTGCCTTGCTCAAGGTTCGAGTGTGGCAGAAGTACAGACCGTTAGGTCGTCGGCAATCGTTTGCCGCCCCGTCTGGAGCGAAGCAGGCAAAGCCTGCGACAGCGTGAAGACAGAAGAGAACCCGGCGCGTCCGGGTTGCAGGGTTCAGCACAACAGGTTTCTAGATGTTGTAATAAGGTATCTAACCTTGAATACATAGGGGTTAGAAGCGAACGCAGGGAACTGAAACATCTAAGTACCTGCAGGAAAGGACATCAACCGAGACTCCGTAAGTAGTGGCGAGCGAACGCGGACCAGGCCAGTGGCATTCAAGACAAAAGTCGAACGATTTGGAAAGGTCGGCCGCAGCGG
The DNA here is from genome assembly GCF_030435705.1 of Rhizobium sp. SSA_523. Classification (NCBI taxonomy): domain Bacteria; kingdom Pseudomonadati; phylum Pseudomonadota; class Alphaproteobacteria; order Hyphomicrobiales; family Rhizobiaceae; genus Affinirhizobium; species Affinirhizobium gouqiense. The sequence continues at coordinate 2,892,217 of NZ_CP129382.1, forward strand.
GTGACAGCCCCGTAGACGTCAGTGTTTTGAATGTCCTTGAGTAGGGCGGGACACGTGAAATCCTGTCTGAACATGGGGAGACCACTCTCCAAGCCTAAGTACTCGTGCATGACCGATAGCGAACAAGTACCGTGAGGGAAAGGTGAAAAGCACCCCGACGAGGGGAGTGAAATAGAACCTGAAACCGGATGCCTACAAGCAGTCGGAGCCATAATTGGTGACGGCGTACCTTTTGTATAATGGGTCAACGACTTAGTGTGTCGAGCAAGCTTAAGCCGATAGGTGTAGGCGCAGCGAAAGCGAGTCTGAACAGGGCGTTCAGTTCGACGCATTAGACCCGAAACCGAGTGATCTAGCCATGAGCAGGCTGAAGGTTGGGTAACACCAACTGGAGGGCCGAACCCGCATCTGTTGCAATAGATTGGGATGACTTGTGGCTAGGGGTGAAAGGCCAATCAAACTCGGAGATAGCTGGTTCTCCGCGAAATCTATTTAGGTAGAGCGTCGAGCGAATACCCACGGGGGTAGAGCACTGGATGGGCTATGGGGACTCACCGTCTTACTGATCCTAACCAAACTCCGAATACCGTGGAGTACTACTCGGCAGACACACGGCGGGTGCTAACGTCCGTCGTGAAGAGGGCAACAACCCTGACCTCCAGCTAAGGTCCCCAAGTCATGGCTAAGTGGGAAAGGATGTGAGGATCCCAAAACAACCAGGATGTTGGCTTAGAAGCAGCCATCATTTAAAGAAAGCGTAACAGCTCACTGGTCTAAATAAGGGTCTTTGCGCCGAAAATGTAACGGGGCTAAAGCCATGCACCGAAGCTGAGGATGTGCCGCAAGGCATGTGGTAGCGGAGCGTTCCGTAAGCCTGTGAAGGAGGACCCGTGAGGGCCTCTGGAGGTATCGGAAGTGCGAATGTTGACATGAGTAACGACAAAGGGGTGAGAGACCCCTCGCCGAAAGACCAAGGGTTCCTGCTTAAAGTTAATCTGAGCAGGGTTAGCCGGCCCCTAAGACGAGGCGGACACGCGTAGTCGATGGGAACCACGTTAATATTCGTGGGCCTGGTGGACGTGACGGATCACGACTGTCGTACGATCTTATTGGATTGATTGTGCGGCTTAGTGGTTCCAGGAAAGAGCGCCACCATTATAGACCGTACCCGAAACCGACACAGGTGGTCAGGTAGAGTATACCAAGGCGCTTGAGAGAACTATGTTGAAGGAACTCGGCAAATTGCACGCGTAACTTCGGAAGAAGCGTGACCTCCAGATACGCAAGTGTTTGGAGGTGGCACAGACCAGGGGGTAGCGACTGTTTATCAAAAACACAGGGCTCTGCGAAGTCTTTAAGACGACGTATAGGGTCTGACGCCTGCCCGGTGCTGGAAGGTTAAGAGGAGAGGTGCAAGCTTTGAATCGAAGCCCCAGTAAACGGCGGCCGTAACTATAACGGTCCTAAGGTAGCGAAATTCCTTGTCGGGTAAGTTCCGACCTGCACGAATGGCGTAACGACTTCCCCGCTGTCTCCAACATAGACTCAGTGAAATTGAATTCCCCGTGAAGATGCGGGGTTCCTGCGGTCAGACGGAAAGACCCCGTGCACCTTTACTATAGCTTTACACTGGCATTCGTGTCGGCATGTGTAGGATAGGTGGTAGGCTTTGAAGCTTGGACGCCAGTCTGAGTGGAGCCATCCTTGAAATACCACCCTTATCGTCATGGATGTCTAACCGCGACCCGTTATCCGGGCCCGGGACAGTGTATGGTGGGTAGTTTGACTGGGGCGGTCGCCTCCGAAAGAGTAACGGAGGCGCGCGATGGTGGGCTCAGAGCGGTCGGAAATCGCTCGTCGAGTGCAATGGCATAAGCCCGCCTGACTGCGAGACTGACAAGTCGAGCAGAGACGAAAGTCGGTCATAGTGATCCGGTGGTCCCGCGTGGAAGGGCCATCGCTCAACGGATAAAAGGTACGCCGGGGATAACAGGCTGATGACCCCCAAGAGTCCATATCGACGGGGTTGTTTGGCACCTCGATGTCGGCTCATCGCATCCTGGGGCTGGAGCAGGTCCCAAGGGTTTGGCTGTTCGCCAATTAAAGCGGTACGTGAGCTGGGTTCAGAACGTCGTGAGACAGTTCGGTCCCTATCTGCCGTGGGTGTAGGAATATTGACAGGATCTGTCCCTAGTACGAGAGGACCGGGATGGACATATCTCTGGTGGACCTGTTGTCGCGCCAGCGGCATAGCAGGGTAGCTATATATGGAAGGGATAACCGCTGAAGGCATCTAAGCGGGAAACCCACCTGAAAACGAGTATTCCCTATCAGGGCCGTGGAAGACGACCACGTTGATAGGAGGCGTGTGGACGTGCGGTAACGCATGAAGCTTAGCCTTACTAATAGCCCGATCGACTTCATCGTTCTCATTGTTCATGCTCATCAAACATGAGCCATCTGTCTTGTCCTGACGCGTGAAACACGCTGCTGACGGCCCGCACCACCCGGTGCGACGGCCGACCGGCCTGTACGGGTGCCATACCCGAACAGGCTCAAGACAAGCAAAAAGACGTGTTCAAAAAAAAGACTGTTGCCTATCGCCTACTGGCTAAGCCCTCAGTCACCAGCTTCTCGAACAATAAGCGGCGCACCACCATGCGCCGCGCACATTGCCCTTAGCCGACCTGGTGGTCATGGCGGGGCGGCCGCACCCGTTCCCATTCCGAACACGGCCGTGAAACGCCCCAGCGCCAATGGTACTTCGTCTCAAGACGCGGGAGAGTAGGTCGCTGCCAGGTCTGCTAAAGGCAATGTCAAAACAAATCTTCTCGCGCACAACAAAACCAACCGGACAAACATCCAGCATTGCAAGACCATGACGCGGGGTGGAGCAGCCCCGTCCGCCCGCAGCGCAAGCCACACCGCGCGAGGACGGACAAACAAAAGACCGGGCAAAAACAGCCGGTCCGCCAGGCAAACAGCCCAAGGCACGCTCGAAACTAACGCGGGGTGGAGCAGCCCCGTCCGCCCGCAGCGCAAGCAACACTGCGCGAGGACGGACAAACAAAAAGACCGGGCAAAAACAGCCGGTCCGCCAGGCAAACAGCCCAAGGCACGCTCGAAACGAACGCGGGGTGGAGCAGCCCCGTCCGCCCGCAGCGCAAGCCACACCGCGCGAGGACGGACAAACAAAAGACCGGGCAAAAACAGCCGGTCCGCCAGGCAAACAGCCCAAGGCACGCTCGAAACTAACGCGGGGTGGAGCAGCCCGGTAGCTCGTCAGGCTCATAACCTGAAGGCCGCAGGTTCAAATCCTGCCCCCGCAACCAACTTCCCCCAAAATACACTCAAAGCCCCCTCCGTGGGGCTTTTTGCGTTTCTATAGCTTGGGTCAGGGGGGTGAGCCCGAGCCACCTGTGCCGGATGGGTGGTCACTGGCAGGTTGCCTCTGGAGAAGGATCGGACCGCTCGGCCGTCGTTCGGGCGATATGCCCTCAAATCGCTCAGCCGGATGTCATCATCCAGAGCATTTCCGGTAAAAACGGGATCACCTGAAATCTATCTCTTTGTTTTACGCAATCCGGATGCAAAACCGCTGACGCATTTTTGCTGGACCTGCGCTAGGGTCTGTTGACATTCAGGGTTTGGAACGTGGTTTGCGAGAAAAGAGCTCAGTTTCAGGAGCGAAGCCGCAGGAAGGGTCAACCCCTTTCAAGGCTTCGCGACGCCGAAATGGGCTATTTTCTCCAAATCCTGCGGACGCGTCGGATTTGCCCGCTGAATGCGTTGAAAATGCTCGTGATACATTTGGGTATCCCTTGCGCTTTTCGCCTGTTCAGCAACCAATTCCGAAACGCGCCACGTCCGAAACCTGATTGTCGACAGACCCTAGCACAGAGGACGGCCCGCGTTCTCCCTGCCTGCCGGCGAGCCGACGCTGGATCGAGCCTCGGTCTTGCTCCAGCCGTCATATGCCGTAATAGAGATAGATGGCGTAGCACGATGCAAAGCCGACGATGATATTCATCGGCAGGCCGATCTTCACGAAGTCGCTGAAGCGATAATTGCCGGCGCCATAGACGAGCGTATTCGTCTGATAGCCGATCGGCGTTGCGAAACTCGCACTGGCTCCGAACATGACGGCCACCACGAGCGCGCGGGGTTCCACACCCAGTTGCTGGCCAAGTCCGATGACGATCGGGGTGAGAATGACGGCAACGGCATTGTTGGTGACGCATTCTGTCAGCGTGGAGGCAAGCGTGTAGACGAGCAGAAGCACAATGAAGGGCGAGACTTTCGACATGAGCGGCAGGGCGGCGTCGACGACCAGTGTCACGGCCCCCGTCTCCTGGAGACCCTGGCCCACGATCAGCATGGCGAAGATGAGGATCAGGATTCCGCCCTCGATCGAGCCCCAGGCCTCATCGGCATCGATGCATCGGAGGATCAGGATAGCCGGCACAGCGATCATGGCGAGAATGCCGATATCCATCACATTCAGTGCGGCGAGCGCCACCACCAGACCAAGCGCCAGCAATGCGAGCGGCGCCTTTGTTGGGCGAAAAGCCCGGGCAGTAGACCGCGTGACGGAGACCAGGTCGTTCTGGTGAGACAATTCATCCAGAGCTTCAGCCGTTCCCTCCAGCAGTAGCTTGTCGGCCGGCCGCAGGCGCACATTGGCTAGATCCGGTCCCGGCACATGCCGATGGCGGTGGGCGCCGAGGATCCGCACACCAAACCGCCGGCCCAGGGAAAGGCTGGAAAGGAGCGTGCCGTGGCTGAAGCGGCCAGGCGCGACAACCGCCTCAACAACAATCCTCTCGCCGCCGCCGGTCGTCGCGCCGCGCCGCTGGCCGATGCGCAGGCCCTCCTGCTCATTGAGCGTGAGAAGCTCCGGTGACTTGGCGAGGATGATCAGCCCGTCGCCCTTCTTCAGGGTCATCGTATCGAGGTCCTTGCGAATGACTTCTCCATCGATTCGCAGGCCGACAATGCGCAAGCCGGGTTGCTTAAGTTCGGTAATGTCGCCAAGCGGTCTGTCCGTGAAATTGCCCTCGGACAGCACCGTCAGCTCCGAAAGATATTCCGCATCATCCATGCGGGTCAGTTCGCTGCCTTCGTCCCGCCGGTCCGGGAGGAGGACCTTGCCGAGCAGCAGCATTGTCAGAATACCGGTCGCGGCAGCCGCCAGACCCACGGGCGTGATCTCGAAAAGCGAAAAGGGCGCCATTCCCTGGCTGCGTGCCACCCCATCGACAAGAAGATTGGTGGAGGTGCCGATCAAGGTCAGCGTTCCGCCCAGAATGGCCGCATAGGAGACCGGAATGAGAAGCCTGGTCGCGGCCATATCGAGCGCCGCCGCAAGGCGGATGACGATGGGTATCAGCACCAGAACGACGGGCGTATTGTTCATGAAGGCAGAGGCCGCAAGCGCCGTCAGCAGAAACACCGCCAGCGCCAGTCGAGGGAATTTCTTGGACCAGTTCAACACCAGGCCGGCAACGCTTTCCAGCACGCCGGTACGAACCAGCGCGCCGGTCAGGATGAACATGGCACCGATCGTGATGGGCGCCGAATTGGAAAAAACGGCCAAAGCCTTGTCCGTCGGGACAAAGCCGAGAACGATGAATAGCGCTGCACCGGCAGACGCGGTCACTTCGGCCGGATATTTCTCCCAGACGAAGAGGGCAAAGAGCAGGACCACGAGCGCGAGCGCGATGTGAGCCTCATAGCCCGCAAAAAAACCCATCATCATATTTTTTAAAATCCCCACTGGTCAGGGGGCTCAACGCGCAAGCTCCGTTCTGGCTCCCTCGGCCGCAAAAGATGTTCGCACCCCGCCGGGTGATGTATGGAGGACCCGAAGGGGATTTCCAGATGCCGCCGTGTGCGGCGGGCTTGGAACCCGAGCCTGTCTTTCCCGTTAACGGGAAAATCGGATGTGAAGAGGACTATGCCATGCTGAAATGGGCTCTAATCTTTCTGGTGATTTCGCTGATTTCCGGCTTTCTCGGTTTCTCGGGCGTGTCCGCAGCCACGGCAACCATTGCCCGCGTCCTGTTCTTCCTGGCCATTGCGCTCTTCGTCATCTTCCTGGTGCTGGCGCTCATGGCGGGCAATATCGTCTTCTGACCATGCATAAAAAAAGCCCCGTCGCCGACGGGGCAAATTTGGGGAAAAGCTCACGTTTGGCTGCTCGTGAGCAGTCCTACTGAGCCAGACTTGCAAGATTGCGGCGAGGGCAGTTTGCCGCCATTCGGTACGTCCATGCCGAAAAATTAGAGGTTCTGGCAAAATTGCAGGCAGCGATGACGGTTTGGATCCGGTCATCTCTCCTTGACGGATTGCATGGCGACCGATGTCGATGTGCTGGCCACATGCGGCAGGCTCGAGATCTTCTCCCCCAGCACTTCCCGGTAGCGGCGGATGTTCTGCGTCCGCACCTTGAGCAGGTAATCGAATCGCCCGGCGATCATATGGCATTCCTCGACCTCGCGGATGCGCCGGACAGCCTGGTTGAACTCGCCGAGGGCCTGCTCGCGAGTGTCCGACAGCTTGACCTCTGTAAAGGCGACATGATCCAGGCCGAGTTTCTGCGGATTGATGATGGCGCGGAAACCCTGGATAATGCCATCATCAATGAGGCGTTTCAGTCGAGCATTGCACGGCGTCTTCGACAGGCCGATCTTGGCGGCGAGCTCTGTCACCGAAATGCGCCCATTGGCCGAGACCTCGTCCAGGATCTTCTGGTCGAACATGTCCAATCCGGCTGTCTTCTGCCAATCGACAGTCATTTTCACTTCCTTTTTGGTTTTGATTTGGCGAATAAGCCTAAACCGACCGCGAAAATAAGTACAGTCTCGGCTGTGGGATGCGATATGATCAGCCACGAAAAATCCTGACAATTCGAGGTCTTCCATGCGTGAGCCCGCTCTTCACACCGCCGCTCGTCCCGATGCGCAGACTGTGCCCTTCGTCGACTTTGCCGGCCGCAAAGCCTTGGACAGTGACAGCCGCAAAAAGATCACTGAGGCCTATCGCGAGCCGGAGCCAAGCTGCATGGCGCGGCTGCTGCCGGCGGCCACGCGGCCCGAGGAGGAGAAGAGCGCCATCCGCGAGACGGCCCGCCGCCTGGTCAAGGCGCTGCGCGACAAGCCTCGAGGATCGGGTGTGGAAGGTCTCGTGCACGAATATTCCCTGTCCAGCCAGGAAGGCGTCGCGCTGATGTGCCTGGCGGAGGCGCTGCTGCGCATTCCCGACGATGCGACGCGCGATGCGCTCATCCGCGACAAGATCGCCGCCGGCGATTGGCGCTCCCATATCGGCGGCGGCCGGTCGCTTTTCGTCAACGCCGCCACCTGGGGTCTGGTGGTGACAGGGCGGTTGACCGCCACCGTCAATGATCGCAGCCTCGCCTCGGCATTGACGCGACTGATCGCCCGATGCGGCGAGCCGGTCATCCGGCGGGGCGTCGATATGGCCATGCGGATGATGGGCGAGCAATTCGTCACAGGGGAAACGATCGAGGAAGCGCTGCGCCGAGCCAAGCCCATGGAGGCGAAGGGTTTCCGCTATTCCTACGACATGCTGGGCGAAGCGGCCACGACGGCTGACGATGCCAAGCGCTATTACCTCGACTATGAGGCGGCAATCCACGCCATCGGTTCGGCAGCGGCGGGACGGGGTGTCTATGAGGGGCCGGGGATCTCCGTCAAGCTTTCCGCGCTGCATCCCCGCTATGTCCGCGGTCAGCAGGCCCGGGTCATGGCGGAATTGTTGCCGCGCCTGGCGGCGCTTGCGCGGCTGGCTAAGCAGTATGATATCGGCCTCAACATCGATGCCGAGGAGGCGGATCGGCTGGAGCTTTCGCTGGATCTGCTGGAGGCGCTCTGCTTCGATGACGCGCTGGCGGGCTGGAACGGCCTCGGTTTCGTCGTGCAGGCCTATGGCAAACGCTGTGCCTTCGTGCTGGATCACATCATCGATCTGGCACGCCAGTCCAGACGCCGCATCATGATCCGCCTCGTCAAGGGGGCCTACTGGGACGCCGAGATCAAGCGCGCGCAACTGGAAGGGCTGGAGGATTTCCCGGTCTATACGCGCAAGGCGCATACCGATGTCTCGTTCATCGCCTGCGCTGCAAAACTACTGGCCCATCGCGACCTCGTTTTTCCGCAATTTGCCACGCACAACGCCCAGACCCTGGCTTCGATCTATCATATGGCTGGCCCCGATTTCGAAACCGGCTCCTACGAGTTCCAGTGCCTGCATGGCATGGGCGAACCGCTTTACGAGGATGTGGTGGATCGCCAGGGCCTGGCGCGGCCGGCCCGCATCTATGCGCCGGTCGGCACCCATGAAACGCTGCTGGCCTATCTGGTGCGGCGGCTTCTGGAAAATGGGGCAAATTCGTCTTTCGTGAATCGCATCGGCGATGATGCCGTTTCCGTCGAGGAGCTCATTGCCGATCCGGTCGACACGGTACTGGCGATGGCGCAGCCCGGGGCGAAACACGACAAGATTGCCTTGCCGCGCGAGCTGTTCGGAGCGGCGCGAAGCAATTCGGCCGGGCTCGATCTGAGCAATGAGGCGGTCCTGCAGCGCCTGTCGCGGGCGCTTGAGGAAAGTGCCGGTCTGGACTGGCGTGCGGAGCCCGAACTCTCCCTGCAGGAAAATGGTCTGCAGGGAGAGGCTGTCCTCAACCCGGCCGATCATCGTGACAGGGTGGGGACGGTCGTGACGATGTCAGAGGCGATGGCAGCCCGGCTGGCGGAACTCGCATCGGGCGCAGCAGACGAAATTGCGGCCGTGCCGCCTGGCGAACGGGCAGCCTGGCTCGATCGCGCCGCCGATTACATGGAAGAGCGGATGGAGATCCTGATGGGTCTGATCATGCGCGAGGCGGGAAAATCCGCCGCCAACGCCATTTCCGAAGTGCGCGAAGCCGTTGATTTCCTGCGATACTATGCCGAGCAGGCAAAGCGGACGCTGGGACCGGGCCACCGGCCGCTGGGGCCGATCCTGTGCATCAGCCCGTGGAACTTTCCGCTGGCGATCTTTACCGGTCAGATTGCCGCGGCGCTTGTCGCCGGCAATCCGGTTCTGGCAAAACCTGCGGAAGAGACGCCGCTGATTGCGGCGGAGGCCGTGCGTCTGCTGCATGCGGCAGGTGTTCCGCCCCGCGCCTTGCAACTGGCGCCCGGCGATGGCCGGATCGGCGCAGCCCTTGTCGCGGCACCTCAGATCGCCGGTGTCATGTTCACCGGATCGACCGACGTCGCGCGCCTGATCCAGAAACAACTGGCGCAGCGTCTTTCGCCTGGCGGCAGGCCCATTCCCCTGATTGCCGAAACCGGCGGCCAGAACGCCATGATCGTCGATTCCTCGGCGCTGGCCGAGCAGGTGGTCGCAGATGTCATTGCCTCGGCATTCGACAGCGCCGGCCAGCGCTGTTCGGCGCTGCGCGTTCTGTGCCTGCAGGAAGACGTGGCCGAGCGCATCCTTGTGATGCTCAAAGGCGCATTGGCGGAATTGTCCATCGGCCGCACGGACCGGCTCAGCGCCGATATCGGACCGGTGATCACCGATGAGGCGAGACGCGGCATCGAAAAGCATATCGACGCCATGCGCAAGCTCGGCCGCCCCATCCATCAGGCGCCGCTGCCCGCAGAAGCGGACCATGGCACCTTCGTTGCTCCGACCATCATCGAACTGACGCGGCTGAAGGAGTTGCAGCGGGAAGTGTTCGGTCCCGTTCTGCACGTCATCCGGTATCGCCGCCGCGATCTCGATCAGCTGATCGAAGACATCAACGAGACGGGCTACGGCCTGACCTTCGGCCTGCATACCCGGCTCGACGAGACCATCGCCCATGTCCTTGGCCGGATAAGAACCGGCAATCGCTATGTCAATCGCAACATCATCGGCGCGGTCGTGGGCGTCCAGCCCTTTGGCGGGCGTGGTCTCTCAGGCACCGGGCCAAAGGCCGGCGGCCCGCTCTATCTCGGCCGCCTGGTCGAGACGCCTCCGGAGCCGCCGCAGCTTTCGTCGGTCCATCTCGATCCTGCACTTGCCGGCTTTGCTCGCTGGCTGGACGATCGGCAGCTTTCGCAGGCGGCGGAGCGGGCGCGGACCATTGGCAGCCTCTCGGCGCTGGGGCTGGAACGGGAATTGCCGGGACCGGTCGGCGAGCGCAATCTCTACGCCCTTCATCCTCGCGGGCGGATCCTTCTCCTGCCGCAGAGCATGGACGGTCTGCTGACCCAGATCGCTTGCGTTCTCGCCACCGGAAACGTCGCCGCCGTGGATGCCCCTGATGCGGTCACCGGTCTCCTGAAGGACCTGCCGCCCGACATAGCGTCGCGCATCCGGCCGGTCACGGACTGGACGTCCGCCGGGCCTCTCGCCGGCGCGCTTCTGGAAGGGGAGGGTGAGGTATTGACGGCATGGCTGGCGCGACTGGCCGATCTTCCTGGCCCGCTGGTTCTAACCCAGGCGGCAGATTCGCGCGCCGTCCGGGAAACGGATGCCTATTGCCTTCACTGGCTGCTGGAGGAAGTTTCGACCTCGATCAACACCGCCGCCGCCGGTGGCAATGCGAGCCTGATGGCCCTCGGCTGACGCTCTTGTCAGCCGCCCTTTGCTCCTTATGATGGACCGACAGCGCTGCCTCCGGCGCTGCAGGAGATGATCATGCCATGCAAAACCGGACGCTTCGCGCTCGGCCTTCTATTCCTTGTCCTTTACGGACCGGCTGCGGCTGCGGCCCGCGATTGGGAGCCCGTGGAGCAGGTCAAGACCTATAGGATCAGCGGAGAGACGGGCGCCGCGCTTTACGAGTCGATCGGTGGGCGGGCGCCGCAGGCCGGCGGCGGGCTGGCCATTGCCCATACGAGCTTCAAGCTCACATGGACGCGGCGCTATGAGCGGCAGGGCGATGCCTGTGCGATCACCGTCGCCCGGCCGAAGGTCATCATCACCTATATGCTTCCAAAGCCGGCAAAGGCCCTGTCCTCGCCGGTTGCAGAAAGCTGGAAGCGCTTCATAGACGGTGTGGAGCGACACGAGCGGGTCCATGGAGAGTTCATCCAGGAACTCGTGCAGCAGATCCAGGATTTCAGCCTCGGCTTGCGGGTAGAGGATGATCCCGCCTGCAGCAAGATCCGCCAGGTCCTGACCAAGCGCTTGGGAGAATTGTCGAAAGCGGAACGGGCGAAGAATGTGGAATTCGACCGCGTTGAGCTCAGTCCCGGCGGCAATGTTCATCAGCTGATCCTGGCGCTCGTCAACGGTCCCTGAACTGCCATGGAATTGGCATTGGACTGACATCCAGCTGCCACCGGGCCGGTAAAAATGAAAAACACCCCGCCAGCGGTCTGGCGGGGTGTTTCTTCGAGGGTCTCCCGGCACGCTTTGCGCAGTGTCGGATGCGAAGCGTCACGCATCGTCATTGCTGCGCGTTGCACGGGTGCCGGGTGAGACGCCGCAGGCGCGGCGCCTCAGGACCCATTCCTGGGAGGAATCATTCCGCTGCCTCAAGCCGCGCCGGCAGGGGGGCGCCCGCCGCGACATGACCCGACAGGACCTCGGCCAGCATGGCCTCGTCAAGTTCGTTTTCCCACCGTGCGACCACAACGGTTGCCACCGCGTTTCCGACGAAATTGGTCAGCGCGCGGCATTCGGACATGAACCGGTCAATGCCGAGGATCAGCGCCATGCCGGCCACAGGAACAGCCGGCACGACGGACAAGGTGGCGGCCAAAGTGATGAAGCCCGCCCCGGTAATGCCTGCCGCGCCCTTCGAACTCAGCATGGCCACCAGAAGCAGGAGGATCTGTTCGCTCAACGACAGGTCGATATCGGTGGCCTGGGCGATGAAGAGGGCGGCCAGTGTCATGTAGATATTGGTGCCGTCCAGGTTGAAGGAATAACCGGTCGGAATGACGAGCCCGACGACGGAGCGCTTGCAGCCGGCCCGTTCCATCTTCTGCATCAGGCCGGGAAGAGCCGCTTCGGACGAGGATGTGCCGAGGACCAGCAGCAATTCCTCCTTGATGTAACGGATCAGGGCAAAGATGGAGAAGCCGTTATAGCGGGCCACCGCGCCCAGCACGACGAAGACGAAGAGCAACGAAGTGAGGTAGAAGGTGCCGATCAGCATGGCCAGATTGGCGATCGAGCCGATCCCGTATTTGCCGATGGTGAAAGCCATCGCGCCGAAGGCGCCGATCGGCGCGGCCTTCATCAGGATCGCGACCAGCTTGAAGATCGGCGCCGTAAGGGCGTTCAGAAAATCGGTCACCGGCTTGCCGCGCTCGCCGACCATGGCAAGCGATATGCCGAACAAGACCGAGAAGAACAGGACCTGGAGAATATCGCCTTCTGCGAACGCACCGACAATCGTGTTCGGAATGATGTTCATCAGGAAGCCGGTGATCGATGTCTCATGCGCCTTGGTGGCATAGGTGGATACGGCCTTGGCATCCAGCGAGGCGGGATCGATATGCATGCCGGAGCCCGGTTGCACGAGATTGGCGACGATCATGCCCACGAGCAGAGCCAGCGTCGAGAAGGTGAGGAAGTAGATCATCGCCTTGCCCGCAACCCGGCCGACCTTCTTGAGGTCGCTCATGCCGGCAATGCCGGTGGCGACCGTCAGGAAAATCACCGGAGCGATGATCATTTTGACGAGGCGGATGAAGGCATCGCCGAGTGGCTTCAGGCTGGCGCCGATATCCGGGTAAAAATGGCCGAGCGCAATGCCGGCGGCGATCGCTACCAGCACCTGGACGTAAAGCTGGCGGTACAAGGGAAGCTTGCCGCGTGGTGCGGCGGCATCAAGATGCAAATCCATGAATCATCCTCCGATACGCCCTCACCGGCAAGACGGTTCTCCCGGGGCGTTCTGTGTTGATCCAGTCGAGTTCGCAAGAGGCGTGCCAAGTGGCATTGAAAATGCAACCAGTTGAAAAATATATGAAATACTCAAAGCAAATATGTCCTCCTATGGGTAATTGTGCGGATTTTCGCACAAGTGAATTGTCTCGCGAGCGGATTTGTGCACAATGCCGGGATGGCAGTGTCATCAAAATCTTCCCACCGTCGAGAATGGCTTGGGCGCCGCGACGCCGAACGCGGATGGCTTGCATTTTCTCTTGCAGCCCTGGGCGTTATTGCGGTGGCGCTGCTGGTCGCCCAGGCCTTCGCCACCAGCCGAACGCTGATTGCTCTGGAGGACCAGGGTCGCGCGGATGCCGGCCTGAAAGTCGCTCTGCTGAGGGCCGTCCTCGAGCGGCCGCGTTCGCTGCCGCTCATCCTGTCCCGGGATCGCGACGTCTTGGAAGCGCTCGAAGCGCCGACGTCTGCAAATCTGGCGGCGCTCAACCGCAAGCTGGAGGATCTGACATCCGGCACCAATGCTTCAGTTCTCTATCTGATCAACCGGGAGGGCGTCGCCATTGCCTCCAGCAATTGGCGGGAACCGACGAGTTTCGTCGGCAGCGACTATGCCTTCCGGGCCTATTTCACGCAGGCCCTCGACAACGGGCAGGCGGAGCATTTCGCGCTCGGCAATGTCAGCGGCAAACCGGGCCTCTATATATCCCACAGCGTCAAGAGCGCGGAGAGACGAAGCCTAGGCGTCATCGTGGTGAAGGCCGAGTTCGATCAGCTGGAACTCGACTGGCGCAATGCGCTGCGTCCCACGTTCGTGACGGATGACCATGGTGTGGTTCTCATCACCAGCATTCCCGCCTGGCGATTTCATTCCCTCAGCACCGCCTCGCGCGCCGATCTGGAAAGGGTGAGGACCAGCCGCCAGTTCGGCGAGGAAACCTTGTCTGCTCTTCCCGTTTTGCCGCGCGAACCCCTGGGTGACGCTGCGGGCCTTGTCGAAGCGACCCTCCCGGGAGAAAAACCTGATGGCTTCGTGGAGGTGCAGCTGCCGGTAGCAACCACGCCATGGCAGCTTCATTTCCTTCTCCCGGTGCAGCCGGCCCTGAGCTCCGCCATTCGCCAGGCGCAGCTGACCGCTCTCGCCCTCCTTGCCCCCTTCCTTGCCCTTGCCGGCTTCTGGCTGCGTCGCCGTCAAAAGGCCCTGGCTCGCCTGGCGTCCGAGCAGGCTGCACGGGTTGAACTGGAGAGCAGAGTGCGGGAGCGCACTTGGGATCTGAGCCAGGCAAAGGATCGCCTTCAGGCGGAAATGGAGCAGAGGCAGGCCGCCGAGGAGCGGCTTCAGGGTGTGCAGCAGGAACTGGTGCAGGCTAACCGTCTGGCCATTCTTGGCCAGGTGGCGGCCGGCGTCGCGCATGAGATCAACCAGCCCGTCGCCACCATCCGCGCCTATGCGGATAATGCCAGAACCTTTCTCGCCCGGGAGCGGCCGGACAGAGCCATCGACAATCTGGCCGAGATTGGCGGCCTGACGGAGCGGATCGGCGCCATTACGCAGGATCTGAAGGCGCTTGCCCGCAAAGGGCGCGGGAGCCCGGAGCCTGTCGGCGTCCGCGAGGCGCTGACGAGCGCGGTCATGCTCTTGAAGTCCCGTTTTGCCGGAAGACTGGAGGCGCTGAAGCTCGATCTTCCGGAGGATGGCCTGCAGGTTCTCGGAAATCGCCTGCGTCTCGAACAGGTTTTGATCAATCTTCTGCAGAATGCGCTGGAGGCCATCGCTTCCCGTCCGCAGGGGGTCGTCGACGTTCGGGTTCGGGAGGCGAGCGACCGCGTCCTGATCATCGTTGCCGATAACGGGCCGGGCATCGAGCCCGAGATACTTGGCCAGCTGTTTACCCCCTTCACCACCTCCAAGGAGGCCGGGCTGGGCCTGGGCCTGGTGATCGCCAAGGACATTGTCAGCGATTACGGCGGTCGAATCGAGGTGACCACCGGATCTGCGGGCACATGTTTCACCGTCGACCTTATGCGAGCAGGCTCATGAACAAGCGCCCATCCGTTTTCCTGATCGATGACGATCCCGCCCTCCTGCGGGCAACCGTGCAGACGCTGGAGCTCGCCGATTGCGCCGTATCCGCATTTTCATCCGCGGCGGAGGCCCTTGCAGCGCTGGATGCCTCCTTCGACGGCGTGATCGTTTCAGACGTGCGAATGCCGGGAATGGACGGGCTGGACCTGCTTACCCGGCTGCGTGACATCGATCCGGAACTGCCGATCGTGCTGGTGACCGGTCACGGCGATATCCATATGGCGGTAAAGGCCATGCAGGACGGCGCCTATGACTTCATCACCAAGCCTTTCTCCGGCGAGCGGCTGGTCCAGTGCATCCGGCGCGCCGCTGAAAAACGGGCTCTGGTGCTCGACAATCGCGAGCTTCGCCGGCAGGTCGAGGAAAGCGAGCCGGATCTGCCCTTGCTTGGCCAGACGCCGGTCATGGAGCGCCTGCGGCGAACCATCCGGCAGATCGCCGACACGGAGGTCGACGTTCTGCTGATCGGCGAGACGGGAACCGGCAAGGAGGTCGTCGCCAGCCTTCTGCATCGCTGGGGCCATCGCCGCCGCGGCAATTTCGTCGCGCTCAATTGCGGCGCCCTTCCGGAACAGGTGATGGAAAGCGAATTGTTCGGCCACGAACAGGGGGCATTCACCGGGGCGCAGAAACGCCGGATCGGCCGGATCGAGCATGCGAGCGGCGGGACCTTGTTCCTGGACGAAATCGAGAGCATGGCGCCGGCGACCCAGGTGCATATGCTGCGCGTGCTGGAAATGCGGGAGGTCGCCCCGCTCGGGACCAATGAGGTGCGTCCGGTGGACCTGCGGGTGGTGGCCGCCGCGAAGGTGGATCTTGGCGATCCCGGCCAGAGGGGAGATTTTCGCGAGGACCTGTATTACCGCTTGAACGTGGTCACCTTGTCCATCCCCCCTTTGCGGGAGCGACGCGCCGATGTGCCGCTGCTCTTTCGCCATTTCGCTCAGCGCGCCTGCCAGAGATTCCAGCGCGACATGCCGGCCCTCGATCCGGCGACGGCCCGCTTCCTGGCGGAGCATGACTGGCCCGGCAATGTACGGGAATTGACCCATTTCGCCGAGCGTCACGTGCTGGGGCTGGAGCCCGGGAAAGACAGGATGGCGGGACCGGACACCGGAGCGGCCGATCCGCATGCCTTCACTTTGCCAGATCGCATGGCACGTCTGGAAGCCGATATCATCCGCGAAACGCTGACCATGCATGCGGGCGATGCGCGCCGCACGATCGAAGCGCTGGGCATCCCGCGCAAGACCTTCTACGACAAGCTGCAGCGGCACGGGATCGTGCGCGGCGATTACGAAACGCGCTGATGGTGCGCCGCCCTTTTGACAAGTGGCTGTCATGTCCGGCCGCTAGCCTGCCATTAGCCTTCCATGCCGGGCCTGCGACGCGGATCGGGAGACAAAGGCGAGAGGCCCGTGGCCGATCGCGACGAGCGCCTGCAGGCTTTCCGGAAAGATTGCGTGCAAAGAAATCCAGGATCGGAGGATTTGAAAGCGTCGTGCAGCTTCTATATCCCTTCGTCTTGAGCTGATCCTTCGGCCCGCTGTTCTGCAGGGCGTCCATAGAGAGAAGTAAAGATGCGTATCACGATGATCGGTGCCGGCTATGTTGGTCTGGTGTCTGGAGTTTGCTTTGCCGATTTCGGCCATGAGGTCACATGCGTCGACAATGTTGCAGAGAAGGTGGAGGCGCTGCGGGCGGGCGCAATTCCGATCTATGAGCCTGGCCTGGACGAGCTGGTGAGATCGAATGTCAAGGCCGGGCGCCTGACCTTCACCACCGATCTGCAGGCCGCCGTGGCCGATGCGGATGTCGTCTTCATTGCAGTCGGAACACCCTCTCGCCGTGGCGATGGCCATGCCGACCTGTCCTTCGTCTATGCCGCGGCACGCGACATTGCCCATGCGATGAAAGGTTTCACCGTCGTCGTCACCAAATCGACCGTGCCGGTCGGCACCGGTGACGAGGTGGAACGGATCATCTCCTCCGAACGCCCGGATGCCGATTTCGCCGTGGTTTCCAATCCTGAATTCCTGCGCGAAGGCGCGGCGATTTCCGACTTCAAGCGGCCGGACCGGATCGTCATCGGTTCGGAAGACGAGCGGGCAACGGACGTGATGCGTGAGGTCTACCGGCCGCTCTACCTCAATTCCGCCCCGCTGTTCTTCTGCGACCGCCGCACGTCGGAACTCATCAAATATGCGGGCAATGCCTTTCTGGCCATGAAGATCACCTTCATCAACGAGATGGCCGATCTATGCGAAAAGGTCGGTGCCGATGTGCAGAAGGTGGCCAAGGGCATCGGCATGGACAAGCGCATCGGCGACAAGTTCCTGCATGCCGGACCCGGCTATGGCGGCTCCTGCTTCCCGAAGGATACGATGGCGCTGGTCAAGACGGCTCAGGATTATGATGCCCCGGTGCGGCTGATCGAGACCACGGTTGCGGTGAATGACAGCCGCAAGCGGGCCATGGCTCGCAAGGTCGTCGCCGCCTGCGATGGCAATGTGCGCGACAAGAAGGTTGCCCTGCTGGGCCTGACCTTCAAGCCCAATACCGACGATATGCGCGACGCGCCCTCGATCTCCATCATTCAGGCGCTGCAGGATCACGGAGCGCATGTGCATGCCTATGATCCGGAGGGCATGGAGATTGCGCGCACCATGTTGCCGGGCGTCGAGTTCGGCACGGACCCTTATCGCATTGCCGAAGGGGCCGATGTGCTCGTGCTGGTGACGGAGTGGGATGCGTTCCGCGCCCTGGATTTCCGGCGGCTGAAACAGATCATGGCGGCACCCGTGATGGTGGATCTGCGCAATGTCTACCCCTCCGAAGAGGTCATTCGCCATGGCTTCCGCTATGTCGGCGTCGGGCGCAAGACCGACCTTGACTGAGATCCGGACGGTGAGACGGCGGCGGCTGGGACGAGGGTGCGAAGTGCCTTCGCGAAAAAAAAGCGCGGCAAGGAGCTTGTGCAATAAAAATCTGTCGTCTATATGGGCGCCACTGGTCACGGAGTGTAGCGCAGTCTGGTAGCGCACCACGTTCGGGACGTGGGGGTCGAGTGTTCGAATCACTCCACTCCGACCAGCCGAAAGCCCCGCATTGCGGGGCTTTTTCGTTTTCGAAGCCGGGTCCCTTCGAGCCTCTCCGATCCAGACGCGCCGATTGCGTCTTTCCCCGTCACAGCGCCTGCCGAATATCGTCAAAGGATCTGAGGAAAGCCTGTCAAAGGCCCGCCAGTATCAGCCAAAAGTTCGCTAAGAGTTCGCCAAGGTTCGCCAGGCGTTTGCCAACAGTCTGCCAGGTGCCTGAGAGGCACGAGCGCGGATCATGACCCGCCCTTGGACGCAGGCCATGGGCGCTGCGTTCAGGCTGCGCAATCGCTTGTTTTGCGGCTTGTCCCCTGTCGGAAGGTTGATTCAGATCAAGGCCCTGGTCCCCCGTCGATGAGATGGATTGTGGCGGAGGGGTGTGTCGATTTCGACATTCACCCCTGACTGTTCGCCTTTGGGGGATGTTCAATGAACAACACCGTTCCAATCGTGGCGTTGACCGTGGGGGCGTTTCTGGCGCTTCTCGGGGCCGGCTTCGCCCACGATAATCTGTTTGCCGCCCACATGTGGGTGCTTTTCTTTACGCTGACGGCCAGCATGATCGTCCTCCTGCGGCGGTTGAAATTTGCGCCTGCCGGCGCCAGGGCCGCCGCAATCGACCGCTCCGGCTATTTTGACGAAGTGGTCAAATATGGCGCCATCGCCACCACGTTCTGGGGCGTTGTCGGCTTTCTGGTCGGCGTCGTCGTCGCATTGCAGCTGGCCTTTCCGGATCTCAATATCGGACCGTGGTTCAACTTCGGCCGCATGCGGCCGCTGCACACCTCCGCCGTCATCTTTGCCTTCGGCGGGAACGCGCTGATCTGTACGTCGCTCTACGTCGTGCAGCGCACCTCGCGCGCCAGGCTGTTCGGCGGCGACGGCCTCGGCTGGTTCGTCTTCTGGGGCTATCAGCTCTTCATCGTCATGGCGGCCACCGGCTACCTCCTCGGCATCACGCAGGGGCGCGAATATGCCGAACCGGAATGGTATGTCGATCTCTGGCTGACCATCGTCTGGGTCGCCTATCTGGTCGCCTTCCTCGGCACGATCCTGATGCGCAAGGAACCGCATATCTACGTGGCGAACTGGTTCTACCTCGCCTTCATCGTCACGATCGCCATGCTGCATGTCGTGAACAATCTGGCCATTCCGGTCTCCTTCCTCGGGGTCAAGAGCTATTCGGCCTTTTCGGGCGTCCAGGATGCGCTGACCCAGTGGTGGTATGGCCACAATGCCGTCGGCTTCTTCCTCACGGCCGGCTTCCTCGGCATGATGTATTATTTCGTCCCCAAGCAGGCCGGACGGCCCGTCTACTCCTATCGCCTGTCGATCATCCACTTCTGGGCGCTGATCTTCATGTATATCTGGGCCGGCCCGCATCATCTGCACTATACGGCGCTGCCGGATTGGGCCCAGACGCTTGGCATGGTCTTCTCGATCATGCTGTGGATGCCCTCCTGGGGCGGTATGATCAACGGTCTGATGACGCTCTCGGGCGCCTGGGACAAGATCCGCACAGACCCGATCATCCGCATGATGGTCATTGCCATCGCCTTCTACGGCATGTCGACCTTCGAAGGGCCGATGATGTCGGTCAAGGCGGTCAATTCGCTCAGCCATTATACCGACTGGACGATCGGCCATGTGCATTCCGGCGCGCTCGGCTGGGTGGGCATGATCTCCTTCGGCGCGGTCTATTTCCTCGTTCCCAAGCTCTGGAACCGCAACCGGCTCTACAGCCTGGCCATGGTCAACTGGCACTTCTGGCTCGCCACGCTCGGTATCGTCGTCTACGCCGCCGTCATGTGGGTGGCCGGCGTCCAGCAGGGCCTGATGTGGCGCGAATATGATGATCAGGGCTTCCTGGTCTATTCCTTCGCCGAAGCCGTCGCGGCCATGTTCCCCTATTACGTGCTGCGTGCCGTCGGTGGCGCCATGTATCTGGCGGGTTCGCTCATCATGGCCTTCAACATCACCATGACCATCCTCGGCTACGAACGGAAGGAGGCCCTTCCAGGGGCCATGCCCGCCGGTCTGCAGCCTGCCGAATAAGGAGTGATGTCCATGTCACTTATGGATAAACATCAATATATCGAGCGCAACGCGACCCTGCTCCTCGTCGGCTCGCTGCTGGTCGTCTCGATCGGCGGCATCGTGGAAATCGCGCCTCTCTTCTATATCGAGAACACGATCGAGAAAGTGGAAGGCATGCGTCCCTACACGCCGCTGGAGCTGGCCGGGCGCGACATCTATATTCGCGAGGGGTGCTACGTCTGTCACAGCCAGATGATCCGCCCCTTCCGCGACGAGGTCGAGCGCTATGGCCACTACAGCCTCGCGGCTGAGAGCATGTATGACCATCCCTTCCAGTGGGGATCGAAGCGCACCGGGCCGGATCTCGCCCGCGTCGGCGATCGCTATTCCAACGAATGGCACGTCCAGCATCTGATCCGGCCGCGCGATGTCGTGCCGGAATCGGTCATGCCGAGCTATGCCTTTCTGAAGGAGACACCGCTGAAGGTGACGGATGTGACCCTCAATCTGAAGGCCAACCGTCTGGTGGGCGTCCCCTATTCCGACGAGATGCTGGAGAATGCGAAGGCGGATCTGGTTGCCCAAGCCAAGCCCGATGCGGATACCACCGCCCTTCTTGCGCGCTATCCGAAAGCCAAGGTGGGCGATTTCGATGGAGACCCCGCCCATCTGACCGAAATGGATGCGCTGGTCGCCTATCTCCAGATGCTTGGCACGCTGGTCGACTTCTCGACCTATGACGATGCCACCGGCTATCGGTGAGGGAGGCGGCAATGGAAATCTACACGGCAATGCGTCACTTCGCCGATAGCTGGGGCCTGCTCGCCATGGCCCTCTTCTTCATCGGCGTCGTGATCGTCACCCTGCTGCCCGGCGCCAAGTCCTCGGCGCGTGAGGCTGCCAAAATCCCTCTGAAGGAGGATTGATCATGGCGGACAAACATATTGATGACATCAGCGGCGTCGAAACCACCGGCCATGAGTGGGACGGCATTCGCGAGCTGAACAATCCGCTGCCGCGCTGGTGGTTGTGGACCTTCTACGCCACGATCATCTGGTCGATTGCCTATACGGTCATCTACCCCGCATGGCCGCTCCTGACGGATGCGACCAAGGGCGTGCTGGGCTATTCCAGCCGCGGCGAACTGGCCGCCGAAATGGTCAGTGCCAAGGCGGCGCAAGCCGGCATCAGCGATCGCATCGCCAGCGCATCGCTCGAGGAGATCCTGGCCGATCCGCAATTGACGCAGTTCGCCACTGCCGCCGGTGCGGCAGCCTTCAAGGTGAATTGCGTCCAGTGCCATGGTTCGGGAGCCGCCGGTGGAGCCGGCTATCCCAACCTCAACGACGATGACTGGCTGTGGGGCGGCAATATCGAGGCCATTCACCAGACAATCGCCCATGGCGTTCGCTTCGCCGATGATACCGAAGCGCGCTTTTCCGAAATGCCGGCCTTTGCCGATATCCTGAAACCGGAAGAAGTGCGCCAGGTGGCGGCCTATGTCGTCAGCCTGACGAAAACGCCGCGCGACACGCAGATGATCGAGCCGGGCAAGCAGATCTTCATCGACAATTGCGCGTCCTGTCACGGCGAAGACGCCAAGGGCAATCGGGAGTTCGGCGCGCCGAACCTTGCCGACGCCATCTGGCTGAAGGTGAAGGACGAAGCCGAGATCGCCCAGCAGATCCGCCAGCCCAAGCATGGCGTGATGCCGGCCTGGCAGGTGCGGTTGGGGGATGCGACCGTCAAGGAACTCGCGGTCTACATCCATTCCTTGGGTGGCGGTGAATAGGCGGACCCTTGTAGAGCACCGTCAGCAGGGCGGCCGGGGAGACATGCCCCGGCCGCCCTTAGTCTTGTCCGGCACGGCGGGACGGCGCAGGCCGCCTCCGGTAAAGCGGCAGTGTCTTGCGAGTTGATTTCGGTCAAGGCAGGGTGGAGCCATTCCAGCCAAGGTCGGATCCGATGAAGGATTTGACCATGTCTCTCGAAACAGCGCAGTCACAGCAACACAATGCGGATCAGGCAGGAAGCGCTTCGGACGCCGCAGGCCCGCCGCGGCCTTTTTCCACGTCTCCGGAGCCGCTGCCGGAGCCGTTATATGAGGCACGGCGCAAGATCTTCCCGAAGCGGGCTGAGGGGCGGTTCCGCCGCTTCAAATGGCTTGTCATGCTGATCACGCTCGGCATTTATTACCTCACACCCTGGATCCGCTGGGACCGCGGTCCCTATGCGCCGGATCAAGCCGTCCTCGTCGATCTGGCCGGCCGCCGCTTCTACTTTTTCTTCATCGAAATCTGGCCGCAGGAATTCTTCTTCGTCGCCGGGCTTCTGGTCATGGCCGGCTTCGGTCTTTTCCTCGTCACCTCCGCGGTCGGACGCGCCTGGTGTGGCTATACCTGTCCGCAAACCGTGTGGGTGGACCTGTTTCTGGTCGTGGAACGTTTCATTGAAGGCGACCGCAATGCCCGCATGAAACTGGATGCAGCGCCCTGGAGCGCCACCAAGATCTGGAAACGCTCCGTCAAGCACGCGATCTGGCTGGCAATCGCGGTAGCGACCGGCGGCGCCTGGATCTTCTACTTTGCCGATGCGCCCTCACTCGCCTTCGACTTCGTCACCGGCCACGCCAATGTCGTCGCCTATTCGACCGTCGCCGTCTTGACGGCCACCACCTATCTGCTTGGCGGCTTGATGCGCGAGCAGGTGTGCATCTATATGTGTCCCTGGCCGCGCATCCAGGGGGCCATGCTGGATGAAAATTCGCTCGTCGTCACCTATAACGACTGGCGCGGCGAGCCGCGCGGCAAGCACGCCAAGAAGGCGGCAGCGGCAAACCAGGCGGTGGGCGATTGCGTGGATTGCAATGCCTGCGTCGCCGTCTGTCCCATGGGCATCGATATCCGGGACGGCCAGCAACTGGCCTGCATCACCTGCGCCCTGTGCATCGACGCCTGTGACGGCGTGATGGACAAGCTCGGTCGCGAGAGAGGCCTGATCGCCTATGCGACGCTGAACGAATATCAAGCAAATATGGCGCTTGCCACCGATCAGGGGCGCAGCGCGATCGATCCCGGCCGGGTGCGCGATCAGGATGGCAGCTTTTCCGACAAGGTCCGCCACTTCGATTGGCGTGTCATCTTCCGGCCCCGCACCCTCGTCTATATGGGCGTCTGGACCGCCGTCGGCATCGGTCTCCTGGTCGCCCTGCTCAGCCGCGACCGGTTGGAGATCAACGTGATCCATGACCGCAACCCGCAATATGTGCTGGAATCGGATGGCTCCATCCGCAACGGCTATACGATCCGCCTCCTCAACATGGTGCCGGAACCGCGCACGGTCCTCCTGTCGCTCGATGGCCTGACGGGCGCGACGATGAAGATCCCGCTCATCTCCAACGATTTTGCCGACCGCACCTTCGCCATTCCTGTCGAGCCGGACAAGGCCACGGCCGTCAAGGTCTTCGTCACTCTGCCGGCACAGGCGGCGGAGAACGCGCGCGAAGGCTTCCGCTTCATCGCCGAGGACCGGTCCAGCCATGAGCGCGATGTCTACAATGCCACCTTCAACGCCCCGGGAGCCAGATGATGAACGCGCGGCACGCAAAGGAATTCCAATTCACCGGCTGGCATATGCTTGCCGTGATCTGCCTGTTCTTCGGAACGATCATCTCGGTCAACCTGTACATGGCCTATCAGGCCGTCCACAGCTGGAGCGGAATCGTGGTGGAAAACACCTATGTCGCCAGCCAGCAGTTCAATGCCAAGGTCGCCGAAGCGAAAAAACTGGGTGCGACCGGCATCGCCGGCGCGATTTCTGTCGATCGCTCGACGATCCGCTATACGATCGCCGACGCGTCCGGAGCTCCGGTCGAGGCGGAGCGCGTCACGGCCAGTTTCCGCCGTCCGGTCGGCGACCATCAGGATTTCGAGGTCGAGCTTGCCGGCCTCGGTCGTGGCGTCTTCGAAAACAACCGCGCGGTCCTGCCCGGGCATTGGATCGTCGAGATCTCCGCGCTGCAGGGCGGCGAGCGCATCCTCCACCATACCCAGCGCGTCGCGATTGCCGAGGGCGGACAATGAGCTGCTGTGCGCCGGGAACCGAAGCCGCGCTGGAGCTGCAGAGCGGCATGCAGCAACCACCCTCGCGGGAAGAACTGATGCTGGCCAGCCGCGATCTTGGCGGCGGGCTGCGTCAGACGGATCTGAGCGTGCCGCAAGCCCATTGCGGCGCCTGCATCTCATCGATAGAGCGGGCGCTCGCAGCCCTTCCGGGCGTGACACGCGCAAGGGTCAACCTGTCGACCAAGCGGGTGGCGATTACCTGGCGCGCGAAACTGGAGACCGGCCCGAGAACTGGTCAAGAGACGGGTCAAGCGACTGGTGAAGGGACTGAACCGGCCACGGGCCGGGAGATGAAGCCGGTCGATCCGGCAGGCTTCGCTCTCGCCATCCGCAAGGCGACAGGCTATGAGGCCCATCTCTTTTCGGACGAAGCTGAAGACAGCGACCAGTTGAAGAGCCAGCTGATCCGCGGCGTCGCGGTGACCGGTTTTGCGGCGGCCAATATCATGCTCCTGTCGGTTTCTGTCTGGTCCGGCGCCGAGGCCTCCACCCGCGATCTCTTCCACTGGATTTCGGCGGCGATAGCCGCGCCGGCCCTCATCTATGGCGGCCGCTTCTTCTACGAATCCGCCTATCGCGTGCTGGCCAGCGGGCGCACCAATATGGATGTGCCGATCGCGCTGGCAATCACACTGTCCTATGCGGTGTCGCTCTGGGAAACCATCAACCGGGGCGAACATGTCTGGTTCGATGCTACCGCATCGCTGCTGTTCTTCCTGCTGATCGGCCGGACGCTCGATCACATCATGCGCGACCGCGCCCGTTCCGCCGTCACCGGTCTTGCACGGCTGGCGCCGCGCGGCGCTCTCGTGGTTTTGCCGGACGGCAGCCGGGATTACCGGCCGGTTCAGGATGTCATGCCGGGCGATCGTGTGGCGATTGCCGCAGGCGACCGGATCCCCGTGGATGGGCTTGTCGTCGAGGGAGAAAGCGATCTCGACATGTCGATCGTCAATGGCGAAAGCGCACCGGTCACGGTGAGGCCGGGCGATCGCGTCCAGGCCGGCACGTTGAGCCTGACCGGCGGTTTTCTCATCCAGGCCAGCGCCGCCGCCCGCGATTCCTTCCTCGCGGAGGTCATCAGCCTGATGGAGGCTGCCGAAGGGGGCAGGGCGCGCTACCGCAGGCTGGCCGACCGGGCCGCGCAGATCTATTCGCCTGTCGTGCATCTTCTGGCGCTTGTGACCTTCCTGGGCTGGGGATGGATCGGCGGCGACTGGAAACAGGCGCTGCTCATTGCAATCGCCGTCCTGATCATCACCTGCCCCTGTGCGCTCGGCCTTGCGGTGCCGGTCGTTCAGGTGGTCGCTGCCGGCCGCCTTTTCCGCAATGGCATCATGGTGAAGGACGGTTCGGCCATGGAGAGGCTGGCCGAGGTGGAATGCGTCGTCTTCGACAAGACGGGAACGCTGACCCTCGGACGTCCGCGGCTGGTGACGGCGAGCGGCCTGCCAGCCGATCAGGCTCTTGCGGCTGCCATGGCGGGCGCGTCGCGTCATCCTTTGTCGAAAGCAATCACCGAGGCCCATCGCGGGCCGCAGCCGCTCATCGGTCCGGTCCAGGAACTGCCCGGCGAGGGGCTGGTTGCAAGGCTCGACATCGGCACGGCCCGGCTCGGCAAGCGTGCCTTCGCCTGCCCGGATCAGCCGGTCGCCTCTGCCGGAACGCACAGCGAAGTCGTCCTCTCGATCGACGGGAGCGAGGCGGCCTGTTTCACCTTTGAAGATCAGTGGCGGGCAAATGCACGGTCCGCGATAGGCCAGTTGAAGGCGAAGGGTTTGCAGCTTTCGATCCTCTCGGGCGACCGGCAGGGTGTGGTGGCGGGATTGGCCGGCGCTCTTGGCATATCGGATTGGAAGGCCGAGTGTTCGCCGCGCCAGAAGGTCGAAGCCCTGGAGGCGCAGGCGGCGCTGGGGCACAGGACCCTGATGGTGGGTGACGGCATCAATGATGCGCCGGCGCTCAGCGCCGCCCATGTCTCCATGGCGCCGGCAACAGCGGCCGATATCGGACGCCAAGCCGCGGATTTCGTCTTCATGCATGAGAGCCTGGATGCCGTTCCGCTGGCCATCGACGTATCGCAAAAGGCCCGCGCGCTGATTCGCGAGAATTTCGCGCTGGCGATCGGCTACAACCTCATCGCGGTACCGATCGCGATTGCCGGCTTCGCAACGCCGCTGATCGCGGCCGTGGCCATGTCGACCTCTTCCATGATCGTCATTGCCAATGCGCTGCGCCTCAATCAGCTTCGCGGCGGTCGCGCATTGCTGACCGATGGAACGGCCGTCACGCTGGAAGCCAAGGGCAAGGCTACCGGTAAGGACAGGGAGGCGCGCCTCGCATGAATATGTTGATCTACCTCATCCCGATCGCGCTCTTCCTTGGGGCACTCGGGCTCGCCGGATTTCTCTGGTCCTTGCGCAGCGGGCAGTATGACGATCTCGACGGCGCTGCCTGGCGCGTTCTGGAGGAAGATGAGGATCCCGGCGCGCAAAGACCGCCGGCGGGCTGACGGAGACGGGGACGGCAAAGCGGGTGCCTGGCGCACCCGCCGCTTCGCGCATGATCAGGCCACGGATTGCCTTGTGCGGGGTGCCGCGAGTTTCGCCGGCACGCGTCTCAGGATCTCATCGGCGTAAAGCCGCGCGTTTTCCCGCGCCTTGTCCAGATTGCTGACCCGGTCGGCGGTCATGGAATAGAGCGTTCCGCCACAATCGAAGACATCGCGAAAGGCCGAGCGTTCGATGATCGGCGTGTTGAGCACGTCGACATTGCGCTGTGCCAGCAGACCCTTCACCGCCAGGAGGGCGCGGGTGGTCACCATGGAATTGACCCGTGTCAGCACAACGGAATGCGGCACTTTCAGGCCGAGCTTGCTGTCGAGATAGTGCAGGAGTTCCAGAACATGAGCGCCGCCCTGGGCGTCCATTGCGCAGCCCTGGATGGGAATCAGCACGTGATCGGAAAGCCCGATGGCCTTGGCAAGAAGCGGGCTGCGGGCGCCCGGAAGGTCGATCAGGATATAGTCGCTGCTGTGCCGCGACTCCTCCAGGTGGCGATCGATGGAGGCCTGGGTGACGTAAGGCACGACCGACAGACGCTGCAGCGGCTGGGACAGGTCGTACCAGCGCGACATCCAGAATTGCGGATCCGCGTCCAGAACCGTGACGCGATGGCCCTGGCGGGCAAGCTCGGTAGCCAGGAGAAGGACGGCCGTGGTCTTGCCGGCGCCGCCTTTGGTATTGGCGAAAGTAATGACGGGCATGGCTTATCCTGAAGCTTTGTGAAACCTGCGGCGCTCGTTTCTGCCGGCGCCACCCTCCGGCGTCATCATCATCGCGCGACATGGTTAACAATTCGAAAACGGGCGCCGGGCCGGGCAGGCCCTCAATCCTGCATAGGCAGGCGCTGTCACGGAGGAAGAGCGCCGGGACCGGCAGTCGATCCGAACCCTTAGAGCACTGTTCGATCTGATCGGATCAACTCGGCGCTCTCCGTCTCTGTATCCAAAGCATAATCTCACCGATCCTCGTTTCGCTCCGGTCGGATTATGCTCTCATCGCAATGTCCTCCAGCGCTCCCTTGTGGGACCGTTCCAAGGGTTAGTGACGCCGGTCGGCGGACATGATCTCCTGGGCGATCTGGCCGAGCGGAACCACGCGGTCGACGCCGCCGCGGGCGATCGCCTCTTTCGGCATGCCGAAGACCACGGACGTGGCCTCGTCCTGGGCGAGCGTGAAGGCGCCGGCCTGGTGCATTTCCTCCATGCCGCGCGCGCCGTCATCGCCCATGCCGGTCATGATCACGCCCATGGCATTGGAGCCGGCACAGCGTGCCGCCGAGCGAAACAGAACATCGACCGAGGGGCGATGGCGCGAAACCAGCGGGCCGGGCCGGACGGAGACTTCGTAGCGGGCGCCGCGCCGCTCCAGCAGCATATGCTTGTCGCCCGGGGCGATCAGCACGTGACCGCGCAGGACCGGGTCGCCATTTTCCGCTTCCTTGATCTCGACCTCGCAGAGCGTGTTCAGGCGCTTGGCAAAGGCCGCCGTGAACTTTTCCGGCATGTGCTGGACGATCACCATGCCGGGCGCATTGGCCGGCAGGGCTTCCAGGAGCTCGCGAAGCGCCTCGGTTCCGCCCGTCGATGCACCCACGCACACCACCATTTCCGTCGTCTTGGCCATGGCCACGATGCGCGGCGGCGGCAGCACGGCATCGGCGGTGAGCTTGGCCGGAACGGCTTCGCTGGCGGGGCGGAAGCGGCGCAGCTTGCCGATCCTGGCGCGAGCGGCACCTTTGACCGCGTCGCGCACGCGCTCGGCGCTTTCGGCAAGATGGTCTGCGGCGCCGATCTTCGGCTTCAGAATCACGTCGATCGCGCCCGCGTCCAGCGCCTGGAGCAGCGTTTCGGAACCCTCTTCCGTCAGGGAGGAGCACATGACCACGGGGATCGGATGTTGCGACATCAATTTGCGCAGGAAGGTGATGCCGTCCATCTGCGGCATCTCGACGTCGAGCGTAATGACATCGGGGATTTCTTCGCGGATCTTGCGCGCCGCGGCGAAGGGATCGGCGGCCACGCCGATGACCTCGATTTCGGGATCGTCCGACAGGATCTGCGTCAACGCGTGACGGATACTGGCGGAGTCATCGACGATCAGCACCCGGATCTTTGGTCTTTCCATGGCTATACCCGCTTGAAGACAGTGTTGGCGACCTGTCGGATGGGCAGGTTCAAGCCGGCTGCCGTCTCTGAATGGCCGATGAAAAGATAGCCCCCCGGCAGCAGGCATTCGCACAGACGCGACAGGACATGGAGCTGGGTCGGCTTGTCGAAGTAGATGAGAACGTTGCGGCAGAAGATGACGTGCTGGCCATCCTGAACCGGATATTTCTTGTCCATCAGGTTCATGCGTCCGAAGGCGACGTGGCGGCGCAGCACAGGCGCTATCCGCACCTCGCCCCGGCGGGGGTCGACCGGCTCCATCACATATTTGCGGCGAAGCGCGGCTGGCACCGGCTCCATCTGGTCGCGGGGATAGATGGCGCGGCGCGCCGTCTGCAGAACCTCGGTGGAAAGATCGGTGGCCGTCACCGTGAAGGTAAGGTCGGGGCGCGCTTCCAGGGCCTCCCGCATCACCATGGCAAGCGTGAAGGGTTCAGCACCGGTGGAACAGGCCGAACTCCACAGGCGAAGATGGCGCGGCTCCGACTGCAGGAGATCCGGCAGTGCCTTGCCGATCAGGTAGTCGAAATGCGCCGGCTCGCGGAAGAAATCCGTCTTGTTGGTGGTGACGGCGTCGATCAAATAGACGGATTCGCTGTCCAGGCCATCGTGATCGAAGAGATAGGTGCAATATTGGTCGAAACTCGCGATCTGGGTGGCACGGAGCCGTTTGCGCAGCCGGCCCTCCAGCATCGTGATCTTGTTGATCGGCATTTTGATGCCGCTGTATTTATAGATGTAATCGGCGAGACGGTCGAAGTTTCGCCGGCTGAGGCTGTCATCGACGGGCTGGCGCGATACTGCTAAATTAGATGTCACGCAATAAACTCCATCATGCGACGCTTTGATGATCTGGCTGTGCGAGGTTGGTAAGGGCGCTGCTGGCAAGGGCGCTGCTGGAAAGAGCGCTGCTGGAAAGAGCGCTGCCGGAATCGGAGAAGAGGCGGGCGAGATCGACGATGACGACGAAGCCGCCATCGCGGCGCACGACGCCGGCAATATAATCGGAACGCCAGGCAATGCCGATATCCGGGGGGCTCTCGATCCGGCTCTTCTGGAAGGGCACGACCTCGTAGACCCGGTCGGCGACAAGGCCGAGAGTGAGGATGCGGCCGGCAATCGGCACATCGATCACCAGGATTCGGGTATGCGGTGTCTTGTCCGTGCGCGACATTCCGAGCCGCAGGCGCAGGTCGATGACCGGGACGCCCTGGCCGCGCACATCGCGCAGCCCGAGAAGATACTCCGGCCCATGCGGGATCCTGAAGGCCTCCTCATGGTCGAGGATCTCGCGCACCACATCCACCGGCACGGCAAAGATTTCCGCGCCGAGGCTGAAGGTCACGAACTGGGCTTCCTGGTCGCTGGACATGGTCCTTGCACTCCTCTTTTGTCGCATCCTGTTTCCAACCGCAAAACCCTGCCGGGGATTTGATCCTGAAAAAGCGTCCCGCTTCAGGACGCCGTTTCGGAGACAGCGGCGCGTCGTCCAAAATGTCAGGCCCGCTCCACTCGCTTCCGCCGCACTTCGGTGATGCGGCGGATGCCTGGCATGCTTGGTTGCGGAAGGTCCGGCGACTGCCGGACCTAACTGGTGTCGTTTCTTCCTGATCAGGCGCTCTGGCGGAAGGCGTCGTCGTCTTCGTCCGGACCACCGGTCGTCAGATCCAGCGCGAAGCCCTTCACCCGTGCCTGCTGGGCGGCAACGCTGCCGCCGGAGATCCGCACGGGCGCCGGTGCGGAGCGGTTCTGCGCCGCTTTCGGGGCCGGAGCCTTGCCGACCCGGATCCGGGTTGCCGGGCTGCTGGAGACATGCGTGCGCTCCACCCGGAAGAAGGCGATGGAGGCCTGCAGTTCCTCGGCCTGTGCGGCCAGTTCTTCCGATGTCGCGGACATCTGTTCGGAGGCGCTGGCATTTTGCTGCGTCACCTGGTCGAGCTGCTGGATCGCCTGGTTGATCTGGGCAGCGCCGATATCCTGTTCGCGGCAGGCGGCCGAGATTTCCGAAACCAGTTCCGCGGTCTTCTGGATGTCGGGCACCAGACGGTTCAGCATTTCGCCGGCCTCCGTTGCCGCAACCACCGTGTCGCCGGACAGGGCGGAGATTTCCGCGGCCGCGGCCTGGCTGCGCTCGGCAAGCTTGCGCACTTCCGAGGCCACCACGGCAAAGCCCTTGCCATGTTCGCCGGCGCGCGCCGCTTCGACAGCCGCATTCAGCGCCAGAAGATCGGTCTGGCGGGCGATTTCCTGCACGATGGAGATCTTCTCGGCGATGGTGCGCATGGCGCCGACGGCCTTGCCGACGGCCTGGCCGGAGGCTTCGGCATCGCGCGACGACTGGCGGGCGATCTTCTCCGTCTGGCTGGCATTTTCGGCGTTCTGCTTGATATTGGCCGCCATTTCTTCCATCGAGGAGGAGGCCTGTTCGGCCGCCGAGGCCTGTTCGGTCGCGCCCTGGCTCAGCTGTTCCGAGCTTGCCGACAATTCCTGGCTGCCGGAGGAGACATTGTCGGAGGCCGACAGCGCGTCGCCCACCACCGCCCGCAGGCGTTCGATCATCGAATTGACATAGCCGAGAAGTTCGCCGATTTCGTCGCGCGTCGTGATCTTGGCATTGGAGGAGAGATCGCCATCGGCAACGCTCTGTACGGCGGCAACGGCGCTGCGCAGACCATTGTTGATCGACATGGCGATCCAGAAGGCCGCAATCACTGCAATCAACAGGGCGCCTGCCGCCACGGCCAGCATGATGGTGCGCGTCTGTACGTAATCAGCCGCTGCCGTTTCCTTGGCCTCGGCGAGCCGCGCCGTTTCCAAGGCAACCACATCCTCGAAAAGCTTGTCGATCTCGGTCGTCGTCGCGCGGTTCGTGGTATTGGAGACGCGCAGTGCCTCCGGCTGGTTGCCAGACTGGACCAGGGCGCGGATCTGGTCTTCCTGCTTGCGATAATCCTGTTCCAGGTCCCGCAGCCTGTTCCACATCACCATGCCCTGTTCGGTGGCCTTGGCCAGGACGGCATTGAAGGAGGTATCGAATTCCTTGCGCGCTGCATCGCCCTTGGCGATCGCGCCGTTGATCTCTTCCGCGGTGGCGGCCAGGAGCATATTCTTCTGCTGGCGCAGCTGCTGCAGCTGGGCGCCGCTCATCTGCTGGGCAAGGCTGAGGCGCGCTGCCGGTCCTTCGACCACCTGTTCCAGCGTGTCATTCAGATTTCCGAGGCTGATGACACCGAGCGCGGCAACCGCGATCAGCATTGCGATGACGAAGCCGAACGCGGCGGCCAGTTTGAGTTTGATTGTAGCTCGCATGGTAACCCTTCAGTCTGGCGATGCGGCCGGGTGGCCTTGAGATAGATTCCGCTCCTTCTGAGCGGAGAAGATGGTCTTGAGGTTTGGAATGATGATGAACTCGCCCTGACGTCTGACGAGGCAGTCGATGAAGTCTGGCCTCCAGCGCATTCCGACGCTGGGCGGCGGTTCGCCATTGGCCTGTTCGAGTGTGGTGACCTCGTGGACCTTGTCGGTCCGGATTCCGGTCAAGGTCGGCTCGCCGTCGAGATCGAGTTCGATGACGATGATGCGGCTGTCGATGGTGGTGGTGGTTGCCTCCATGCCGAAGGCGAGCCGGATATCGGCCAGCGGGATGACCTTGCCGCGGAAGTTGATGACGCTTGCGACGAAGGGCTTGGCGCCGGGCACCGGGGTTTCGGGCAGAAGGTCGAGGATTTCCTGGACTTTCACCGCCTCGAGCGCGAACATTTCGCCGGCGATCTCGAAGGCGAGGACCTCGATCTCCTGGCGGCCTTCCCAAAGATGGTCTGGTAGCTTGCGCAATGCTTCGCTCATCCTGCCGCGCGCAAATGCGCCTCCTGTTGCTGACCGGCCGCCACGAGATGGGCGACATCGAGAATGAGGGCGACGCCGCCATCGCCGAGAATGGTCGCACCGGAGAAGGTGACGACGTCGTGATGCAGCTTGGACATGGCCTTGATCACGGTCTGGTGGTCGCCGATGATCTGGTCGACGACGAGGCCGACGCGCTCGGCGCCGGTGGAGATGACGACGACCTTCTGGAAGGGATCGGGCTTTGTGCCGGTCTGGAAAAGATCGCGCAGGCGGATGAAGGGGACCAGGCTGTCGCGCAGCGAGATGAAGCTTCGCCCGCGCGAGCGCATGTCGTCTTCGACGGAGAGTTCGAGACATTCCTCGACGGCGGACAGCGGGATGACGTAGCGGCCCGTGCCGACGCGCACGAGCAGGCCGTCGATGATGGCCAGCGTCAGCGGGATGGCGAGCGCGATCTCGGAGCCCTGGCCGGGCCTGGAGACGACATTGATGGTGCCGCGCAGCGCATCCACGGTGCGCTTGACGACATCCATGCCGACGCCGCGGCCGGACAGGTTGGTGACCTGCTGGGCGGTGGAGAAGCCCGGCTGGAAGATCAGCTGCAGCAGGTCCTGGTCGGAAAGCGTGGCATTGGCGGCGATGATGCCGGAGCTTTCGGCCTTGGCGCGCACCCGCTCGCGGTCGATGCCGCGGCCGTCATCCTTGATGGTGATGATGACCTCGCCGGCCTGCTGGCGAGCGGCCAGCAGGATGCGGCCGGTGGGCGATTTGCCGCTTGCGCGCCGTTCCCCGGCGCTTTCCAGCCCGTGATCGCAGGAATTGCGCACCAGATGCACGAGCGGATCGGCCAGCCGCTCGATGACGCTCTTGTCGACCTCTGTGGTTTCGCCTTCGGTGACGAGCTCGATCACCTTGCCGGTCTCGATGGCCAGATCATGGACGAGGCGGCGGAAGCGGCCGAAGAGCTGGGCCACCGGCACCATGCGCAGCACCATCATCGTGTCGCGCAGCTCGCCCGACAGGCGCTCGACATCCTCGGAGACGGCGCGCAGCATCAGGTCGCCGCTAGAGCCGGCGAGCTGGCTGAGGCGCGACTGGGCAATCACCAGCTCGCCGACCCGGTCCATCAGCTCGTCCAGCCGTTCGGCCGGCACGCGGACATTCTCGGCAGCCTTCTGCTGCTTGGCATCGGCAGGCGCCGCGGCGCGCCCTGAAGGAGAAGCGGGGGAGGTCGCCAAAGACGCTGAAGATGCAGGCGCCGGGGAGGCGCCAACGGACGGGGCCGAAAAAGCGGTGATGGAGGCCGAAGGCGCATCCGGCGCGGCCGCTGCAGCGGGGCCATCGGCGGCAGGCTCGGGTACGGCAGGCTCGGGTACGGCAGGCTCGGATACGGCAGGCTCGGATACGGAAGGCTGGGATGCGGCAATCGTCGGCGCTGTATCGTTGTCCGGCGCAGGGGCCAGGCTCACCGAAAGCTCCATATCGTCCATGACGAAGATGAACACGTCGTCGATGGCCGAGCGCGGCTTGTCGGTGACAAGCTCCAGCGTCCAGCCGATGTAGAGATCGGTGGCGACCAGCGTATCGATGGCGGGAACAGGGCTGATATCAGCCAGGACGGTGCAGGCGCCGAGCTCCCTCAGCTCGTCGAGCAGGCCGAGCGGATTGGTGCCATTGGCCATGGCATTCTGTGGCAGGCGAAAGCGGATGCGATAGGTCACGGCCTGACCGGCGGGTCCGGACGAAGAGGCAGAGACAGGGCCAGAGACAGAGGTTGAGCCAGGGGTGGATCCAGGGGCGGAGACAGAGGTCGGGAGCGGGGCCGGCGCAGCGCCATCTGCGGCACAAGGTCCGCCGGGCTCATCGGCTCCATCCATGCCCCCATCCTTGCCCCCTTCCTTTCCGGCACCTCCCGCGGCGGCGGCAACCGCGCAGCGCAGGCGCGCCAGCAGGGTCTCGCTCATCTCGTCATGCTGGCCGCCCGGCACCTCGATGAGTGCCCGCATATGGTCGGTGGCGCCGAGCACGGCGGTGACGAGATCGTGCGTTGCCGGCACCAGGCCCTTGCGCACCTGGTCGAAGGCGGTCTCGCAATGATGGGTGAAGGCGGCAAGCGCCTCGAAGCCGAACATGGCGCCGGAGCCTTTGAGCGTATGCAGACCGCGAAAGACCGCATCCACCTGCTCCTTGTCGGCAAGGTCGTGGTTGAGGTCGAGAAGACCCTGTTCCACCTGCTCGAGAAGCTCGGCAGCCTCGGTGCGGAAGACGGCGATCGGATCGGGGAAACTCATCGGCCGAGCACTTTCTTGGCGATCTTGACGAGGCTTTCCGGATCGAACGGCTTGGTGAGCCAGCCGGTCGCGCCGGCGGCTTTCGCCTGCGCCTTCAGTTCATTGTCGGATTCGGTGGTGAGAAAGATCACCGGCACGCCCATCAAGGCCGGGATCTTGCGCAGCTCGCGGATCATCGTCAGCCCGTCCATATTGGGCATGTTCAGATCGGTCACGACGAGGTCGAACTGGCCAGCGGACAGTTTGGCAAGCCCGTCCCGGCCATCCACCGCCTCGGTGACGCTGTAGCCGGCATTGGAAAGGGCCACGCGCGTGGTCAGCCGGATGCTGGCGGAATCGTCGACGGTGAGGATGCGGGCGGTCATGCGGTTACTCCTTCATGAAGCCAGAAGTGCCGGTCCTGAGCCGTCATGGCCGAGAGAAAGCCGGCCCGATCCAGAAGATCGAGAAGGCTGCCATCGGCGGCACGCGACAGGCGGACAACACGGCCGGCCGTGCCCGCATAAATGCGGGCCGATTCCAAAAGCTGCAGAAAACTCAGATCGAATTGCGCATCACCGGCAAGGTCGAGCTCAACCAAACCGTGCTGCGACAGAGCAGACAGAAGCCTCTCCTGATGCGCCGAAATCGACCGGAGCGTGAGATTGCCGTCAAGGCGTAGCGCAATACAGTTCTGGTCCATCGGTCCCGCGTCCCGCCTCTGTCAGTATGCAAAAATACACGGAAAAGATGATAGGCGATGATTAACAAGCCTCTAAGATAGTAAGACAAATTTTCACTTGGAAAGAGTGAGACCGAAAAGCCGGACCATGTCAGTAATGGACCGTTAACCAGCGATTCGTGTCGAAGCCCTTCACTTTGTAAGTTCTTAACGACCCGACTGTACATGTGATGTCAGGCAGCGGCACCCGCACGTCTTGTGCACGGGCCTTTTTTCTCCGAGGGGATTTATTCCTGTCCGGTGGAAGACTGCAATCAGATGGTGTGGAGGCTAATCAGTGGTGTCGAATGCGATGAAAGCCTGGAGCGCTGCCGACAGCCGGTCCCACGGCCCGTCTGCCGTTATGGAAGAGGCGCGGTCCCAGATCGAGCAGCGCTTCCTGGATGGCGGCGCCGTTCTCCTCTCCGTCCTCGACATCCTTAACAAGATGATTGCATCGGTCGACGACCTGACCGGGTCGCTGGACGAAACCACCGCCCGCACCACGCTCGAAGAGCTTGGCGCGACGGCGAGCGCCCTGCAGGCGCTGATGAAGGCCGAAGCCTCCCGCCAGACCCGCTTCCGCGAGATCGCGACGGCACAAGGCCTCGTTCGGCCGCATGTGGCGAGCATGCAGGAGACCCTGCGCTACCTCCGGACCTTTGCGGTCACCGCCAAGATTACCGGCGCGGGCATAGCCGATTTTTCCGGTTTCGCCGAAGAGATCCTGCAGCGCATCCAGGAAGGCAGCGATCAGGTCAGCCGCTTCTCGACGCAACTGACGGAACTGGGATCCGGCATTGGCCCGGTGATCGTCAAGGGCGAGGAAACCATCAGCCGCTACAGCCAGAGCGTTCCGCACATCGTCAGGGGACTGACGACAGGGATGGACCAGCTGAGCCTCCAGCGGGAGACCCTGTGCCAGCGCGCCGACCAGGTGAAGGCGATTGCCATGGGCGTCCAGACCAAGCTTGCCGCCGTCCTGTCGTCCATGCAGGTGGGCGATATCACCCGCCAGCGCATCGAGCATTGCCAGGCGAGCTTCGACCTGCTGGACGATTACCTGCAATCCGGTGACGCCGCCGCCCTGACGGGCGAGCAAAGGCAGCGTCTGACGCATATCATTTCGAACCTCGTCTCTGCGCAGCTCGATCAGTCGCGCGCCGATTTCGACCGCGATACCCGCAAGATCGTCCAGACGATTGCAAGCTTCCGCTCCGACCTGCAAGACATTACGGCGGTCCAGAGTTCGATGCTGTGCCTGGACGGTGACGAAAACGATCACCCCATGCGCAGGCTCGAGGCCGGCGTTTCCGATGCGCGCCACGCCGTGGTCGACATCGAAAAGGTCGCCGGCGAGGCCGATTCGATGACGAAGCAGACCATCAGCGCGGTCAAGACGCTGCTCCAGAGCATTAGCCTGGTCCAGCTCGTGCGCAGCGACATTCACTACATGGCGCTCAACACCAATCTGCGCTGCGGCAAGATCGGCGAAGAGGGCAAGGCGATCAATGTGGTCACTGCCGAATTGCGCAGCTTTGCCGGCCAGCTCGATGAAGTGGCCGAGAAGACCCTTCTTGAGCTGAAGGGACTGGAGACGGCGGCGCAGATGCTGATCGGCGATCCGGGCGAGGATGTTGAGGTTGCCGGTCTGGATGCGCGGCTCGACGCCGCGCTCGAGCGCATTCGCACGGTGTGCCAGCGGATGGACAGCGATCTTTTGCGGATGAGCGGCGACGGGCAGAGAGGCGTCGAACAGATGGACATCGCCCTGTCGCGGTTGAATTTCCAGGCTGAACTCGGTGATCTGCTGAGCCGCTGCGCTGACGAGATCCGGCTGATGCCGAACCAAAGCTGCAGCACCGAAGGGCTGGAAGCGGCCATCGAGGTCCTGGGCGGCCGCATCAACAGGCTCTATACCATGGCGTCTGAACGCGAATTGCATGCGGCGGTGCTTGGAACCGCGGCACCCGACGAGGCGCCGCTGACGGTCCTGTCGGACGACGACCTCGATGCCGCGCTGTTCTAGAGCAGGTCCAGCGATCAGTCATCGACGTGGTCGTGGCCGCCATTGCGGCCCGGTCGCCAGTAGCCTTCGGACGCGATCTGGTCGCGCGACAGGCCACGCTCGATCAGGTGATGCCGCTGGGCGCGGACATTGCTGGTTTCGCCGATGATCAGCGCCTGGCCGCGGCCTTCCGGCAGAGCGAAAGCTGCGATCCGGTCGAGCATGATGCTGCTCGGTCCGGCTGCGACGGCACCCCGGTCGATCCATTCCATCGTGACATCGCCCCTAGTTTCGACCGCCTGATGCCAGGAGGCATCCTGCACTTCGATGAAGGCAAAGGCGCGCGCGCCCTCCGGCAGATCTTCCAGAATGTGCAGCAGGCCGGGAATGCAGGTCTCGTCGCCGGTCATCAGGTGCCAGTCGGCTTCCGGATTGAAGACGATGCGTCCGCGCGGACCCTTCACCTCCACCGTATCGCCGGCCCGGGCGTCGCGGGCAAATTTCGGCCCCAGAGTATCGCCATGCATGACAAAATCGACGGCAATGGTGCCGGTCTGACGGTCGCGCGCCCGAACAGTGTAGTGACGCCGCCCGTGTTCTCCGGTCGGGTCCGGCAGAAACAGGACGATGTCCTGACCGGCTTTATAGGAGAAGTCGGCGATCCGGTCCGTCGTGAACAGCACGCGGCGCATGCTGGGCGAAATATCAAAGGCGTCTACCACAGTGAGCGTCCAGGAGGGCAGCTGGGGGCGCTGGCGTGGCGGCTGGGCAGGGGTTTGAACGGGCTGGTCCATCTGAGGGACTCCTTTCGCAGACATAGGCTCTCATTCCTCTGTCTCGATACCCTATTTATTCCTTCTTTGAAAAGTCATCTTTTCGACGGTGAGCGCCATTGGCTGGCAGGCGGCCCCAAAAGGCCGCCTGCTTCTTCATGGTGGTAGCCTAGACGCCCTGATGCAGGTCGAGATCGTCTGCCTGCCGGCGTTCCATACGGTTATGGCGAATGGACGACCAGAGGGAGAGACCGATCAGGCCGGCGCCTCCCAGACCGGTGATGACTTCCGGAATGTGGTAGAGGGTCTGGATATACATGATCACCGACAGGATCAGGATGGCGTAGAAAGCGCCATGTTCCAGATAGCGGTATTCGGCGAGCGTGCCCTTTTCCACCAGCATGATCGTCATGGAACGGACATACATGGCTCCGATCCCAAGGCCGATGGCAATGATGAAGAGGTTCTGTGTAAGGGCGAAAGCGCCGATGACGCCGTCGAAGGAGAAGCTCGCATCCAGCACTTCGAGATAGATGAAGGCGCCAAGTCCGCCTTTGGCGGCTTCGCTCATGGTTTTCTGCGAGGCATCCAATGCGCCGCCCAGCACTTCCACCAAGAGGAATGTCAGCAGACCATAGACCGCCGAATAGACGAAGGTGGACGCTTCCGCCTCCGGCAGGAGCTGCGAAAACAGCATGATCAAAAGGAGGACGAAGGCGATTTCCACGCCCTTGATCGTGGCAAAGCGCGCGATGCGGCTTTCGATGAATTCGACCCAGTGCACATCCTTTTCATGGTTGAAGAAGAAGGTGAGGCCGACCATCATCAGGAAGGTGCCGCCAAAGGCCGCGATCGGCAAATGGGCGTCATTCATGATGCGCGCATATTCTTCCGGCTGTGCGGCCGCCAGAATGATGGCGTCGATCGGGCCGATGCCGGCGGCGATGACGACGATCAGGAGCGGGAAGACGATGCGCATTCCGAACACCGCGATCAGAATGCCCCAGGTCAGGAACCGGTGCTGCCAGACCGGTGTCATGTCCTTCAGCTTGTTGGCATTGACGATCGCATTGTCGAAGGACAGCGAGATTTCCAGCACCGCCAGCACGGCGCAGATGAAGAAGACGGTGAGCATGCCGCCCAAAGTG
Source organism: Rhizobium sp. SSA_523 (assembly GCF_030435705.1). Lineage (NCBI taxonomy): Bacteria > Pseudomonadati > Pseudomonadota > Alphaproteobacteria > Hyphomicrobiales > Rhizobiaceae > Affinirhizobium > Affinirhizobium gouqiense. The sequence goes on from NZ_CP129382.1 coordinate 2,931,954, forward strand.
CCGGTGGTTTGCCATCCGAGGACGCCACCAAGGATGAGGCCGATGATCGTGACGATGAAGGCCCAGCGGAAATAGCCGAGCGCGCTATGGTGGGTGGTGGGCTGGCTCATTGTGCCACCCCGCCGGCGCAATGCGTAACGAGTGGGCGGGACGGCTGCGCGCACGAAGCGGCACCCGAGAACCGGATGTGGAAAATTTGCATGGGTATGTTAATCCGCCGGCTGATCTTGCAGGCGGTACCGACATCGCGAGAGCGCCGTAAACTCTCGCCAGAGGGGCCCGGCACCAAAGTTCGATCCCCGCTGACACGTGTGGCAGAGTTCGGGGAGACGCTCATGAAAATGGCAAACTTCGCTGAAAGGTCAAGATGATCTTTGCGTCAGGCTAATCTTGCCTGGCCGTTGGACCGTCCCCGCATGGCCGAAAACCTTGACCTTTGCGTCAACTGAGGGCATGGAGCACGCCTGTCCGCGCCATCCGGTCTGGAATTTGCTATCATCCGGACTTGAAGAACGGCCGAAGGAAAGAAAAACAACAATGAGCAAAGCTACATCGTCCGCGCCGTCGCAGCGCATGCTGCGTGTTGGCGAACAGGTCCGCGCCGCCGTCACCCAGGTGCTGCAACGGGGAGAGGTTCGCGACGACCTTCTTGAAAAGACCGTGATCTCGGTCTCCGAAGTGCGCATGTCGCCGGATCTGAAGATCGCCACCGCCTATGTGACGCCGCTGGGCGTGGCTGACCATGCCAAGGTCATCGAGGCCCTGAACCGCAACGCGAAATTCATTCGTGGACGGCTGGCCGGCGCCTTGCGCCAGATGAAATACATGCCCGATATCCGCTTCCGGGACGATACCAGCTTCGACAATTACAAGAAGATCGACGAGCTGCTGCGGTCGCCTGAAGTGCAGCGCGATCTTGCCGGCGAGCCGGGCGAAGACGAACAAGAATAACCAGACAAAGAGCACAATGTCCAAACCCCGCAAACCCAAGGGACGGCCGGTCTCCGGCTGGCTGATCCTCGACAAGCCGGTCGATTTCGGCTCCACCGAAGCCGTCGGCAAGATCAAGTGGCTGTTCAATGCGCAAAAGGCCGGCCATGCGGGCACGCTCGATCCGCTCGCCTCCGGCATGCTGCCGATCGCGCTCGGCGATGCCACCAAGACCGTTCCCTATGTCATGGACGGCCGCAAGATCTACGAATTCACCGTGACCTGGGGCGAGGAGCGCTCGACTGACGATCTGGAAGGCGAGGTGACGCAGATCTCCGCGAACCGGCCCGCAGAGGACGAGATCCGTGCCCTGCTGCCGGATTACACGGGCATCATCAGCCAGATCCCGCCGCAGTTTTCCGCCATCAAGATCGGCGGCGAGCGGGCCTATGATCTTGCCCGCGACGGCGAAACCGTCGACATTCCCTCACGCGAGGTGGAGATCCACCGGCTGACCTTGCTGAAGGCCGAGGCCGACCGGGCGTTTTTCGAGGTCGAATGCGGCAAGGGCACCTATGTGCGCTCGCTGGCACGCGATTTCGGCCGAGCGCTGGGCTGCTACGGCCATATTTCCGGTCTGCGGCGCAGCTTTGTCGCCCCTTTCGCCGAGGAGACGATGGTGCCGTTGGCCTCGCTCGTGGCGTTGGAGGAGATCGAGGATCGGGACGAGCGCCTGGCCGCGCTCGATGCCTTCCTGGTCGATACCAGCGAAGCCCTTTCCGCCTTGCCGCAGATCCGGATCACCGGGGATCAGGCGCATCGCCTGCGCATGGGTAATCCGATCCTCCTGCGCGGCCGCGATGCGCCGGTGGCGGAAGCCGAGGCCGTGGCGCTTGCCGAGGGCAGGCTGGTTGCCATCGGCGAGATCGGCCAGGGCGAGTTCCGCCCGAAGCGGGTCTTCGGCTGAATGCGGTTGCGCCGGCAGAGGCGATAGGCTTGCCGGAACAGGTGACGGAACACGTGCCGGAACATTCCGCTTTGCTTTGGGGCCCGGATGGGGTATAGGCAGCGCCAGCTAGGCGGCCTGCAATGCGGGCCGTTCCTTGCTTTCATGGCCGAAGCTGGACGACATCCCGGCTTGTGGCGTCCCTCAATTCCTCACATCAGAAAGGATTGTCCGATGTCGATCACTGCAGAGCGTAAGGCTGCCCTCATCAAGGAATACGCAACCGCCGAAGGCGATACCGGTTCGCCGGAAGTCCAGGTTGCTGTCCTGACCGAGCGGATCAACAACCTCACCGAACACTTCAAGGGCCACAAGAAGGACAACCACTCGCGTCGTGGTCTCCTCAAGATGGTTTCGAGCCGCCGTTCGCTTCTCGATTACCTGAAGAAGAAGGACGAAGCTCGCTACACGAAGCTCATTGCGAGCCTCGGTATCCGTCGCTAAGACACACATTCGGCGGGCGGTCTTGCAAGGATCGTCCGCCGAACGTTCATCCGGAGCGGAAGACGCGTCCGGAGCTGTTCCCGCCCGCAAAGGGTGGTTTTCCTGGCGGGCCCGGATGGGCCGGTCCTGCCAAACGTAACCGATGACCTGTCATGGGGCAGGATTGCCGGATGCTTTCGCCGTGTTTGCCACGCGGCGCGCGACGGTCGGGAATAAAGAGCCCGCCGTCCCTTTTCGGGTTCGGCACGTGCTGCGAACCGATGAAAGCCTCCCGTTGTCTTGCCCGTGATCGCGTCACATGAAGCGCCGGCTAAAGAGCCGTCCTCTTTTTCGGAAGAGGCGCCGCCGCCGCGCAAGAAGGACTTCAAATCATGTTCAACACGCATTCCGTCGAAATCGAATGGGCCGGTCGCCCGCTCAAGCTTGAAACCGGCAAAGTCGCCCGCCAGGCCGATGGCGCCGTCATGGCCTCCTATGGCGAGACCGTTGTTCTGGCCACCGTCGTTTCGGCCAAGGAGCCGAAGCCGGGCCAGGACTTCTTCCCGCTGACCGTCAACTACCAGGAAAAGACCTATGCAGCCGGCAAGATCCCCGGCGGCTATTTCAAGCGTGAAGGCCGTCCTTCGGAAAACGAGACGCTCGTTTCCCGCCTGATCGACCGGCCGATCCGTCCGCTTTTCCCGGAAGGCTACAAGAACGACACGCAGGTCGTCGTCACCGTGATCCAGCATGACCTGGAGAACAATCCGGACGTTCTGGCCATGGTTGCCACCTCGGCCGCATTGACGCTGTCCGGCGTTCCCTTCATGGGCCCGGTGGGCGGCGCGCGCGTCGGCTATATCAACGGCGAATATGTACTGAACCCGCATCTGGATGAGATGGACGAATCGACGCTCGATCTCGTCGTCGCCGGCACGTCTGACGCCGTGCTGATGGTCGAGTCGGAAGCCAAGGAGCTGAACGAAGAGGTCATGCTCGGCGCCGTCATGTTCGGCCACAAGGGCTTCCAGCCGGTCATCGACGCCATCATCAAGCTCGCTGAAGTTGCCGCCAAGGAGCCGCGCGAATTCGAACCGGAAGATCATTCCGAACTCGAAGCCGAAATGCTGAAGCTCGCCGAGGCCGAGCTGCGCGATGCCTACAAGATCACCCAGAAGGCTGATCGATACGCCGCCGTCGATGCCGTCAAGGCAAAGGTCAAGGCGCATTTCCTGCCCGCGGAAGGCGAAGCCAAGTATTCGCCGGAAGTCGTCGGTTCCGTCTTCAAGCACCTGCAGGCCAAGATCGTTCGCTGGAACATTCTCGACACCAAGAGCCGTATCGATGGCCGCGACCTGGAAACCGTCCGTCCGATCGTTTCGGAAGTCGGCCTCCTGCCGCGTACCCACGGCTCGGCGCTCTTCACCCGCGGTGAAACCCAGGCGCTGGTGGTTGCAACGCTGGGAACCGGCGAAGACGAGCAGTATGTCGACAGCCTGACGGGCATGTACAAGGAGCAGTTCATGCTCCACTACAACTTCCCGCCCTATTCCGTCGGTGAGACCGGCCGCATGGGCTCTCCGGGCCGCCGCGAAATCGGCCACGGCAAGCTGGCATGGCGCGCAATTCACCCGATGCTGCCGACCCCGGAACAGTTCCCCTACACGCTGCGCGTTGTCTCGGAAATCACCGAATCCAACGGCTCGTCCTCCATGGCAACCGTTTGCGGCACCTCGCTTGCCCTCATGGATGCCGGCGTTCCGCTGGCAAAGCCGGTGGCCGGTATCGCAATGGGCCTGATCCTCGAAGGCGATCGCTTTGCGGTCCTGTCCGATATCCTCGGCGACGAGGATCACCTCGGCGACATGGACTTCAAGGTTGCCGGAACGGAAGCCGGCATCACCTCGCTGCAGATGGACATCAAGATCGCCGGTATCACCGAAGAGATCATGAAGGTCGCGCTCAGCCAGGCGCAGGGCGGCCGCAAGCACATCCTCGGCGAAATGGCGAATGCTCTTTCGGAAAGCCGTGGCCAGCTCGGCGAATTCGCTCCGCGAATCGAAGTCATGAACATCCCGGTCGACAAGATCCGTGAAGTCATCGGCTCGGGCGGTAAGGTCATCCGCGAAATCGTCGAAAAGACCGGCGCCAAGATCAACATCGAAGATGATGGCACGGTCAAGATCGCCTCTGCTTCCGGCAAGGAGATCGAAGCGGCCCGCAAGTGGATCCATTCGATCGTGGCAGAACCGGAAGTCGGCGCCATCTACGAAGGCACAGTCGTGAAGACCGCCGACTTCGGCGCTTTCGTCAACTTCTTCGGTGCCCGCGACGGCCTCGTCCATATCTCGCAGCTCGCGTCCGAGCGCGTTGCCAAGACCTCCGACGTCGTCAAGGAAGGCGACAAGGTCTGGGTCAAGCTGATGGGCTTTGACGAGCGCGGCAAGGTTCGCCTGTCGATGAAGGTCGTCGACCAGGCCACCGGCCAGGAAATCAAGAAGGCCGAAGGCGGCGAAGCAGCCGAATAAGCCTTTAGGCCCTTTTTCCATGTTCCTGGGGTGCGGGAGGTTTCCGCGCCCCTTTTTGCTATAGAAGATCCGGAAGACCATCATGATCCGCGATGCCGTCAAGACCCTTTTTCATCCTTTCGCGACGGGCACTCTGCCGGTTCCCGCCGAGGGTGAGCGCATTCTGTTTCTCGCCGCCGAAGCCGGCCCGCGCCTGCCCGACGGTTTCGCCGCCAATATCGTCAACGTGCAGCCTCTGCGGCCGCTGTTTCGACCGCTGAGCACGGCTGGCGCATATGTGGTGCCAAATGTGGAAGGAGAGGCCTATGACGGCGCCCTCATTCTCTGCGGCAAGCACAAGGGCGAGAACGAAGACAATGTTGCCCAGGCGCTGACCCGTGTGCGGCCGGGCGGCTTGATCGTTCTGGCGGGTTCCAAGGAAGACGGCATCCAGCCGCTGCGCAAGTTGCTTGCCAATCTCGGCCTGTCTGTCGAGCATATGCCGAAATATCACGGCGTCGTTGCCTGGTTCACCCGGCCGGACGATGTCGCAGCGGCGATTGCCAAGCTTGCCAAACAGCCGCAGCTTATCGAGGACCGCTTCGAAGCCGTGCCCGGAACCTTTTCCCATGATCGGATTGACCCCGGATCGGAATTGCTTGCCAGCCGCTTGCGTCGCGATTTCGATGGCAATGCCGCCGATCTCGGGGCCGGCTGGGGCTATTTGTCCGTCATGCTGGCCGAGGCCTCGCCGCGCACCAACCGTATCGACCTTTTCGAGGCGGATCATCGGGCGCTGGACTATGCCCGGCGCAACCTCGCCCGCAACTGCCCGGATCTGCAGACGCGATTCTTCTGGCAGGATCTGGCGGCGGAGCCGGTCAAGGAGAAATACGATCTCGTGATCATGAACCCGCCCTTCCATGAAGGGCATGCCGCTGATCCGGCTTTGGGCCAGGCCTTCATCAAGGCGGCAGCCTCCGCCCTCCGCATCGGCGGTCAATTGCTGATGGTGGCCAATCGCGGCCTGCCTTATGAGCAGGTGCTGGCTGCCGACTTCAAGGAAAGCGGCGAAGTGTGCCGGAATGCCCGTTTCAAGGTCCTGCAGGCGCGGAAATAGGCCGCCTGCCAGAGGCCTCCATAAAACGCAGAAGGCCCGGTCTGCATCACGCAGGCCGGGCCTTGTTGTTCATGGGCTTGGCGGAGCCGATCATTCGTTATCGGCATTGCGCAGCCGGTCCAGCGTCGGCAGCGAGGTGATGTTGTAGCCGGCATCCACATAATGGATTTCGCCTGTCACGCCGCGCGACAGATCGGACAGGAGATAGAGGGCCGAGCCGCCAATGTCCTCCACCGTGGCCGTGCGCCGCAGCGGGGAGTTCTTCTGGTTCCAGGAATAGATCGCCCGGGCATCAGAGATCCCGGCGCCTGCAAGGGTGCGCACCGGACCCGCCGAGATGGCGTTGACGCGAATGCCTTTCGGGCCGTAATCGGCGGCCAGGTAACGGACGGAGGATTCCAGGGCCGCCTTGGCCACGCCCATAACGTTGTAATTGGGAATGACCCGCATGGAGCCGCCATAGGTGAGCGTCAGCATGGCGCCGTTGTCGCCCATGAGCTCTGCTGCCCGCTTGGCGACTTCCGTGAAGGAGAAGCAGGAGATCACCATGGTACGGCTGAAATTGTCGCGGCTCGTATCGGAATACATGCCCTTCAGCTCGTTCTTGTCGGAAAAGCCGATGGCATGGACGATGAAGTCGAGACGGCCCCAGCGCTCCTTGATGGCGGCGAAGGTGGCGTCCACAGAGGCCAGGTCTTCCACATCGCAGGGCACGACGAAATCCGAGTGAACCTCGGCCGCCAGGGGCTTGACACGACGGCCCAGCGCTTCTCCCTGATAGGTGAAGGCCAGTTCTGCTCCCTGGGCAGCGACAGCCTTGGAAATGCCCCAGGCGATCGAATGATTGTTGGCGACCCCCATGATGAGGCCGCGCTTACCCTGCATGATTCCGCTCATGGACTTATCCGTTATAGCGCTGGAAGACGAGCGTAGCGTTGGTGCCGCCGAACCCGAAGGAGTTGGAAAGCGCGATGTCGATCTTCGCGTCATCGATGCGCTGGCGTACGATGGGAACGCCCTCGAATTCCGGATCGAGCGTCTGAATATGGGCGCTCTCGCCGATGAAGCCGGCCTGCATCATGAGGAGCGAATAGATCGATTCCTGCACGCCCGCCGCGCCGAGGGAATGGCCGGTCAGGGATTTGGTCGACTGGATATGCGGCATCTTTTCGCCGAACACCTCGCGGATGGCGCCGATCTCCTTGGAATCGCCGACGGGCGTCGATGTGCCATGCGTGTTGATGTAATCCACATCGCCCTTCACCGTGGCAAGCGCCTGGCGCATGCAGCGGGCAGCACCTTCGCCCGACGGGGCAACCATGTCATAACCGTCGGAGGTCGCGCCGTAGCCGACCACTTCCGCGTAGATCTTGGCGCCACGCGCCTTGGCCCGCTCCAGCTCTTCGAGGACGAGAACGCCTGCACCGCCGGCAATGACGAAGCCGTCGCGATCGACATCATAGGCGCGCGAGGCGGAGGCGGCCTGATCATTGTATTTCGAGGACATGGCGCCCATGGCGTCGAAGAGGTTGGACATGGTCCAATCGAGATCCTCGTGACCGCCGGCAAACATCATGTCCTGCTTGCCCCATTGGATCATTTCCACGGCATTGCCGATGCAATGCGCCGATGTGGAGCAGGCGGACGAGATGGAATAGTTGACGCCATGGATCTTGAACCAGGTCGCAAGCGTCGCAGAGGCGGTGGACGACATGGCCTTGGGAACGGCAAAGGGTCCGATGCGCTTCGGGCTGTTGTTCTTGATGGTCGTCTCGGCTGCCTCGATCAGCGTTCGGGTCGACGGACCGCCCGAGCCCATGATGATGCCGACACGCTCCTGCTGGGCGTAATCGCTCTCGTCAAGTCCGGCATCGGCGATCGCCTGCTTCATGGCGACATGGTTCCAGGCGCCCCCTTGCGAGAGAAAGCGCATGGCGCGCCGATCGACCAGATCGGTCGTGTCGATATCCGGTTTGCCCCAGACCTGGCATTTGAAGCCGTGTTCAGCAAAATCTTCGGAAAAGGAAATGCCGGACTTGGCATCGCGCAGAGAGGCGGTAACTTCCTCGGCATTGTTGCCGATGGAGGAAACCACACCGAGGCCGGTGACAACTACCCGTCGCATCTGATCAACCCTTACTTGTTTCGTTCGCGGACCCGACCCTTCGTCAGGCCACTTTGTCCTTGGAAAGCCCTACACGAAGATCGGAGGCCTGATAAATGGTTTCTCCGTCCGCTTTCAGCCATCCGTCGGCGGTTCCCAGAACCAGTCGACCGCGCATGACGCGCTTGAAGTCGATCCCGTATTCCAGAAGCTTGGTATTCGGGCGGACCATGCCCTTGAATTTCACCTCGCCGGTCGAGAGCGCCATGCCGCGCCCCTCTTCGCCGAGCCAGCCGAGGAAAAAGCCGGTAAGCTGCCACATGCCGTCGAGACCGAGGCAGCCGGGCATGATGGGATTGCCTTCGAAGTGACAGGGAAAATACCAGTCGTCGGGCCGTACGTCATACTCTGCCCGGATGAAACCCTTGTCGAAGGCGCCGCCGGTTTCGGAAATCTCGGTGATCCGGTGGACCATCAGCATCGGAGGCAAAGGGAGCTGGGCATTGCCTGGCCCGAACAGTTCGCCATGTGCGCAGGCGATGAGTTCGTCATAGGTAAAACTGGATTTTCTGCTGTCCATGAGGTCTGTCCGTCCCCCTCGTCCTCGGTTCCTGCGTATGTAAAGCAAGACCGTTATAAATTGAAGCGCAAGACACCGGCACCAGACGCTAAGCTGCCGGTTTCGTGATGAGTCTGGTCCGCATATAGGAAGCCGAACGGCCAAACTAGGGGAGTGACGGTCAATTTTTGCATTTCTCCGGGCGCCAAACGCTAAGATTCCCCGGAGCTATTGAAAGAACGCGGCTCAAAAGTTATATCCGAAACTCTAGAATTACTGCTGGACGGAGCTTGCGCCCCCAATGGCCGGAGCAAATATGGATGTTGAAACCAGACTGCGGCATTTCGGATTGCGTCCGACGCGCCAGCGCGTTGCCCTGGCCGATCTCCTGTTCGCCAAGGGCGACCGCCATCTGACGGTCGAGGAACTGCACGAGGAAGCCACCACGGCCGGCGTGCCCGTCTCTCTGGCAACCGTCTACAATACGCTTCACCAGTTCACCGAAGCCGGCCTGATCCGGGTCCTGGCCGTCGAGAGCGCCAAGACCTATTTCGACACGAATGTCTCCGACCACCATCATTTCTTCGTGGAAGGCCGCAACGAGGTCTTGGACATTCCGATCAGCAACCTTGAGATCGGCAATCTTCCTGCGCCGCCGGAAGGCATGGAAATCGCCCATGTGGACGTCATCATCCGCCTGCGCGAAAAGACATCCTGACATTGCCCGAGATGGCGCGGCCAGACGGCCTGCGCGCATCGATCAGCTCGACCTCCGGCGGGCCCCCAGGCTGCACGCTCTAATGGCCTGTACCAGATGATCCGGCGGCCTGCGGCAGAGCCTAATCCTGATCCTGTTTCTTCTTCATGGCCTCATCCGCCGGGCGCCCGGCGCGGGCGCGATATCGCGGCAGTGTCCACCCGTAATGGATGGCGCCGCCCCGCAGTCCGAAGGCAAGCACAATGCCGGCAGCCGAACTATAAGGAAGCGGGACGCCAAGCAGTTGCGCGGCCGTGAAGGCGCCTGCGCCGGCAAGGGCCGCCGTCACGTAGATTTCCGGCCGCAGGAGGATCGAGGGCTCGCTGGCGATCAGATCGCGCAGGATGCCGCCAAAGGTGGCGGTCATGGTCCCGGTCACGATGGCAATGGTGGGTGAGCCGGTGATCGCCAAACCCTTGGCGGCCCCCATCACGCTATAGGCAGACAGTCCTATAGCATCGAGCCAGATCAGCAGCCGGTAACGCCATTCGACCCGGTGCGCTGCCAGAAAGACGAGAATGCCGATGCCGACGCAGATGATGAGGTAGGTCGGATCCTTCACCCAGAACACCGGGGCCTGCCCCAGCACGAGGTCGCGCAAGGTGCCGCCGCCCACGCCGGTTGCTGCGGCAAAGAACAGGAAGCCGATCAGGTCGAGCTCCTTGCGCGAGGCAGCCAAGGCGCCGGTCGCGGCAAACAGGGCAACGCCGGCATAATCCAGAAGCGTCAACAGGCTCATTGGCAGTCATCTCCGGCGAAAGCGTCGCGCAAGCACAGTTTTCTTAATGATGATCCTGTACAGCAGATCACGGACCTGATCGCCAGGAGGGACAAGACGGGCACCCTTTATTTTCCCCGCGCTGCACCGCCCGGCGAATCAGCAGACGAATCACTATGAGGAAGAGGCTCGTGCGCATATTTCTTTTTGCGATTGCCTATGTCATCGCTTCGATCCTGTTTCCGGGATTATCTGCGGCACAGCAACAGCTTTTGAGCGATCCGGAGATCTATGAAAAGGATTTCTTCCGCCAGAAATGCACCAAGGCGGTGTTTGACGAGAGCTTCATCACCCGGCTCGACATCAACAATGACGGCATTATCGACGCCATTGCCAATCACGGCGACATCGCCTGCGACGGCAAGCAGGGCGTCGGCTGCAATGAGGATGGCTGCCCCTATAATTTCTACCTGCAGGTCAAGGAGGGCGGCTATTTCATGATCGCCACCGCCCAGATCTATGGCTATGAGTTCATCAAGCGCTTCGGCAATATGGTCTTCGTCTTCAAGATGGCGCCGCGCTATTGTGACCGGACGGGCGGCGATCCCTGCGAAATGACGGTACGTGTGCGGGGCGCGCGCATGGTGACCATTTCGCGAAAGTAGAGGAGCTGCCGGCTAGCCGTGCTCAGAACGGCCAGTCGATCCGCCCGGCCGCCGAATAACCGATAAGACCCAGCCATTCCCGCACGGCCGTCGCGCTGTTCTGGGCATTCAAGGATGGCTGGGTAAAGTCGAAGCCGGGCGTAACCTTGCCGCTGGTACGGTAGTCGACCGGCCAGGGGGTGACGGTGAGACCGGCCTTGCGGAACAGGGCCATGGCCCGGGGCATGTGGAAGGCCGACGTCACCAGGAGACAGCCCTGCAACCCCGCGGCATCGAGACGCTCGCGAGTGTTCAGCAGGTTCTCCCAGGTGTTGCGGGATGTGTTTTCCGCGATCAGCCTTTGCGGGTCTATGCCGAAGGCGGAGAAGAACTCCGCCGCCGCGCCTGCTTCGCCGCGATATCGGCCGCTGAACGAACCATCTCCGCCGGAGACCAGGATCCGGGCCTGCGGGTGGGCAAGAGCCAGCCGGAGCGTCTCGGTGTAGCGATCGGCCGCCCCGTTGAACTCGATCCCGCCCCTGGCGCTCATCACCTCGTTCTCGATCCCGCCGCCGAGCATGATGATGCAGCTTATGTCCGATGGCTCCGGTGCGGGGCGGGGAATGCGATCCTCCAGCGCCTGAAGCAGGAGATTGCCGCTCGTCGTGTACAAAGTCATGAACAGGATGAGGGCGGAGAGAAAGGCCAAGCCGCCCGCCAGACGGCGCAGTTTGAGGGCAAGCGCAAGCAGCGCAAGAGCGACGGCGAGAAAGGCGAGGGACAAAGGCTGCACCAACAGCCAGGCGATTTTCGAGATGTAAAACAAGATCTATCCCTGCCGGGCGCTGTTGAGGCTGCGCTGGCCCTGGCGATGTTGACCATGACTGCGCTGGTTGAAACGGCGATGGAGCGCTCTGCGGATGCGAAGCGAGACCAGGGCGATCGCCAGGGCAAGACCGGCAGCCACGAAGAGAGCCTTATCGGCAAGGATGATGCCCAGTGCAGCACCGGTTATGGCTCCCGAGATCATGCCGAGCCAGGGAATGGCCTGGATGCTCCAGTCGAGGCTTCGCTCGCCCATCAGGTAACGCCCCATGCCGCGGCCAAGCCGTGACAATGCGCCGGTGACATAAGTCAATCCGATCGGCAGGCCCTCTATATGTTCAACGGTGGCATTCACCATGCCCATCGACAGCACGACGCAATAGAAGCGAAGAAGGCGAAGCTGCTCGTCCTGCATCAGGGCGGCGAGAGCGAGGAGAAGCGCGACACAGCCAAGGACGCCGAAGATCCGGCGCGGAACGAGGTAGGCGGTGACGATGCCGAGCGCATTGCCAAGGACGAACACCGCGACGGCGCCAAGCAGGACGATGCCATGATGCCATTCGCCATCAGCAATCGATATCGCGGCCCTCGTCGTGTTTCCCGTCATGAAGGAGACGAAATCGCCGGAGAGGCGCAGGCCGATCGCATCGGTCAGGCCTGCAACGAAGGAAATGGCTGCGACCAGGGCAAGCCCCGTCCACGTCCTCTGGCTGCGGATCATGCGCCGGCGTCTCTCGCGCGTCATTCCAACCCCCTGCTGCCTTTCACTGTGTTTGCCTCGACCGCCGGGCGATCACCCGCGGAACGCCGGCCCCGGAATTTCGTTCTGAAAAACGCCGCCTAGAGAAAGCTCCGCCTATCCCGCCTCGGCCGCGGGGCGCGGCCAGTCAACCCAGTCACGCATCAGCCGGTGGGCTATGGCGCCGGGCGGCGGCGCAAAGGGGCCTTCGCCTGTCGTGTCCGCGTCCAGAATGGCGATCATTTCGGCGCGGGAGAACCAGCGGCAATCCGCAAGCTCCTGCTCATCGCGGCGTATTTCGCTCGACAAGGCCTCGGCGAAGCAGCCGATCATCAAGGAATGCGGCATGGGCCAGGGCTGCGACGCATGATAGCGCACGCGGCCGATCTCGATCCCGGACTCCTCCAGCGTTTCGCGGCGCACCGCATCCTCGATCGTTTCGCCTGGTTCGACGAAACCCGCCAGCGTCGAATACATGCCGGGAGCGAAGTGGTGGCCGCGGCCCAGCAGGACGCGGTCCTGCTCCACATCGACGGTGAGCATGATGACGACCGGGTCGGTCCGCGGAAACATCATGTGACCGCATTGCGGGCATTGGCGCTTGTAACCTCCGAGCCGGCTTTCGGTCTTGGTGCCGCATTTGCCGCAGAACCGATGGGCGCTGTTCCAGTGCATCAGGCTGAGGCCCTGCGCCACCTCGCCCAGCGTCTCCTCGTCCAGAAGCCCGTCGCGAAAGGCGGAGCGCGCATCGGTAATCTTGAACTGCGCCTCCAGCCTCTCGATCGGCGCGTCGAGACTGACGGCCAGGCGCGGCTCGCCATTGGGGCGATAGCCGAGCAGGATCAGGCTGTCCCTGTCGGGATGAAGGCCGGCCAGTTCGTGCCTGGCAAACAGCGCGTCGAGGACATGATCGTCATGCTTCAGCACCAGCCTGCCGCCGGCGAATGCGAACGCATGGGCACTCTCATGCGCCACGGCCTGCTCCAGGCAGTCTTCCGCGCGGTGCTCGGCATCGCGGTTCAACCGGTTTCCGGCAAAGGCCGTCAGCCGGCTGGCCTCGGGATGCGGCGCGTCAGTCTCGAACAGGGAAATGCTCATGCGTCTATCGCCTGGTTCAGCGCCTTTACAAAACTCTGCTTCGTCTCGTCGTCATAGGGCAGGGCCGTTCCGAAGCCCCAGATCGGACCGGGCCAGTTGGGATCGCCTTCATGACGTGCAACGATGTGCACATGCAGCTGCGCGACGATATTGCCGAGCGCTCCGACATTGATTTTCCTGGCTCCCGTCACCTGCTTCAGGGCGCCGGCAACCAGATTGGTTTCAAAGGTAAGCAAGGCTTGATCGAGCGGCGTCAGCTCGAACAGTTCCGTCTTCTGCGCCCGCTGCGGCACCAGCATCAGCCAGGGCCAGCGGCTGTCCTTCAGCAGACGGACCTGGCAGAGGCTGAGGATAGTGATCAGGTCCGAGTCCCGCTCCAGTCGAGCGTCCAGTTCGAATGCACTCAATGTGTCCTCCGGCGTTTTTGACTTGCTAGCAGTTTTTTGACGGCTTGGCTTGCATTTGCTGCGTGAAACGACGATATGTGCCCCGGGAGGTTGGTGGTGGACGAGCCACTCGCCAACCGGGTCAGGTCCGGAAGGAAGCAGCCCTAACGAGCCCGGCACGGGTCATCGTGCCAGCCTCCCACCTTCTAACTCTTGGATGGTCAGCTTCCGGTCCGGCCGATTGGCTGGTCAATGGCCGGTATGGCCGAGCGGGCTGGCGGGATCTGATGAGCGACACCGGGCTGACAGTGACGGGAACGAACCCAGTGGGGAGCGCGGGCGGCTATCTGGTGCTGGCGCGCAAATATCGTCCCAAGGATTTTTCGGATCTCATGGTCGGCCAGGAGCCGATGGTCCGGACCCTGACCAATGCCTTCGAGACCGGGCGCATTGCGCAAGCCTATATGCTGACCGGCGTGCGCGGGGTCGGCAAGACGACCACGGCCCGTATTCTGGCACGCGCGCTGAACTACAAGACAGACGAGATCGACCGGCCCAGCATCGACATTCGTGTGCCCGGCGAACATTGCCAGGCGATCATGGAAGGCCGCCATGTCGACGTGATCGAGATGGATGCCGCCTCGCATACCGGCATCGACGACATCCGCGAAATCATCGAGCAGGTTCGCTATCGGCCGGTCTCGGCGCGCTACAAGGTCTATATCATCGACGAGGTGCACATGCTGTCGACGCAGGCTTTCAACGGCCTGCTGAAGACACTGGAAGAGCCGCCCGAGCATGTAAAATTCATTTTCGCCACCACGGAAATCCGCAAGGTTCCCATCACGGTTCTGTCGCGCTGCCAGCGCTTCGATCTGCGCCGCATCAGCGCGGCGGATCTTGTCGGCCTGTTTGCAACCCTTCTCGGTCGTGAATCTATTTCCTTCGAGCCGGAGGCGCTGTCGATGATCGCCCGCGCCGCGGAAGGCTCGGCCCGCGATGGTCTCTCCCTTCTCGATCAGGCGATCGCCCATGGCGGCGGCTCCGTCCAGGCGGAAACGGTCCGCTCCATGCTCGGCCTTGCCGATCGCGCGCGGATCGTCGATCTCTTCGGCCATGTCGTCAGAGGCGATGTGCAGGCGGCCCTGCGTGAGTTTTCGCAACAATATGATGCCGGAGCCAATCCCGTCGTCGTCTTGACCGATCTTGCGGAATTCACTCATCTGGTGACGCGGATAAAATATATTCCCGAGGCCTCCGACGATCCCTCGCTGAGCGAAGTGGAGCGGGTGCAGGGGGCGGAGTTTGCCGGCAAGGTCGCCGTGACCACGCTGTCCCGCCTGTGGCAGATGCTGCTGAAAGGCATTCCGGAGGCGGAAAATTCCTCGCGTCCGGCGGGCGCTGCGGAAATGGTATTGATCCGTCTTGCCCATGCCGCCCATCTTCCCTCGCCGGAAGATGCAGCGCGCCGGGTGGCCGAACTGATGGCTGGCGGCGCAGAGGGCGTATCCGGCACATCGTCTTCCGCCAATGGCGGGGCAAGAGGCGCTCTTTCCGGTCCTTCTGCTGCTCGCTCGTCCAATCCCGCAGCCGCGCCATCCCCCGGTTTGGAAGGGCGCGCGTCCGATCCCGCTCCCGCGCAGCGCATGGGTGCTGCCTCGGGCGGGCCAACGGTCATGCTGGCGGCCGTTCCTTCGGCGCCGCAGCCGATGGCCATGGGGCATGCCGAGACAAGCCCCGCGCGCCAGCCGGCTGCAGCCGCCGCGCCGAAGGCCGCGATCACATCCCTCTCAGACATTGCCGATCTCTGCACGAAGCACAGGGATCCCAAATTGCGGGCGCTGCTGCGCAATTTCGTGCGGCTGGTAAAGCTGGAGCCGGGCCGCCTCGAGATCAACCTTCCGCCGGATGCGCCGAAAAGCATAGTCGGCGATCTGCAGCGCCGGCTGGAGGAATGGACCGAGATCCGCTGGATGGTCATTCTCAGCCGCGACAAAGGCGAGCGGACCCTTGCGGAGGTGGAAAATCAGGCGCGCGAGGCGCGGCTGATCGATGCCAAGGCCGATCCGGACGTCGCCGCCATTCTCAGCCATTTTCCAGGCGCCCGGGTGACGGATGTCAGGATCAAGGTGAGCGAAGAGGACGACAGCGAAGCGCTGGCGCCGCCAACGACGATCGAAACGGATGAGGGCGATATCCTGCCCGGCGACGACATCGATTTATGACGGATAACAAGGGAGCGATCCGATGCGCGACATCATGGGCATGATGGGCAAGGTCAAGGAAATGCAGGCCAAGATGGAACAGATGCAGGCAGAAATTGCCGCTCTGGACGTCGAGGGAACGTCGGGAGGCGGGCTTGTCACGGTGCGCATGAGCGGCAAGGGCGAAATGCTGGGCCTGAAGATCGATCCATCCCTCTTCAAGGAAGACGAGGTGGAAATCCTCGAAGATCTGGTGATCGCCGCGCACAAGGATGCCAAGGACAAGGCTGAATCGATCGCCGCCGAGAAAACCCGCGAACTGACCGCCGGCCTGCCGATTCCGCCCGGGATGAAGCTGCCATTCTGATCGACGCGCGGCCGCAGAGCCGCAGCTTGCGACCACCCAAGCCGGACGTCACGTCTTGAGCGCCTGCCGCAGCCTTTCGCTGATCGGCAGGCCAATAAGTCGGGCGCGATCCTCGTCGGACAGTTTGCGAGGGGTCAGCGCAAGCAGGTCCGGCATGCTGATCGACGCATCCGGATAGGCTTCGTGATGCACGGGCTCTCCGGCGCCAATCAGGCCCTGGCTCAGCACACGGCAGTAGAAGCCCGGCCGGGCAACGGCCATGAACCGTTTGGCAAAACCACCATCACCCATCCGGGCGGCCAGCGTGGCGCAGGGGATGCGCGTCGAGGTGACCTCGAGCAGAATCGTCCCCGTTTCAAACCGGTCACCCACGCGGATATTGCGGCTGTCGACCCCTTCGATGATGAGGTTCTCGCCAAACAGGCCGGGCTCCGGCCGCCTGCCGAGTTCGTCTGTCCAGCCGTCTATATCCACCGATCCCATGCCGTAAACGGCCTGGTCCGGCCCGCCGTGATGCTTGCGGTTGCAGACCGAATCACCCAGCAGGCCGTGCTGATCGAGCAGGACAGGACCCGTCATCGACGCCTTGAAAATCCCTGTTCTGTAGCTTTTGCCCGGCAGTCTTTGCGCGGTGCCGATGCAGATGGCGCTGACTTTCATCTGAGGAAGCCTCACTTGTGTGATTCCGTTCGTCCTGCTTATCGTCTAAAAGCGTCGCATGGCAAAACGCGTCACCGGTCCTGAAATCGAAAAACTCATCCAGCTGCTCGCCAAGGTGCCGGGGCTTGGCCCCCGCTCGGCCCGGCGCGCTGCGCTGCATCTGATCAAGAAGCGCGAACAGCTCATGGGACCCCTGTCCCTGGCGCTCGGCGAGGCCTATGACAAGGTCAAGGTGTGCTCGCGCTGCGGCAATGTCGATACGCGCGACCCCTGCACCGTCTGTACCGACGAGCGGCGGGACCAGTCCGTCATCATCGTCGTGGAGGATGTCTCCGACCTGTGGGCGCTCGAGCGGGCCGGCGCGATGAATGCCGCCTATCACGTTCTCGGCGGAACGCTCTCGCCGCTGGACGGCATCGGCCCGGACGACCTCAACATCAAGAGCCTGATCGATCGCGCCAGCGAAGGCGGCGTGCGGGAGATCATCCTTGCCGTCAACGCGACTGTCGAGGGACAGGCCACCGCCCATTACATTACCGATCGCCTGGGCGACCTGCCGGTCAAGATCACCCGCCTCGCGCATGGCGTACCCGTCGGCGGCGAACTTGATTACCTCGACGAAGGCACGCTGACTGCGGCGCTGCGCGCCCGCACCGCGATATAAGGGTGACTGGAGGAGGCAATACAATGACACCGTTTCTGCGACACGCATTGAGCCGAGGCCGCAAAATCAGCCTTGCACTCGCGATGGCCGGCCTGAGCCTGCTGCCTGTGCCGGCCTTTGCCGCCCCCTCCAAGTCCGAAGTGGAGGCGCAATTCCGCTCCTGGATTGAGCGTGATCTTGCGCCGGAGGCGCGCAAGGCAGGTGTCTCGGACGCCGTCATCGAAAGTGCCTTCAGGGGCATCAGCCTGAACTGGACATTGCCGGATCTCGTGCCGCCCGGAACGGCCCCACCCAAGGAGCGGGACCAGAGCCAGGCGGAGTTCTCCTCGCCCGGGGCCTATTTTTCCGAGCAGCGCCTGCAGGGACTGGCTGCGACCGGCAGGACGCTTGCCAAGACGCATGCGGCGACGCTGCGGAAAATCGAGCAGACCTATGGCGTGCCCGGCGCGATCGTCGTGGCGATCTGGGGTCGCGAATCCGGCTATGGACGTGCCAAACTTCCCTATTCGGCCATCGATGTTCTGGCGACCAAGGCCTTCATGTCGACCCGCAAGGAGATGTTCCGCGCCGAGCTCATCGATGCGCTGCGCATTCTCCAGCACGGCGACGTGACGCCCGACCGGATGAAGGGGTCCTGGGCCGGCGCCCTTGGCCAGCCGCAGTTCATGCCGTCCAGCTATGTGCGCTACGCGATCGACTTCGACGGCGACAAGCGGGCCGATATCTGGGATTCCGTTCCCGATACATTGGGTTCGATCGCCCATTACCTCTCCCTGAAAGGCTGGCAGCGCGGGCGTGACTGGGGGTTCGAGGTCTCCATTCCCGCAGGCGTGTCCTGTGCGCAGGAAGGGCCGGATCGGGCCAAACCCATTTCCGGCTGGGCCTCGAGCGGCATTGCCCGCGTCAATGGCAGGCCGTTTCCTGATAATGAAGCCGGTCTCTCCGGCATGATGCTGGTACCTGCTGGGCGCCACGGGCCGACATTCCTCGTGACGCCGAACTTCTACGTCCTCAAAGAGTACAATAATTCCGATCTCTATGCACTGTTCATCGGCAACCTCGCTGATCGCATCGCTTATGGTTCAGGAGCTTTCGAGGCGCCCTGGGGATCGGTCGGCCGCATGCTGCGGTCGGACGTGCTGGCCATGCAGAAACGCCTGCAGGCCCAGGGCTTCGACGTGGGCAAGGCTGACGGACTGGCGGGCTTCAAGACGCGCCGCTCTCTGGGTGAATGGCAGGCGCGATCCGGCTTGTCGCCGACCTGTTTTCCCGATGAGGGCCTGAAGGCAAAGCTGAAGTGACACCGAGGTCGCAGCGGACGTGGCATCAGGCGTGCCAGCGGACGAGATCGTGCATCCGGCGCCAAGCGATCAAAGCGATCAAAGCGATCAAGCGATCAGAGCGATAGCTTGAAACCGGAATGGCTCTCCTGGAAGCCGAGGTTTTCGTAGAAGCGATGCGCATCATTCCTGCGCTTGTCCGATGTCAGCTGAACGGAGCCGCAACCGCGCTCCCGGCAGGTGTCGATCGCAAAGCGGATCATGTCGCCGCCGAGGCCCTTGCCCCGCTGACTGCTGGCAATGCGAACGCTTTCGATCTGGCCGCGCCACATGCCCCTGTGCGAAAGGCCAGGCAGGAAACTCAGCTGCAGGCAGCCGGCAATCTCGCCCGTCTCGTCTTCGGCGACCAGCAGAAACTGGTTCTTGTCTGCCTCGATCGCGTCGAAGGCATCGATATAGCGCTTGTCCACCGGCTCCGAGACGATCTCGCGCGCATGGCCCAGCGCATCGTCGGCCAGCATGGCCACGATGGCGGCGATATCATCTCGGGTGGCTTTACGAAATTGAGCCATGATCAAGTCTCGTCTGCTGTCAGTGGTGAAGGTCGAGGGAGGCTTTGTGGAAGATGTCGTCGCTGGCATCGCGCGGCGGGATGGCCTGGCGCTCGATCATGCGGTGAACCTTCGGCCCTTCGGGGCCGGCATGCAGCTCGCGGATCCGGCTCCAGACTTCGGAATCCACCTGAGTCCGGCGCTGGTTGTGGCGCACGTAATCGGCCCAGGTCGCCGTGTGATAGGTTTCTGTCCAGACATCGGGATTCTGCAGGTCGCGCAGCAGGGCCCATTGCCGCGCGCCGTCGCGAATGCGGATGCGCCGGCGCTCCGACATCAGGGCGAGGAATTCCGGAACATTCTCCTCGCGGATGATGTAATCGACCAGGAGAACGATCGGTCCGCTCCTGGGCTGGAGATCGAGGCGCAAGGAGGGCTCGCGGAAGGTGTTGACCGGATCGAGGTTCAGGGTTTCCAGCGAGGGCAAGGCGAATTTCCATCCGACCGCCGCACCGAAGACCATTGCGAGACTGGAAAAGAGCAGAGACACCGCGACACCGTGATCTTCGGCGAGCGAGCCCCAGATCCAGCTCCCCACCGCAATCCCGCCGAATGCGGCGGTCTGATAGAAGGATAGGGCCCGGCCCACGACCCATCGCGGCGTCGACAATTGCACGGTCGTGTTGAACAGCGACAGCGCCAGGACCCAGCAGGCGCCGGGGATCAGCAGGATGAGACAGGTCAGCCAGATGGAGGTGGACAGAGCGGCGACCACGGCGCTGGCGGCGAACCCGGTGAAGGAAAGCCGCACGATCATCTCGCTGGACAAGATCTCGCGCAGGCGCGCATTGAGAACCGCGCCGCCCACGGCACCAATGCCGAAGGCACCGAGCATGAAGCCGTAGGTGAGGGGGCCGCCTTGCACCAGGTCTCGCGCCACGAGTGGCAGGAGCGCCAGGATGGCGCTGGCGGCGAGCCCGAACAGCGCCGATCGGAACAGGACATTGATAAGCTTCGGCGACATCGCGACATAGCCGAAGCCGGCCGAAAGAGCGCGGACCAGCGTTTCGCGCGGCAGTTTGCTGGTCGGCGCGTCGGGACGCCAGCGCAAGAGAGCGAAGATGAGCGCCAGATAGCTGAGCGAATTGACCGCAAAAGCTGCAGCGGCGCCGAGGGCCGCCACGATGGCTCCACCGATCGCGGGCCCAAGGCTGCGCGTGATGTTGAAGCCGACGCTGTTGAGCGTGACGGCGGCGGGAAGCAGCGGCCGCGGCACCATATCGCCGACCGAGGCCTGCCAGGACGGATTGTTGAGCGCCGTGCCGCAGCCGATCAGGAAGGTAAAGCTCAGAAGCAGCCAGGGGTTTAGCAAGCCGAAAAAGGCGAAAGCGGTCAGGAGAATCGAGACCGTCAGCATGAAGCCCTGGGCGCAGAGCATGATGCTGCGCCGGTCGAAATTATCGGCGAGCGCTCCGGCCAGAAGCGAGAACAGCATGATTGGCAGCGCGGTCGAGGATTGCACCAAGGCGACCATGTTTTCCGAGCTGGAGATGGCCGTCATCATCCAGGCAGCGCCAACGGCCTGGATGAGCCCGCCGAAATTCGAGGCGATGCTGGCGATCCATATGGTCCGGAATGTGTGATGGCCGAAAGGCGCCAGAGAAGAAACCCGCTCGGGCACGATGCACCTCTTCGTGATTCATGCTGTCAGCTAAAGTAGCCGCCAGGCGCAGAGGGGCAAGCGGAAAAGGCCAACAAATGACGATACGCCTCAAGGCCTTGCATTTGGCGGCTTCAGCGCGTATATGACGATAAATTCTTGATCGTCAGATGAAGGGTGGGCCTGCGAAGGACCCGCTCTTTTTTATTAGGCGATAAGGCTCAGGAACTTGATCGCCGGGACGGCGAAACCGCCGAAAGACCATATGCAAGACAGCCAGAAGGAACCGCGTCTCATCGTCGAGACGGGTCTCGACCTCAGGATCGCGGAAATCATCGAGCCGACGCTGGAGGCGATGGATTATCGCCTCGTCCGGGTGCGGCTTCTCAATCAGAACGGCCTCACGCTGCAGATCATGTGCGAGCGTTCGGACGGCACCATGACGGTCGAGGACTGCGAAGCCGTATCCATGGCGGTTTCTCCCGTCCTGGATGTGGAAGATCCGGTCGATAAGGCGTATCATCTGGAAGTGTCGTCGCCCGGCATCGATCGTCCCATGGTGCGCAAATCCGATTTCGTGCGATGGGTCGGGCATCTGGTCAAGTGCGAAACCTCGGTCCTCCTGGATGGGCGCAAGCGCTTCCGCGGCAAGATCGCGACGACCGACGAAAACGGTTTCACGCTTGAACGCGATCAGGCTGCCTATGGCGAAGAGCCGAAAGTGATTGTCCCTTACGCCGCATTGGCGGAGGCGAAGCTGATCCTGACGGATGATCTCATCCGTGATGCGCTGCGGGCGGACAAGCTGGCGAAGACCCAGGCCGCCAACCAGAACGGCGAAGACGACGAAGACTAAAAGAACCCTTTTCTCCCGCCACACGGCAGGCAGAGACATTCGATCTACGGAGACCGACAACAATGGCAGTGAGTGCGAACCGACTTGAACTTCTGCAGATCGCAGATGCAGTGGCGCGCGAAAAGGTCATCGACCGCGAGATCGTTCTGGCCGCCATGGCCGATGCGATCCAGAAGGCGGCCCGCTCCCGTTACGGCACGGAAAGCAATATCCGCGCCGACATCAATTCCAAGACCGGCGAAATCCGCCTCCAGCGCCTTCTCGAAGTGGTGGACCACGCCGAAGACTACACCACCCAGATCCCGCTGGCTCTGGCCCGCGACCGCAATCCGGATGCCGCCATCGGCGATTTCATTGCCGATCCGCTGCCGCCCATGGATTTCGGCCGTATCGCCGCCCAGTCCGCCAAGCAGGTCATCGTCCAGAAGGTGCGCGAGGCCGAGCGCGACCGCCAGTTCGACGAATTCAAGGATCGCGTCGGCGAAATCGTCAACGGCACGGTCAAGCGCGTCGAATACGGCAATGTCATCGTCGATCTCGGCCGTGGCGAAGGCATTATCCGCCGCGACGAGATGATCCCGCGCGAAAACATGCGATACGGCGATCGTGTGCGTGCCTATGTCTACGACGTGCGCCGCGAGCAGCGCGGTCCGCAGATCTTCCTGTCGCGCACGCATCCGCAATTCATGGTGAAGCTGTTCACCATGGAAGTGCCGGAAATCTACGACGGCATCATCCAGATCAAGTCGGTCGCCCGCGATCCGGGCTCGCGCGCCAAGATCGCCGTCATCTCCAATGACAGTTCCATCGACCCGGTCGGTGCCTGCGTCGGTATGCGTGGTTCGCGCGTCCAGGCCGTCGTTGGCGAGTTGCAGGGCGAGAAGATCGATATCATTCCCTGGTCCGCCGATCCCGCTTCCTTCATCGTCAATGCGCTGCAGCCGGCGGAAGTGGCGAAGGTCGTCCTGGACGAAGATGCCGAGCGCATCGAAGTCGTGGTTCCCGACGAGCAGCTTTCGCTCGCCATCGGTCGCCGCGGCCAGAACGTCCGTCTTGCCTCGCAGCTGACCGGCTGGGATATTGATATCATGACGGAGCAGGAGGAATCCGAGCGCCGCCAGAAGGAATTCAACGAGCGCACCAATCTCTTCATGGATGCACTCGACGTCGACGAGATGGTCGGCCAGGTTCTGGCCTCGGAAGGTTTCGCGCAGGTCGAGGAACTGGCCTATGTCGAACTGGACGAGATCGCATCGATCGATGGCTTCGACGAAGATACCGCCAGCGAGATCCAGATGCGCGCCCGCGACTATCTGGACCGGATCGAGGCGGAAATGGATGCCAAGCGCCGCGAACTCGGCGTTGCGGACGAATTGCGCCAGATCGACGGTCTGACGGGCAAGATGCTCGTGGCGCTCGGCGAAGACGGCATCAAGACGGTCGAGGATTTCGCCGGCTGCGCCGCCGACGATCTGGTCGGCTGGAGCGAGCGCAAGGACGGCGAGACCAAGAAGTTCGAGGGGATCTTCTCGAAGTTTGATGTCTCGCGCGTCGAGGCGGAGAACATGATCGTGCAGGCGCGCCTGCTGGCCGGCTGGATCACGGAAGAGGATCTGGCGAGCGACCAGGAGGAAGAGGGCGCCGACGCGGAAGCCACGGACGAGGAGGCGGACGCCGCTGTTCAGGAATGAGCGCGGCATCCTCCAGATCGATCGAGGTCCCAGAGGACGACGAGGAGATGATCGTGAACGATCGGACCTGCATCGTCACGCGGGAAGCGACCGACCCGGCCCGGCTGATCCGCTTCGTGGCCGGACCGGACGGACAGGTCGTCCCGGACCTGAAGCGGCAATTGCCTGGTCGCGGATGCTGGGTTCGGGCTGACCGTGGTTTGGTGGACCGGGCGGTGCAACGCAAGTTGTTTGCCCGGGCGCTCAAGACGGATGTGAAAGCCCCCGAGGATCTCGGGGCCTTGGTCGACCGGCTCTTGGCGGCGGACCTGATCGGCATGATGAACCTGGCGCGCAAGGCCGGACAATTCGTGTCGGGCGCGATGAAGGTGGATAGTGCCGTTCGCAGCGGCGAGGCTCTGGGCGTGTTCCATGCCTCGGATGCAGCCGCGGACGGTGTGAGAAAGATTGACCAGGCCCGCAAGGCCTGGCGGCTTGGTACGGATGCGGACGAGGACATACCCTCCTTCCGGCTCTTTGCCAGCGCCGAAATGGACGAACTGATGGGCCAGAATGCTTTTATCCATGCCGCGGCGCTTGCCGGACAGGCAGGTGAAGGTGTAGTGAAGCGCGCAACCACGCTCGAAACGTACCGCAATGGCGGTCAATCCGGAGCAAATGGTGGCGCTGGCCGGTCAGACACATGACGCGGTCACCGGCGAAGGCCGGCTGCCGCAATGGACGAGACGTATTGAACGACAGGACCTGATGGATCTCATCTGTTCCTGTCGGAAGGAACAGGAACGGATGACCGACAGTAAAGACGACAAGACACTCAGCGTTACGGGCAAGAAAACCCTTACCCTGAAACCTTCGGGGATGGCTCAGGGAACTGTGCGCCAGGACATGGGTCGCGGTCGCACCAAGGCGGTTGTGGTCGAGACGCGCAAGCGCCGCCCGATCCGCCCGGAAGATGAAAAGCCTATCACGCCTGTGGCCGCGGCGCCTGCCCAGCCGCAGCGCGCTCCCGAGCCGGTTGCAGCGCCGGCGGCTGCTCCGCAGCCGCGCCCGGCGCAGCCGGCCCCGCCGCCGCGCGTTCACCAGCCGAGCCAGACTTCGCAGCGTCCCCCGCAGCAGGGCAACCGGCCGCCACAGCAGGGCAACCGTCCGCAGGCCTCCCAGCAGCGTCCGAACGAGCGCCCCCGGGGTGCGGTTCTGCACGACCTGTCGGCCAATGAGATGGATGCACGCCGACGGGCGCTTGCAGAAGCGCAGGCCCGTGAAGTGGTCGAAGCCAAGCAGCGCGCCGAGGACGAGGCACGCCGCAAGGTGGAGGAAGAGCGTCGCGCCGAAGAGGCTCGCATCGAGGCCGAGCGCCGTGCCGCGGAAGCTGCCGCTGCACCGGCCGTGGAGCCATCGGCCGAAACCGGTCCGGCTGCAGATGCCGTCCAGGCCCGTGCCGATGCCGGCCAGCCCCAGAGCCGCACGGCTGCCGCTCCCGGTGCCGCAGCAAGAACCGCGGATTCGCGTCCGCAGCCTGCCCGCCCGGCCCCTGGCGCTCCCGGCGCAACCCCGGCGCCTGCCGGAATTGTGCGTGGCCGCAAGCCCAGCGATGAAGACGATGATGATCGCGGCCCCGCCCGCGGCGGTCCAAGCCGCGGTAAGGTCGTCGCACCTGCTCCGGCCAAGGTTCCGGCCCGTCCGAAGGAAGACGATCGCCGCCGTGGCAAGCTGACGGTGACCACGGCCGATGTGGAGGACGATGGGTCCTCGCGCGGCCGTTCGCTCGCCTCCATGCGTCGCCGGCAGGAGAAGTTCCGCCGCAGCCAGATGCAGGAGACGCGCGAAAAGGTCATGCGCGAAGTCATTCTGCCGGAAACCATCACCATTCAGGAACTGTCGCAGCGCATGTCCGAACGCGCCGTCGACGTCATCAAGTACCTGATGAAGGAAGGCCAGATGATGAAGCCGGGCGACGTCATCGACGCCGATCTGGCCGAACTCATCGCGACCGAATTCGGCCATACCGTCAAGCGCGTTTCCGAATCCGACGTTGAAGAAGGCATCTTCAACGTGGCGGACGAAGCGGGCGAGATGCTGCCGCGTCCGCCGGTCGTCACCATCATGGGTCACGTCGACCACGGCAAGACCTCGCTGCTCGATGCGATCCGCAAGGCGAATGTCGTGGCTGGCGAAGCCGGCGGCATTACCCAGCACATCGGTGCCTATCAGGTCGAACAGAACGGCCAGAAGATCACCTTCATCGATACGCCCGGCCACGCAGCCTTCACGGCCATGCGTGCCCGCGGTGCGCAGGTGACGGATATTGCCATTCTGGTGGTCGCCGCAGACGACAGCGTCATGCCGCAGACGATCGAATCGATCAACCACGCCAAGGCGGCCGGTGTGCCGATCATCGTGGCGATCAACAAGATCGACAAGCCGGCTGCCGATCCGCAGCGGGTTCGCACGGCGCTTCTGCAGCACGAGGTTTTCGTGGAATCCATGGGCGGCGACGTTCTGGAAGTCCAGGTCTCGGCCAAGAACGGCACCAATCTGGACAAGCTCCTGGAAGCCATCCTGCTGCAGGCGGAAGTTCTGGACCTCAAGGCCAATCCGAACCGGACGGCCGAAGGCTCCGTGGTTGAAGCGCAGCTCGACCGTGGTCGTGGTGCGGTCGCCACCGTGCTGGTGCAGAAGGGAACGCTGAAGCCGGGCCAGATCATCGTGGCCGGCGATCAGTGGGGCCGTGTGCGCGCACTCGTCAACGACAAGGGCGAGCACGTGAAGGAGGCCGGTCCGGCTCTCCCGGTCGAGATCCTCGGTCTTTCGGGCACGCCTGCGGCCGGCGACAAGTTCGCCGTGGTGGAGAATGAAGCGCGTGCGCGTGAAATCTCCGAGTACCGCCAGCGTCTGGCCCGCGACAAGGCCGCGGCCCGCCAGTCCGGCTCGCGCGGCTCGCTGGAGCAGATGATGAGCCAGCTCCAGACCTCCGGTCTCAAGGAGTTCCCGCTGGTCATCAAGGGCGACGTTCAGGGTTCGCTCGAAGCGATTATCGGCGCCCTGGACAAGCTTGGGACCGACGAAGTCCGAGCCCGCATCGTTCATTCGGGCGTCGGCGGCGTGACAGAATCGGATATCGTTCTTGCCGAAGCATCGAATGCCGCCATTATCGGCTTCAACGTGCGTGCCAATACGCAGGCCCGCGCTGCCGCCGAACGGACAGGCACCGAAATTCGCTACTACAACATCATCTACGATCTGGTGGATGACGTGAAGGCTGCGATGTCCGGCCTCTTGTCTCCGGAGCGGCGCGAGACCTTCCTCGGCAATGCCGAGATCCTGGAAGTCTTCAACATCACCAAGGTCGGCAAGGTCGCCGGTTGCCGCGTGGTGGAAGGCAAAGTGGAGCGTGGCGCAGGCGTTCGCCTGGTGCGCGACAACGTCGTCATCCACGAAGGCAAGCTCAAGACCCTCAAGCGCTTCAAGGACGAAGTCTCCGAAGTGCCGGTCGGTCAGGAATGCGGCATGGCCTTCGAGAATTACGAGGATATCCGCGCCGGCGATACGATCGAGTGCTTCCGCGTCGAACATGTGACGCGCACGCTCTGATCCAGCCTGCATCATCCTGTTTTGCCTCGTCGGCTGCAGGAGTGACCTTTAGAAGCGCCGGGCTCCATGCCCGGCGCTTTCCGTTTTTCGGGGCGCAAGCCAATTGTCGATGAGGGTAGACTGTTGCCTGGGACCGCGGGCCTTGTTCCGGCCCAGCTGCAAAACCGGGCGCGTCCGGCCGCCGGACGTCCTCGATGATCCGCGCCGGATCAGGGAGACGATGTCTTCTCACCCCCCATCATGCCGCCTGGCTTCACAATGGTGCGACTGCGCGCAAATAGATAGTTGCTAAACGCAGTCAAGTTTATTATCCCCTTCACCATTCATGACCGCTCGTCGCAGGTGCAGACCTCGGCGGCCGGCGCCGCGCTTCCTGCAAAAGGGCTTTGCCGGGACGTGTCCGCCCTGAGTTCCTATCCGGAGTATGCCCATGCCACGCCAAGCCAAGCCAGCCCTTTTCCGGCAAGAAGTTGTCACACGCGCCTCTCGGGTGAGACCAGCCCTGGCGCTTGCGGCTGCCTTGCTTGCCGCGCAGGCGGCGAATGCGCAGGAGGCGTCGCCGGCTCCTCAGACCCCAGCGGCAACCCAGCCGCGCCTGGCCCAGCCCACGCAGTCTACGCAGCCACAGGCTGCCGAACCATCCAGCCCGGCGCCGGCGGCCCCATCTGCCCCAATCCCATCTGCCTCTACACCATCTGCGCCTACACCATCTGCCGCGGCACCATCTGCATTGGAGCCATCGGCCTCGTCACCCGCGGCGCCGGCACAGGCGCCCTCCGGGCAGGCGCCGACGGCACCCGCCCCAGCCGCACCGCAGGACGCAGCACCATCGCAAGGGGCAGCGCCCACAGAAGGAGGCGCACCGCAAGGCGCCGCGGACCAGACGGTAACGCCGACGGCGCCGGCAGGTGAAGGCGATCAGGCGGCGCCGGCAGAGGATGCAACGGTACCGCAACAGGCGGAGGATATTTTCAACCAGCTCCTGTCCTCGGAGCGCCGCTCGGACATTCCGCATGATCTGTCTCCCATCGGCATGTTCCTTGCCGCCGATTGGGTGGTGAAAAGCGTCATGATCGGCCTTGCCCTGGCCTCGCTGGTAACCTGGACTGTCTGGCTGGCGAAATCTCTGGAACTGGCGGGCGCCCGTCGTCGCGCCAAGAAGGTGATCCGGATCATCCGGCAGACGGCCAGCCTCTCGGAGGCGGTTTCCGCAACGGAAGGAAGAGGCGGGCCAGCCGCTGCCATGCTGCGTGAAGCGGCCCGCGAGGTCGCCCTCTCGGAACCGGCTCTCGACCATGCCGAAAATGCCGGCGTGAAGGAGCGGGTCTCCTCGACGCTTGGCCGCATCGAGGCCTATGCGGGCCGGCGCATGATGCGCGGCACCGGTGCATTGGCCACGATCGGCTCCGTTGCACCCTTTGTCGGCCTGTTCGGCACTGTCTGGGGCATCATGAACGCCTTTATCGGCATTTCCGAATCCCAGACGACCAATCTGGCGGTCGTGGCGCCGGGCATTGCCGAAGCCCTTCTGGCAACCGCCATTGGCCTCGTGGCGGCCATTCCCGCCGTCGTCATCTACAACATGTTCGCGCGGTCAATCACCGGCTACCGGCAATTGCTGGCCGATGCCGCGGCCGGCGTCGAGCGGCTGGTCAGCCGCGATCTCGATTTCCGCAAGGTTCCACCGGGCCAGCGCAAGCTGCCGGTCTCGCTTGTGGCAGGAGAATGAGCCATGGCCGGTGGCATTCGCGAGTCGCACGGCGACGACCTGCAGGAGAACCACGAGATCAACGTGACGCCTTTCATCGACGTCATGCTCGTTCTGCTGATCATTTTCATGGTTGCAGCGCCTCTGGCGACGGTGGATGTGAATGTCGATCTTCCGGCGTCCACGGCCACGCCCTCTCCGCGTCCGGATGAGCCGGTCTATCTGACGATCAAGCAGGATCTGAGCCTGAACCTGGGGAATGACGCGGTCACCCGCGAAACGCTGGCAAGCCAGTTGCAGCAGCAGACGCAGGGCAACAAGGACACCCGCATCTTCCTGCGCGCCGACAAGGCGGTGGGCTACGGCGATTTCATGCAGGTGATGAACCTGCTGCGTGATGCCGGCTATCTGAAGATCGGCCTGGTCGGGCTCGAAACGCTGCCCCAGCCGGCGCTGGAAGATGCGGCACCGGGCGCAGCGACATCTGAAGGGGCGGCTGGAGCAAAGCCATGACGCCCCTGGAGAAAAGCCGCCGCGCCCGCCTCGGCGAAGGGGCATTGTGGACGGGCGCCTGCCTCGCAGTGCTCACGGCCCATCTGGCCGCGGCTGCCGTCATGCTGCGTCAGGAGCCGATCGAGGCTGCGGATGCGGCACCGCCCGCTGCCATCATGATCGAGCTGGCGCCCGAGCCGGAGGCTGCTGCCGTTGACGAGACGGTGGTCAGCGAGGAATTGCAGGATTCGCAGGAAGTGGTCAGCGAGACCACGACGCCGGTGGAGGAGCCTCCGCCGGAACCTGTGCCGGAGCCCACGCCGGAACCGCTGCCGGAGCCACCCAAGGAGGTCGTCGAGCCTCCGCCGGAACCGCCAGTTCCGGAAGAGGAGGTTACACCGGAAGAGGTGGTGGAGCCGCCCGCACCGACCGTGCCGGAGCAGCCGCCTGAACCAAAGCCGGAGCCCGAGCCGCAGCCGGAAGCGGTCGAACAACTGACCCTTCTGGACAATGTGGAAGTGCCTCTTCCAACGGTGCGGCCGCCCGTTGTGGAAGAACCGAAGGAACAGAAGAAGGAAGAGCCGAAGCCGGTGCGCCGCAAGGTGGTGGAGCGGAAGGCCGCAAAGCCGCCGGCTCCGGCGGCAAAGGCTGCCGAGCAGGCGAAAGCGCAGGTTCGCCAGTCCGATCGCACGGCAGCGGCCGCCAACTCCAGAAGTGCGTCCGGCTCATCCATTTCGCCGGCCCGCTGGCAGTCGAAGCTTGCCTCGCATCTGGCGCGCCAGCGTGGACGTTGCCCCGCGGCAGGCCGCGGCAGCACCGCCTATGTCACGTTCCGGATCGATGGAAGCGGCAATCTGAGCGGCGTCTCGCTGTCGCGCTCCTCCGGTTTTGACGATTTCGATCGCTATATGGTCGATCTGGTTCGGCGGGCATCGCCTGTTCCGCCGCCGCCGCCCGGCATTTCCGGCCGTGTCACGGTTCCGCTCGGCTATCGAAACTGCTAATCCTCGAAACGCATCTCACGGTGGCGCGCACTGGCGCCGCCCATGTTTCAGGATTATCGCATGCTATACTCTCTCGCCGACCTCGAGCAGCAAATCGCAACCCTGTTCGAGACAAATGGCGTGCGCCGCGAAACGGCCGCCTCCGTCGCACGGGCACTTGTGGCGGCCGAAGCTGCCGGCCAGAGCGGCCACGGCCTTCGCCGGGTCCCAGCCTATCTGAGCCAGGTCCGGTCCGGAAAGGTGGATGGCGCGGCGGTTGCAACAGCCAGCCACCCGCGTCCCGGCCTTCTGGCCATCGATGCGCATTTCGGCTTCGCCTACCCGGCCCTTGATCTTTCGGTGC
The DNA here is from genome assembly GCF_030435705.1 of Rhizobium sp. SSA_523. Lineage (NCBI taxonomy): Bacteria > Pseudomonadati > Pseudomonadota > Alphaproteobacteria > Hyphomicrobiales > Rhizobiaceae > Affinirhizobium > Affinirhizobium gouqiense. Next base: position 2,962,841 of record NZ_CP129382.1, read on the forward strand.
AGGAACTGGCGCCGCTGGCCCGGTCGCAGGGCATTGCCTGTGCCGCCATTCATCGCTCCCATCACGCCGGTGTCATGGCGCTGACCGTCGAACGGTTCGCCGAACAGGGGCTGGTGGCAATGATGTTTGCCAATGCGCCGGCCTCCATGGCGCCCTGGGGCGGCAAGCGACCGCTCTACGGGACCAACCCGATTGCCTTCGCCGTGCCGGTTGCAAATCAGGAGCCGATCGTGATCGATCTCGCTCTGTCGAAAGTGGCACGCGGCAAGGTGATGGAAGCCCAGCAGCGAGGGGTTGAGATCCCCGAGGATTGGGCGCTGGATGCGGAGGGCCAGCCGACAACCGACCCGACCGAGGCGATCAAGGGCACCATGGCGCCGGCGGGCGGCGCCAAGGGTGCGGCTCTCGCTTTCATGGTGGAAGCCTTGTCGGCCGGGCTCACAGGTGCTCTCTTTTCCTATGAGGCGACGTCTCTTTTTGACGACAAGGGCGCGCCCCCGGCTCTGGGCCAGTTCATCATCGCCATCGATCCGGAGGCTGCCACGGGCGCCGCATTCGGAGCGCGCATGGCGGAACTGGCGCAGCAAATGGAGCAGGAGGAGGCTGTACGCATTCCCGGGCGTCGCGGGCGCAAGCTGCGCCGTGATGCCGAAACGACCGGTTTGCAGATCGACCAATCGGTGCTGAGTGCAATCGGGGCGCTTTAGGGTCAAAACTCAATCAGGATTTGGCGCGTGGCAGGATTTGGCGCGTGGTATGAGGGAAAATCGTTCAGTCCGAGGAGCGAAGCCGCAGGAAGGGCCAACCCCTTTCAAGGCTTTGCGACGTGGAAATGGGCGATTTTCGCCATATCCCTGCGTGGATCGTCGGGGGCAAGGGGACGCGACTTGACAGGTCGCAGCGCCAGGCGATTGAGGACCGAGATTGCGCCCGGTGCGAAGCTCTCCAAAGCTCCGCGCGCCAACATAGCCTGAGCTATGGCAGGAACCGGCATGATCTTCAACCACGGGAGATTGCGGAAATGAAAAAGCCTGCCGCGGGAGGAGGTGCGGCAGGCTTTAAACTCGATCGGCAATTGGGAGGAGGAGGAGGTTGCCGATCTCTATCTCGCGACGCTGGGAGGAGGAGTGCGTCGCTTCGATGCATTCTATGTAGCGAAAGCCGTGCTTCGATTCAAGGCCACTGTTGCATTGCAGCAATGCGCTGGGTGCACGGCTTGCGCCTTAATTTGCCTTTCTTGCGGCCCCGCTGGGGCATGTTCAAACCCGGTCAGGATGGGATATAGCAGGAGACAGAACCAGAAAGGCCAAGAAATGAGCACTATCCGCTACCATGAAGGCGATATCGCCGCAGCCGATGCAGCGCGTTACACGGGCGCCATTGCGATTGACACCGAGACGCTCGGGCTTGTCCCTCGGCGCGACAGGCTCTGCGTGGTGCAGCTTTCTCCCGGCGACGGCAGCGCCGATGTGATCCGCATTGCCGCGGGCCAGAGCGAGGCGCCCAATCTCGTGACGATGATGGCCGATGCGGGCCGCGAAAAGATCTTCCACTACGGGCGGTTCGACATCGCCGTGCTTTACCACAGCTTCGGCGTGACGACCGCCAATGTCTTCTGCACCAAGATCGCCTCTCGCCTGACGCGAACCTATACGGACCGCCACGGTCTGAAGGACAATCTGAAGGAATTGCTGGATATCGACGTCTCGAAGGCGCAGCAGCAATCGGACTGGGCGGCGGAGACCCTGTCGCCGGCCCAGCTGGAATATGCTGCATCGGACGTCCTTCATCTTCATGCGCTGAAGGACAAGCTCACGCAGCGGCTGATCCGCGACAAGCGCCTGGAGCTTGCGCAGGCCTGCTTCTCCTTCCTTCCTACACGCGCCAAGCTTGATCTGTTGGGCTGGGAAGAAACGGATATCTTCGCTCATAGCTGAGCTTTTCGGGCATAGTCGACTGTCACTGGCGCACACGCTTCTTTAAGGACGCTTTAAGGCACGCGGTTTACCGTTCGGCGTCATTCGAAGGTGTTTGGGGGTCCCATGATTACGCCGGTGATGCAATCTCTCGGGCAGGCAGCGCTCGACGCCATGCAGTCGATGCTGGACGAGATCGACCAGACGAAGCAGCAGGAAGAGGAGAAGCGGACCGGACAGACCACCGATCCGCTCCTCAAGGCGAAGATGCATGCCGCAGACGAAAGCAGGCGGTCGCAGGGCAAGATCAGCGGCGCACTGTTTTCGATGGCGCGAGTGGATGTCAACGAACTGAAGAACCAGCTCTATGACAAGTTCGGCAAGGAACTCGGCGTGGAGCGAAAGGAGGGCATGGCGGGTTTTGCCTACGGCCGGGCCATCGAGACCGCGCTGTATCAGCTTACCTCCACGGTTGATCTGGAGAAGAGCCTCAACCTCAGGGGGCTCGGCGTCAGTTTTAACACGATCATCGCGGCCATCAAAAATCCCTACAGCGACGCATCGGTCGCTCTGGGGGAGGCCATTGAGAAATTATACGGTGATGGCAAGACCACAGCGGCGGAGCGCGGCAAGGTTCTGCAGCGGCTTAGTGATGTGGCTGATCCGAAAAGCCTCGCGGAACTGACGCTCGTCGACAAGCCCTATGATCCGGACCGCGTCGAAGATGAAGAGACCCGTGCGGAGCGGGCAGAAGATATCGAAGCCAAAGAGGCTGAAGCCAAGCTCGAGAAACTGCAGGATCTCCAGGCCGCACTTAAGAAGCCCGGCAAATCGCCGGATGATGGCAAGGATGGTGGCAGGGATGATGGCGGGTCTGCCGCCGGTCGGAATGACAGGCTGGCGATACTTGCCGCGATGGCTGAAGGCGCCTCCGCACCGTCATCATCGGGCGCGGATCAAGATGGCGATGCCGGGCAGGATCGCGGCAAGCCGGCTGGACCCCAGGACGGCGCGTCTTTGCTGGAGGAGGCGAGGAGCCAGGCAGAGGGTGCTGCACAGGAAGCCCTCGCTAAGGGCGATTCGGCAGAGGGACAGACACCGGGCGATCGGGCGCTGGCTGGCGAGGGCGCCCGGCTGCATGTGGAGAGCGACGATGCCGGCATCTATGCGCTGCTCGCGGCACACGAGCGGCGAAAAAGGGCGGATCTCGCATAGCGGGTACTTCATACTCAAGTTAATTAAAACTTTACGTTTGACGAAGATACTCGTCAGACAACGGCATAGTAACGCCATGAGGCGCTGCGGCAGCGACGCACGAGACGGTCGCCCTGAAACTCCGCCCCGAGCCGGTCTGTCCCATCAACCGACACTGTGTGGAGCATCGCCATGTTGCCGCCTGTCGCAGCCTTATCGGATATTGCCTTCGGCCAGTTCAGCCAGCCGAATGACCTGGCGCGGGCCAGTCGCGTCCAGCTCGGCGCGCCAGGCGATGACACAGCCAACCGCTCCCTTTCCGCCTCCGCTGCCATGGCCAGTGACCGGCGCGACGTCCTCTCGCTCTCGGGTCAGCTGCAACTGGCGCAAGGCCTCTCCTCGGTTGCCGAGGCGGTGGGCCGCGTCCTGAAACTGCCGCGCCATGACGGCGAGACCCTCACCGATTATGCGGATCGCCTTGCCGAGACGATCAGCGCTCTGCCGCCCGCCGAACGGGTGGCGGTGCAGCGGCTTCTCATGCAGATGATCAAGGGCGTGACGCTGCGGCTGCTTGTGGAGGTTCTCAAGAACCCGTTTGGCGCCGAGGCGACACGGCTCTCCCTGCAGCTGGAAATGGATGCCGCTGCCGAGCGGGATCCGATGGCGCGACTGGTCGTCACCTCCTACCGGCAGAATGACGGATCGACCCTCGCAGCCCTGGCCGGTGGTGCCGGCGCGCCGACATTAGCCGGCGAAAAACCTCGGTCGGGATCTCTGGCGGAGGGCGGACGGGCTGCCGTGGCGCAGCTGGACGGTGGTGGCAGAGCCTCCGGCCCGCGAGCGGCGCTAACATCTAAGGCATCGGCCACCCAAGATCTCCCTCCCACCTCGCAGGAGGGGGAGACTCCCCCACGTCCTGAGGTTGGAGGTCGAGCGCAGGCCTTGGCCGCTTCGATCCAGGACAGTTCGGCCCTTGCCGCCTCATCCCATCCGCGCATGCTGATCCAGGCCTCGCATGAGCCCGCGAATGAGCCCGGCCGGCTGGATCATGCCGCCGGCAGGGGCGCGCTAGCTGCAAAAGCCGCTGCAGATGGAATGCGCTTTCGGCCGATCGCCGCGCAGGATGAGGACACTTATGATGGACCCTCGCTTGCCCGCCAGGGCTCGCAGCAATCTCAGAGGCCCACATCCATTCCTGGAACGGCAGGTGCGGAAACCCTGGAGCCCACGATCGGCCGCACCTCGGGCAGGGACTTGGCCGCCGCGGCGGCAAGACTGTCCGGCGCATCTGCCGCGGAGACGCTGGCGCCATCTGCGTCGCACCGTTTCGCGGCCATTTTTGCCGGTGACAGCCTTGGCAATGCCTTGTCCTTTGTCGCAAGCGAGACTGCTTTGCCAGGCGCCGAGGCAAAGCCAGAGGCTATCGCGACCCTCTTGCCGAACCTGATCGGCAGACCGGATGCGGCTCAGCCAAGCGCGCCAAGTCCGCCAAGTCCGCCAAGCCCGCCAAGCGCGGCTGCCGGCGGGCAGATGGTCCAGGCTGCGCTGCAGCAGGTGGACCAGGCCGATGCCATGACGACAGCGGCCATTGCCGGACCGGCAGCGGCTGATGAGCGAGCGGCTGCCGGCCGGGCGCTGGCGCAGGAGCATAGTCTCGGCGTGGCGGCGGGACGTTCCGTTTCCGCCCCGGCGTCCAACGCCGCTTTTGTGCCGCCCTTCATCCCATATCCGGTCGGTTCGGCGACCCGCATGAAGGAGCATCCGCTCGTTCCGGCCGTCGATTCGGTAGATGAGGATGGGCAATCGGGACGCAAGAAGCGTGGCCGCGGCCAGGAAGGCGGGCAGGGGCGACAGGAGGCGGCGGAGGGTGACGCGGGCGATGATCGCATGGACGAGGCTCACGAGGCTTCATCCGCAACGGCGGAGCTTGAGACCGCATCCCCATCTGCTGCCGATCCCAAGGTCCCGGTCATGGCAGGCGCGGGAAGGCCTGCGGGCAAAGCCGAGGATTTCTACCGCAGGCTTGCCGCCTGGTGAAGCCGGGCACGCCGGCTGCGGCGATCTCGATCTGCTGAGGCAAGCGATGATACGAAAAACCCGCCGGGCAAGGCCCGACGGGTTTCATTATGCATGACGGCAGCGACAATCAGTCGTTGCTGCGGCCCTTGAGGGCTGCGCCGAGAATATCGCCGAGCGACGCGCCGCTATCGGACGAACCGAACTGAGCGACAGCTTCCTTCTCTTCTGCGATCTCGAGAGCCTTGATCGACAGCATGACCTTGCGGTCCTTCTTGGAGAAGTTGACGACGCGGGCATCAACCACCTGGCCGACCGAGAAACGCTCCGGACGCTGTTCGTCACGGTCGCGCGACAGGTCGCCGCGGCGGATGAAGGAGGTGATGTCCTCGTGGTTGACGAGCTTCACCTCGATGCCACCATCGTTGACGCCGATGACTTCGCAGGAGACGACGGCATTCTTGCGCAATTCGCCGGACTGGGCAGCTTCACCGACGGAATCGCGGCCGAGCTGCTTGATGCCGAGCGAAATACGCTCCTTTTCGACGTCCACATCGAGAACAACAGCGCGAACAACGTCGCCCTTGTTGAATTCTTCGATGACCTGCTCGCCCGGACGGTTCCAGTCCAGGTCGGACAGGTGAACCATGCCGTCGACATCGCCTTCGAGGCCGATGAACAGGCCGAATTCGGTCTTGTTCTTGACTTCGCCTTCCACTTCCGTGCCAGCCGGATGGCTGAAGGCAAAGGCCTGCCACGGGTTTTCAAGCGTCTGCTTCAGGCCAAGCGAGATACGGCGCTTGGACGGATCGACTTCGAGAACCACCACGTCAACTTCCTGGCTCGTGGACAGGATCTTGCCGGGATGAACGTTCTTCTTCGTCCAGGACATTTCGGAAATGTGGATGAGGCCTTCGATGCCCGGCTCCAGCTCAACGAACGCGCCGTAGTCGGTGATGTTCGTGACGGTACCGGAGATCTTCTTGCCAACCGGATACTTGGCGGAGATGCCATCCCACGGATCGGACTCGAGCTGCTTCATGCCGAGCGAGATACGATGGGTTTCCTGGTTGATGCGGATGATCTGAACCTTGACCTGCTGGCCGATGTTCAGGATTTCCGACGGATGGTTCACGCGGCGCCATGCCATGTCGGTGACGTGCAGCAGGCCGTCAATGCCGCCGAGGTCGACGAACGCACCGTAATCGGTGATGTTCTTGACGACGCCGTCAACAACCTGGCCTTCTTCGAGGTTCTGCACGATTTCGGACCGCTGCTCGGCGCGCGACTCTTCGAGAACCGTACGGCGCGAGACCACGATGTTGCCGCGACGCTTGTCCATCTTGAGGATTTCGAAGGGCTGCGGGTTGTGCATCAGCGGGGTCACGTCGCGGATCGGACGAATGTCGACCTGCGAACGCGGCAGGAAGGCAACGGCGCCGTCGAGGTCGACCGTGAAGCCACCCTTGACCTGGTTGAAGATGACGCCTTCAACGCGCTCGCCAGCTTCAAACTTGGCTTCCAGCTTGATCCAGCTTTCTTCGCGGCGAGCCTTCTCGCGCGACAGAACGGCTTCGCCGAGAGCATTCTCGATGCGCTCGACATACACTTCAACTTCGTCGCCGACCTTGAGCGAGCCGTCCTTGCCCTTGGCGCCGAATTCCTTCAGCGGTACGCGACCTTCAACCTTGAGGCCGACGTCGATAACGGCAACGTCCTTCTCGATCGCCGTGACCGTACCCTTGGCAACATAGCCTTCGGCAAGATCGTTGGAGGCGAAGGATTCTTCGAGGAGGGCTGCGAAATCCTCCCGCGTGGGGTTTGCTACTGACATGAAATCTCCTGATCGTGCCCGAGCGGGGCACGCGATGCGCCGGGGGTTGGTGTTGTTCATACCCAAAGAACAAGTCCGCCCTACACACTTCGAGGGCAATCCGGCGCGGGGACCAGGTCTTTAAGCTTTTATTTCGACCGCGACCTGCCGGGCCTGCCGACGGATCGTCAATTCCTGTTCAAGGCAGCATCGATGATGGTCTTTGCCGCTCGAAATGCGGCCTCTATACTCATTTCCGATGTATCAAGCAAGTGCGCATCGCTGGCCGGTTTCAGCGGGCTGTCGGCTCGTCCCATGTCCCGCGCATCGCGTTTCTGCACATCCTCGAAAATGGCTGGATAATCGGCCGCGGCGCCGCCGGCGACGATCTCGTCATAGCGCCGCCTGGCGCGCACCTCCGGCGAAGCCGTGACGTAGAGTTTCACCGGTGCATCGGGGCAGACCACGGTGCCGATATCGCGGCCGTCGATCACCACGCCCGGCTCGCGCCTGGAGAAACCGCGTTGGGCCTCGACAAGCGCCCGCCGCACCGAAGGCATGACGGCGATCCTGGATGCGGCCTCGCCGATCTGGTGCTTTGCGAGAGCCGTTCGGTCGAGGCCGCCAAGATCCACCGCCAGGGCGATCCTTGTCGCCACGGCCTCGTCATCCAGCGGCAGGCCGGCATCGAGAAGCGCCTTGGCGGTCGCACGGTAGGTCAGTCCGGAATCGAGATGCTGGAAGCCGTAAGCTTCCGCGATTTTACGCGAAAGTGTTCCTTTGCCCGCCGCGGCAGGTCCGTCGATGGCGATGATGAAGCTCATAAAATCATTCCTTCGTCCTGAAAAATACGCATCCTGCTCGACATGCCTGCACGGTCTTCCCAGCCGATGTCCGCTAGGAGCGCCTATCCTCAAATCCGATCCGGCAGGGTTTCGCGACTTGCCGCCCGTCCAGAATGAGCATCGGCCGGCCGGACGCGTCCATACCCGCCTCGCAGGTGAGGCCGAAGGCGTCGAACATCGTGGTGAAGCCGGAAGGCGGCGTGGCGGGATCGAGAACGATGCGCGTGATCCCGCTGGTGTTCAGGGCGGAGAGCAGAATGGCCGTCACCTCGAGCGGATCCGCGACGGGGACCTGCCAGGTCAAGGGTGGAGCGGCCCGTGGCCCGCAAAGGCTGAGCGCCGCCTCCTCGGACATGGTCACTTGGAGACCGATGGGCAGAAACGGCTGTGCCCGCCTTTCCAGCGCCTCGCCAAGAAAGGTCACCGGCAGGCAATGGGAGGAGACAAGCCCGATCAGGAGTGCCGCGGCGACAGGCGCGCCCGACACATCGATCGGACCCTGAGGCTGGAGCAGCACACCGCTGCCAAGGCCGCGGATCACAAGCTCGTCGCCCTCTTCCGCGACATTCGCCCCCAGCGCCGCCAGGGCGGCAAGAGTGGCCGCGACCTCGGCAGAACGCGGGACGCCACGCAATCGGCTGGGGCTGCTCGTCAAGGTGGTGAGAAGGAGCGCGGTGACGGCAAGAAGCTCGCCAGGCAGCGGCAAAACGGGCGCAAAGACGGTGCGAGACGCCTCGACGCTTTGCTTTTCCGGCTTCTGCTGGTGCGACAGTGACAAGTTTGACGGGCCCTTCATCATGCGTCGCGACGCTACTAACACAGGAAAGGCGCGAGGTCACCGACCGGAAGCTCTGGAAATGCTGGGCTTTCCCGGCCAAGTTTGCCTTTGACATGCCTTTGGACAAGGATTAAGGGGACCGGCTAATTCTTTTGTAGCGCCGCGCACGCGGCACCGCCGAGACAATCGGCCATTTGCACGGGGCATCGACAGTGGCAAAAGCGGAACTTGGTACCAAGCGCACCGACCCGGATACGGGCAAGAAGTTTTACGACCTCAACCGGGACCCGGTTGTGTCTCCTTATACCGGCAAGTCCTGGCCGCTTTCCTTCTTCGAGGAGAACACGGCCCAGATGAAGATGGAACAGGCCGAGGAAGAGGAGGTCGCGGAAGTCGATACCGAGAACCCGGATGTGGAACTCGTATCGCTGGAAGAAGGCGATGATTCCGCCAGCGGCGACGATATTCCGGATATCGGCGATGACGATGTCGAAATCGACGGCGATGATGACGATACCTTCCTCGAAGCGGACGAGGATGATGATGACGACGACGTATCCGGCATTATCGGTGTCGGCGGCGACGAAGACGAAGTCTGATTTCGCACCCCTTCACAGGCCCGGATGAAAAAAACACCGGGCCTGGCATTTTTAGGCTTGCACTCCGAAACGACCGGACGTATTAAGCCGCCACCCCGACGGAAGCGGTGCTTTCGAAAGGGTTCCCGGAACCGGAAACTGCCCGGTACCCTGATGGGGCTATAGCTCAGCTGGGAGAGCGCTTGCATGGCATGCAAGAGGTCAGCGGTTCGATCCCGCTTAGCTCCACCAAATTTCCCACCATAATCCGTACCGAAAGTCACGAAGCTCGCGCATCAAGAGCGGGCTCGCAAGGATCAACGCCGGCAAGGCTGAGACAATGGCGTCTTCCGGCGCTTTTGGGCCGCATTGGCGACAAACCCTCGTGCGCCGCCCACATGGGCGCCGCCGAGGCTGTCAAAAAAGATTAGTCGCGCTCGTCATAGGAGAACGCCGGAGCGTTCGTGAGCTCATCCTTGGATGTGTTGACGAAGGCGCGCAACGTATCGTTCTGCATGTTCAACACGATGCTGGAGGGGTCGAGGAGAACATAGCGGTCGCCAATGTCGAGAAAGCCTCCCACGCTCACGACGACGCCGCTGATCGTCTTGCCGTCCTTGATCACCAGGTCTTCGATTTCACCGATGTTCTCATTCTGGTTGTTGTAAACATCCAGGTCTTCCAGTTTGGAAGCCATAACGTCTGCTTTGGAAAGCTCAACGAATTTGAGCGCGACGGATGCTGTATCACCCATCATCATCCCGCCGGAGGATGCCGGAGACGTTTGAGCAGTCGCGGCTCCCGTTGTTGCAGATCCTGCGGGCGCTGGAGTCTGGGTTGCGGTCTGGGCAAAGGCCGAGGACGTGGCGAGGGCGGCTGCAAAGGCAGAAAGAATTACGGTTTTCATGAAGTCTCCATTTCAGGCCCGGGCATCGGGTCGCCCGGGCTGAGGAGAGAACTTCTGGAAACGGAATTGGTTCATCATCTTCTCGAAATCGGTCTCCAGGTCGATGGCCTCCGCCCGCTCGAGACAACCGGTCAGGCTCGCGCCGTTCTGCACCAGGATGCCATCCAAATCCCTTGAAGAAAGCGGACATGCTCGGCTTAAGGAGGCCAGACAGCCGATCCATGTTCCCGGTATGGTCGCAATGACCAGAGGTGCTCGTTCAGGAACGGATCCTGCTGTGCAAACACCCCCGCGCGAGGACCCAGTTCGGCAGCGGAACGAAAAGCGGTCGAGCAGGGTTTTGTCTGATCGAACACTGGAGCCGCCGCCATGAAACTGCTTGTTGCTGCTATCCTCGGACTGTCCTCGCTTTCAGCGTCATCCGCTTTCGCTTCGGAAGAGCAGTTTCTCAAATCCATTGAAGGGCGATGGACGGGGGGAGGGCTCGTGCTGCGCGAGTTGGGTGGCCAGAAGGTCAATGTCACCTGCAATATGCAATCGAAGGCCAATGCCTCCCGCTTCAGCATGGATGGCTCGTGCCGGGCGCTGGTGGTCATTTCGCGCGGCTTCAATGCCAATGTGACTGCCAAAGGCACGCGCTATTCCGGCACCTATGTCGGCGTGTCCGGCAAGCCGTCCAGGCTGGTCGGTTCGCGGCGCGGTGATACGATCAGCTTCGACGTCACCTGGGCCAACCAGGTCTATGGTGACCGCAAGGCGATCATGGAAATCCGCAAGGTTGGTGAGAACGGTTTGCAGATCAGCACGATCGACAAGGATCCGAAATCCGGCAAGACCATCGTGACAACCCAGTTGCGGCTGAAGAAAAGCTGAGACAAGGCCGTTTCGCTCTGAACGCGCGGCCTGGAGGCTAGCGCCGCGGCTCGCCGCCCGGTGCGTAGACGCTTCTACGTTCGAACCGGAATTTGTGGCCGCACTGGCAATGCAGCATGTATTTGCGCGGGTCACGCGAGGCAAATTCGGTGAAAAACCCCCTCGGCATCTCGTCGATCTGAAAGCCCGGATCCTTGCGGCGCGGGTCGTCGTCCTCGGAAACCTCGGCAAAGCCTGAGTGTCCGCATTGAGGGCATTCGAGTTTTCGGGAATATCGGTCGCGTGCAGCCATGGTCCTGAAGTAGTGGCTTCGCTTCGTGCTGGCAAGTCTCGGAAGGGCGGGCGCCGCGCACAAGGACGCCTGGCCAGGGCGAGGCGGTGGAGGCTGCTTGCATTCCGGATGGAGTGGCCTTGCCGGACAGCTTTCAATGGACAAGATAATGGGCATGGTCACGACAACCGCGCCACCCTCGCATCTTCTCGCCTTTTTCGACCGCAGCGCCGTAGCGGTCGCACATGATCTCATCGGTGCCGAGTTCAGCGTCGCCGGCGTCGGCGGGCTGATCGTCGAGACGGAGGCCTATGAGCCCGACGATCCGGCATCGCACAGCTTTCGCGGCCCGACGCCGCGCAACCGCACCATGTTCGGCCCGCCTGCCCATGTGTATGTGTATCGCTCCTATGGCATTCACTGGTGCGTGAATTTCGTCTGCAGGCCCGGCAGTGCGGTGCTGATCCGCGCGATCGAGCCGCGGACGGGGCTGCACATCATGAAGGAGCGGCGGGGTCTTGAGGATCCACGCCGCCTGTGCGCCGGCCCTGGACGACTGGCCGCGGCTTTGGCGATCAATGCCTCGCATGACGGATCGGCTCTTGTGGGGCCGCCTTTCGTGCTCCGGCCGGCGACAGAGGCCAGCTTGATCGTCACCGGGCCGCGCATCGGGATCAGCAAGGCCATCGACCGGCCATGGCGCTTCGCCCTTTCGGGCTCCGCCTATCTCAGCAAGAAGATGAAGCCTGTGGCCCTATCGGAATGAATCTTCAAGCGATTCCCGCCCGCGGCCCGCTCGCAGCGCAAATGTCGCATCCGGCAAATCTCTGAACCGGCCCACGAGAGGGGCCGCAAACATGAGGAACGGGCGAGAATCTAGTTTAAACCTCAAATAAGCTTGATATTGTACGGGCAGGATGTTCAAGCCGCCCTTCCGTCGGGACGGATGTAAGAGCGAGTTTGCGAGGGGTTCTGCCGATGACGGATTTCACAACGACGCGTTCACTGTTCCATTTGCCGGACGGAATCATCTATCTGGATGGCAATTCGCTCGGCCCCTTGCCGAAAGCGGCAAGCCAACGGGTCGCCGGCATGATGGCCGATGAATGGGGCACCATGCTGATTCGCGGCTGGAACGAAGCCGGCTGGATGAGCCTGCCGCGGCGCATCGGCGACCGGATCGGCCGCCTGATCGGCGCGCCCGAAGGACATGTCGTGATGGGCGATACATTGTCGATCAAGGTCTATCAGGCGCTTGCCTCGGCGCTCGACATCGTCCATGAGCGGGATGCCTCCCGCCGGGTCATCCTCTCCGACAGCGGCAATTTCCCGTCCGATCTCTATATGGCCGAAGGCCTCATCCGCACCCTCGACCGCGACTACGAGCTGAAGGTCGTGGCGCCGGAGGATGTGGAGGCCGCCATAGACGAGCGTGTTGCCGCAACTTTGCTGACGGAAGTGGATTACCGAACGGGCCGTCTGCATGATATGAAGGCGCTGACCGCAAAGGCGCATGCCATGGGCGCGCTGACGGTGTGGGATCTCGCCCATTCCGCGGGTGCCATTCCGGTCGATCTCTCAGGGGCCGATGCGGATTTCGCCGTCGGCTGCACCTATAAATACCTGAACGGCGGCCCCGGCGCGCCGGCTTTCATCTATGTTTCGCCGCAATGGGCCGATCGTGCGCGTCCCGCTTTGTCGGGCTGGCTGGGCCATGAGCAGCCCTTCGCCTTCGACCAGAGCTACCGGCCCGGACAGGGGATCGACCGCATGCGGGTCGGAACGCCGCCGATCCTCGCCCTCGCCGCTCTCGATGCTGCCCTCGACGCCTGGGAGGGCGTTGACCTTGGCGAAATCCGGAGGCAATCGATCGCCCTGTGTGATCTCTTCATTGCCGAGGTGGAAGGGCGCTGCAAGGATCTCGTCCTGGGCTCGCCCCGCGAAGGTGCTCGCCGCGGAAGCCAGGTCTCCTTCCTGCATGACGAAGGCTATGCCATCATGCAGGCCCTGATCGCCCGCGGCGTGATTGGCGATTTCAGGGCACCCAACGCGATCCGTTTCGGGTTCACGCCGCTCTATATCGGCAAAGAGGATGTCCTGGCCGCCGTGGACATTCTGTCCGACATCGTGAAAAACCGGCTCTGGGATCAACCGCAGTTCAAGAAGAAGGCGCTCGTGACGTGACAGCCAAGCCCTATGATCCGACGGAGGAAGGCGCCGAAATGTCCTTCCGCGAGCGCATGTCCTATACCGACTATCTGCAGCTCGATCCCATTCTGTCAGCGCAGAAACCGCTCTCTACGGCGCATGACGAAATGCTGTTCATCATCCAGCACCAGACGTCGGAGCTGTGGATGAAGCTCGCCATCCACGAGATCACCTCCGCCATCGCGGCGATCCGGCGCGATGCGCCGCAACCGGCCTTCAAGATGCTGAGCCGCGTCGCGCGCATTTTCGAGCAGCTGAACGGCGCCTGGGACGTGCTGCGCACAATGACGCCGAGCGAATATACCGAATTTCGCAATGCGCTCGGCCAGTCCTCCGGCTTTCAGTCCTACCAGTACCGCGCTATCGAGTTTCTGGCCGGCAATCGTAACCTCGCCATGCTCGGCCCGCACAGCCACAGACCGGATCTGATGCAGCATCTGGAAGCCATCCTGGCAAAGCCGAGCCTCTATGACGAGGCGATCCTGCTGCTCGGGCGCAATGGGTTCGACATAGGAGCGGATGGCGAGCGGCAATCCTGGCGCGACAAGCGCGGCGAAAGCGAAACGATCCTGGAAGCCTGGCGAACCGTCTATGCCGATCCCGGGCGCTATTGGGACCTTTACGAGCTGGCGGAAAAGCTGGTCGATTTCGAGGATTATTTCCGCCGCTGGCGTTTCAACCATGTCACGACCGTGGAGCGGGTGATCGGCTTCAAGCGGGGGACAGGCGGCACGTCCGGCACGCATTATCTGAAGAAAATGCTGGAGGTGGAGCTCTTTCCGGAACTGTGGCGGGTGCGGACGGTGCTCTGAAGGGCTCGACTATCCGATCCCATGACGACAAGACGCTGAGGCAGGAACGATCATGCTGTTTTACCGGATTACCGATTGGAACGACGCCTATACCAATGGCGCCAATATTCCGCGGGGCGAGGCCTGGCCGGATGCCTGGGTCGAGCCTGCCAGAGCGCTGCGCGATCGTCTCGCGGTGGAAGGGCGCTGCCGGATCGATTTGTCCTATGGCGACAAGCCGCGCAATCGCTTCGACCTGTTCCTGCCCGATGGCATGCCGAAGGGTCTCGTGGTTTTCGTGCATGGCGGCTATTGGCAGGCGCTCGACAAATCCTATTGGTCGCATCTGGCGCAGGGCAGCCTCCACCATGGTTTTGCGGTGGCCATGCCGAGCTATACCTTGGCCCCGCAGGCGCGCATTGGCGAGATCGTGCAGGAGATCGCCGCAGCGATCACCGATGCGGCCGGCGAAATCGACGGGCCCATTCATCTGACGGGGCATTCGGCCGGCGGCCACCTGGTGACGCGCATGGTCGCATCCCAGACACCGCTTGCACCTGCCGTGCGGGAGCGCGTGCGCACGGTCGTCTCCATTTCCGGCGTGCATGACCTGCGGCCGCTCGTCCAGACCGGGCTCAATGCCAAGCTGCGGCTTAACGATGAGGAGGCGGCAGCCGAAAGCCCGGTCCTGATGAGGCCGTCGGACGGAACACGTCTCTTCTGCTGGGTTGGCGGCAATGAGCGCGCCGAATTCATCCGGCAGAACGCCCTGATGGCCAGCCTCTGGCTGGGGCTTGGCGCGGAGACCGGCGCCTATGTCGAGCCGGACCGCCACCATTTCAACGTGATCGACGGGCTTGCCGATCCGACGCATCCCCTAACGCTGACCTTGCTGTCCTGATCCCGGCGCGCCCACGGCCATTGGCCGGCGGCAGGTGAATCAGCCGGCGCTTGGTGCGGCGCCGGTCGCCCGCGGCCGGGTGAAGGCATGAACGGCGAGAGAGACACCGGCAATCTGCAGGGCTGCGCCGGCTCCCTCCACAGGGGTTGGAAAGCGACCGTCGAGGCACAGGCCGAAGATGAGGCCGAATATGGTCTCAGCCACGATCAACTGGGCCGTCAGGGCGAGCGGCAGGCGCTGGGAGGCCACGCTCCAGCACCAGGTGGCAAGCCAGGAGGCGGCCATTCCCAGCACCACGGCCCATAGCAGGAAGCGCAGCAGGATCTCCTGCGGAACCGTCGCATAGGTGTCGGAGGCCATCGGCAGGAGCGCTATGGCCCCGAGGAGCGCGCCCATGCCGTGAAGATTGGTCCAGTCCATGGCGCTGGGCGGCTGGCTCGCCCGCATGATCCTGGCATTGATGATGCCGTAGAGGACCCAGACCAGGAGGGCCGCGACCGCGCAGCCGGCTCCGGCAAGCATCATGCGCTGGCCATCGAGGTCCAGCCGGGAGACCAGGTCGAGATTGACCGCGGCGATGCCTGCGGCGATCATTGCGAGCGGCAGGAGCAGCTTCCGCCAGGCGATCGTCTGCTCCATCAGATTGGCGATCGCCGGCAATATGACCGGCATGATGCCGATGATCAGCGGCGGCACCACGGGGCCTGCCAGAATGACCGCCTGAGACGCAAGCACGAAATAGCCGACATAGCCGATGATCCCGAGCATCATGCCGGTGATGATGCGCGAAGCCCCGATGCCCCGCAGCCGCAGCCGGGGATGAAGCATGGTCAAGAGACAGGTCAGGCCGAAAACGGCGTAGCGGCCGATGGTGATGTCGAACAGGCTGAACGGGTGGACCAGGCGCGCCGCCACGAAGGTCAGGCCCCACAGCGCGCAGGTGGTCAGCCCTGCGAGTATGCCAAGCAACATGATGCCTCCTCCATGGGGAGCAGCGGACAGACGATCGGTGCCGCGGGAATGGATCGATCAGCAGGTCGCCGGCCGGGGCCGGGGATGAAAGCTCAACCGCCCTGCAGCGACCGGCGCATGGGATGTCCGAGATAGGTGCCGAGAATGCGGACCTTTTCCGAAAAGAACTCCAGTTCTTCCAGCGCCCGGTGAACCGGGGCGTCATCGGGATGACCCTCGATATCGGCATAGAACTGAGTGGCGATGAACTTGCCGCCGATCTGATAGCTTTCGAGCTTGGTCATGTTGATGCCATTGGTGGCAAAGCCGCCGAGCGCCTTGTACAGGGCGGCGGGAATGTTGCGGACGTTGAAGACGAAGGTGGTGACGATCAGGTCGCTGTCACTCTCGCGTTTCATCAGCGCCTTGTCGCGGGACAGGACGACGAACCGCGTGACATTGCTTTCGGAATCCTCGACATTTTCCTGCAGGATATCGAGACCGTAGAGCCCGGCCGCCAGGCGCGGCGCCAGCGCCGCCATGGAACGGTCCTCCTGCGCGGCGACCAGCTTGGCGGCGCCGGCCGTATCCCCGGCCACCACCGCCTTCCAGCCGTTCTGGCGGATGATCTTGCGGCATTGGCCAAGCGCGTGGATATGGCTGTGAACCGTCCGGATTTCCTCGTGGCGAACACCCGGCAGGACCATCAGCTGGAACCGGATGGGCATGAAATACTCGCCGATGATATGCAGGCGCGATTCCGGCAGCAGGTGATGGATATCGGCAACCCGGCCCGCAAGCGTGTTTTCGATCGGGATCATCGCCAGGTCCGCGTCACCGTTTTCCAGCGCCGTGAAAGCATCCTCGAAGGTCGGGCAGGGCAGCGGCTCCATGCCGGGAAACATGTCCCGGCAGGCCATGTCGGAATTGGCGCCAAAATCGCCTTGGAAGGCGATGCGATTGGTCTTCGTAACCATGTCAGGATCCATTAGAGGGAGCGGCCGGCGATGATCGCACGCGCCTTGTCGAGGTCTGCGGGAGTATCGACGCCCAGCGGCACCGAGTCAACGATCTCCACATCGATGCGCATCCCCGCTTCGAGAGCACGCAATTGTTCGAGCCTTTCGCGCTGTTCGAGCGGCGAGGGGCCAAGCGCCACGAAGCGCTCCAGGGCGCTGCGCCGATAGGTGTAAAGGCCGATGTGATGGTAGAGCGGGCCATCTCCGTAAGGGGCCGTCGCCCGGGTGAAATAGAGCGCGCGCTGGCGCGTCTCGCTGAGGGGCGATCCCACCACCTTCACCACGTTCGGATTATGCCTTTCCTCCTCCTCGCGGATCTGGACGGCAAGCGTCGCAATATCCACCGAGGCATCCTCCAGGGGGCGCAGCGAAGCCAGAACCGTCTCCGGCTCGATGGTCGGCAGGTCGCCCTGGACATTGATGATCTTGTCGAAGCGCCGCTCCGGATCGGCGGCCTGCAGCGCCTCGTGGATGCGGTCGGAGCCGGATTGATGATCCTGCCGCGTCATGACGACGTCGAAGCCCGACGCCTCGACCGTTCTGAACACCGCCTCATCATCCACGGCGACAATGACGCGGCCGGCATCCGCCTCGCGTGCCCGCCTTGCCACCTGGACGATCATGGGCGCGCCGCAAATATCCGCCAGCGGCTTGCCGGGCAGGCGCGTCGACGCCATGCGGGCAGGAATCAGAACGAGTGTCCTGTCGAATTCCGGATTGCGCATAGACGTCCTTTCAATTCCCCCAGGATGGCAAAAGGTCTCAGGGGGAGCACACTGATTCAGGTTGCACCGATCTCGCAAAAGACATAGCTTTCAAGGGATTTCAAGGTGGGACACCCGTGATTCCAACGGGTGGGAAGGAGCTTTTAGCGAATGAACGCCTATACGAACATGGCTGTGGGGGCCTTGCTCAGTACTGTTTTCGTGATGATGTCTGTCTCTATCGCGTCGGAAGGCCTGTTCCATTCCGAAGCGCCGGAGAAGCCGGGTTTCGAAATTGTAGCAGAAGAGGCTCCGGCCGAAGGTGGCGCGGAGGCAGCTGCTGCGGCGGCCGTTCCGATCGCACAGCTTATGGCCACTGCCGATCCGGCCGCAGGTGCAAATTCCTTCAAGAAATGCGCAAGCTGTCATTCGGCCGATCCGAGCAGTCCCAACAAGGTCGGTCCCGGCCTTTGGGAAATCGTCAATCGGCCGATCGCGCATCATGAAGGTTTCAGCTACTCGGCTGCGATGAAGGAATTTTCCAAGGATGGTACGGTTGTTTGGGATTACGAGCATCTGAACCACTTCCTGGCAGCGCCCAAGGCTTACATTCCGGGCACGGCCATGGGCTTTGCGGGTCTGAAGAAGGACGACGAACGGGCGAATGTCATTGCCTATCTCCGTTCGCTCGCGCAAACCCCGGCGCCCCTGCCGGAGCCGACGACGGAGCCGGCGCCGCCTGCGACGAACTGATCCGTTCTGCCTTCCCTCGGGGACGGCATGGCGCTCTTGAACATCACGTGAGGCAAAGCCCGGTCGTTTCGGCCGGGCTTTCTTTCGTTGCCTCTCAGGCCAGCAGCCAGGCCCAGAAGCTGACCGAGACAATGCCAAGCACTGTGGTGATGCTGATGACCGATGCGGCGAGGCTGCCGCCGGACTGAAACCGGGTCGCGATGATCCAGGCATTGATGCCGGTGGGGACGGAGGAGGTCAGCACCATGGCTGAGGTCCAGGCGGGCGAGAGGCCGAGAAGCCGCGACAGGACGAAGACGCAGGCCGGCAGCAGGAGAAGTTTCAGCACCGCCATCACCACCGCCAGGGAGAGGTTCCCCTTCACGGGATATTTGCGCAGGGTCATGCCAAGCGAAATCAGGGCCGCGCCCGCCGTGACGCTGGCGATCTGGTCGACGACGCTTTTGAGCACGGGGGGCAGGGCGCCCAGCCCCGCAAGATTGTAACCGAGACCGGCGGCAAGCGCGATCACCAGCGGGTTGCGGACCAGATTGATGGCGACCTGGCGCAACACTGCGGCGAGGCTGCGCTGCGCCGTGCCGTCCACCTTCGCGCTTGCATGTTCCATCAGAATGGTTCCGGCCACCATCATCAGCGGCAGATGGATGGCCAGCAGGATCGACAGCGCGACAATGCCGTCGTTTCCGACAGATCGACCGACAAGCGGAAGGCCGATGAAGACATTATTGGCGAAGGCGGAGGACATGCCGGCAATGACGCCGATCTTGGCGTCCCTGCCGAACATGAACCGCGCCACCAGATGCCCGGCTATCCAGGTGACAGCAACGCCGCCGAAATAGGCGATCCAGAGGCGGAAGGGCGATGCGCCCTCAAAATGCGCCTCTGCAAGGGTGCGGAAGATGAGGGCGGGCAGGGCCACCTTGAAGACGAATTCAGCCAGCGCATCCCCCGTCTGCTCTCGCAGAAGACCGACGCGGGCGGCAACCCAACCAATCAGGATCAGGAGAAAGACGGGCAGGACATTGACGAAGACGGCAGACAAACGCGAAGGCTTTCAGCAGGAGAATACCTTCGACTTACTCTATAAGCGCGAGCCGCACAAACAGCATGAGCGCCGACTGACTCTGCATCCATACG
Organism: Rhizobium sp. SSA_523; assembly: GCF_030435705.1. Lineage (NCBI taxonomy): Bacteria > Pseudomonadati > Pseudomonadota > Alphaproteobacteria > Hyphomicrobiales > Rhizobiaceae > Affinirhizobium > Affinirhizobium gouqiense. The sequence continues at coordinate 2,982,496 of NZ_CP129382.1, forward strand.
GGCAAAGGGAATGTGCCTGACGCGGACGCCGCAAAGGAAGCGGATCCGCGCTCGCAAAAAGGCACCGGAACCGCCCTCCGCCAGTTCATCCGTGGTCGGTGGGCGATCCGACAGGCGTTTTCTAGCAAGGCTGGATGACGGCAGGATGACGAAATCACATCGCGGCCGTTGCTCGGCCGTGCCGCGCCCCGCGTGACGCCTTCTCCAGGCGATTACTGGCTGCGCGAGGCCTTGCGCTTGCCGACCTCGAGACGCTAATGGAGGACGGACGATAAAGGAGCTCGAACGGGCAAGCGCGTTATCCTCCCCTTTCGTCGAAGCTGACACCCTGATTTGCTCCCATTTCGCATGGCAGCGATGAGCATTCGGCCTTGCGACCCCGGTAGCGGCGACGGCGCTATTGCGGTTGGCAGCGCCAACCTTGTAGGACATAGGAGATTGGAAGCCTGATGAGCAAGTTCGACGTCCTGACGATCGGCAATGCGATCGTTGATATTCTGTCGCGGTGCGATGACAGTTTCCTGACCGAGAACGGCATCATCAAGGGCGCCATGAACCTGATCGACGCGGAGCGGGCGGAACGCCTCTATGCGCTGATGGGTCCCGCCCACGAGGCCTCCGGAGGCAGCGCCGGCAATACGGCGGCCGGAGTGGCGAGTTTCGGTGCCTCCGCGGCCTATTTCGGCAAAGTGGCGGAGGACGAGCTCGGCAAGATCTTCGGACATGATATTCGCGCGCTCGGCGTGCATTACACCACGAAGCCGGAAGGGACAGCTCCGCCCACGGCCCGCTCCATGATCTTCATCACCCCGGACGGGGAGCGCTCCATGAATACCTATCTCGGCGCCTGCGTGGATCTGGGTCCCGAACATGTCGAGCCGGATGTGGTTGCCGAAGCGAAGGTCACCTATTTCGAAGGCTATCTCTGGGATCCGCCGCGCGCCAAGGAAGCCATTCTGGAATGCGCGCGCCTTGCCCATGCCAATGGGCGCGAAGTGTCGATGACGCTTTCGGATTCCTTCTGTGTTGATCGCTATCGGGGAGAGTTTCTCGAACTGATGCGGTCCGGCACGGTGGATATCGTCTTCGCCAACAAGCAGGAAGCGCTGTCGCTTTACGAGACCGAGGATTTCGACCTGGCGCTCGACACGATCGCCGCCGACTGCAAGCTTGCCGCCGTCACCTTGAGCGAGGAGGGCGCCATCATCGTCCGGGGCAGCGAGCGCATCAAGGTGGATGCCATCGACATCGACAGGCTGGTGGATACCACCGGCGCCGGAGACCTCTTCGCCGCCGGCTTCCTCTATGGGTACACGACCGGAAAGCCGCTCGACATCTGCGGCAAGCTGGGTTGCCTGGCGGCAGGCATCGTCATCCAGCAGATCGGGCCAAGGCCGATGACCTCCCTCAAGGAGGCCGCCGCAGCAGCGGGTCTTATTTGAACGCTTCGCCCGGATAGGCGCCCCAGATCTCGCTCTGGCTTACCCAGCCTTCCGCGGAACCGGCTTCCGCACGACACCAGGTGCCGTTGCATTCCTTGATCCGCACGATCACGCCGGGCTCCAGCCGCGCGGCAATTGCCGCGCTGGTTTGCGGCTCGCGCCGCATGTTGACGAAGATATCCTTGCCCTTGCCCTTCATCCATGGTGCGGCAACCGCAGTGCGCTCGCCGGACAGAAGAGCCTGGTTCACCCAGCCTTCGGTCCCGTCCGCATCCCGCACGCGTCGCCAATTGTCGTATTCCTGGATGATCTCCATTGGCAGACCTTCCTTGAGATACATCCATGCCACCGCATAATCGGTGCTGGGGCCGATGCGGATATTGACCCTGCGCGACTTCAGGCTGACGAAGCGCGGCAGGGGCAGGCCGCTGGCGCCTTTCGACGTGCCTTGGGCATGAACGGGATAGACGTCGCCGATCGCGCCGAAGACGGTGGCGGTCAGCGCAAGCAGCAACGCAACAGAGGAAACACGCAGAGTGCGACGCATAGGAGGTCTCATCGATTTTTCGAACGTAAGCCAGCCGCGCCTTATGTGGCACGGTAGCGGAACAGGCAGCCGCGAGGTTTTGTTTGTCTTCGTCGACGGGTCTGGTAGAAAACGCCTGATCCGCCGAATGTCGCCGATCTTGGTTAACGAGTTCTGAACGAGCTTTGAAGGACGCCCATGACCGCCAGGAAAAAGCCCAAGGTCTACATCACCCGAAAGCTGCCGGATGCGGTCGAGACGCGCATGCGCGAATTGTTCGACGCAGAGCTGAATATCGACGACGTACCGCGCAGTGAAGCCCAGCTGATGGAAGCCCTGCGGCATGCGGATGTTCTCGTGCCCACCGTGACGGACCGGATCGATGCCGCCCTGCTGGCCTCGGCGGGCCCGCAGCTCAAGCTGATTGCCAGCTTCTCGAATGGCGTCGACCATATCGACGTTGATGCGGCCGCCCGCCAGGGCATCACGGTGACCAATACGCCCAATGTCCTGACGGAAGATACGGCTGACATGACCATGGTGCTGATTTTCGCGGTCATGCGGCGACTGATCGAGGGCTCGCGGGTTCTGACGGAACATGCCTCGGACTGGGCCGGCTGGTCGCCGACCTGGATGCTCGGCCGCCGGATCGGCGGCAAGCGGATCGGCATTGTCGGCATGGGACGAATCGGGACGGCGGTTGCGCGCCGCGCCAAGGCCTTCGGTCTTGCCATTCATTACCATAACCGCAAGCGCGTCAGCCCGGCGACGGAGGAAGAGCTCGAGGCCACCTATTGGGACAGTCTCGACCAGATGCTGGCGCGGGTCGATATCGTCTCGGTCAATTGCCCCTCCACCCCGGCCACCTTCCACCTCCTCTCGGCGCGCAGGCTGGCTCTGATGCAGCCGAGCAGCATCATCGTCAACACGGCGCGCGGCGATATCATCGACGAGAGCGCCCTCATCCAGCTTCTCAAAGAGGATAAGATTGCGGGCGCCGGCCTGGATGTGTTCACCAATGAACCGCTCGTCAATCCGAAGCTTCTGAAGCTTGCCAAGGAAGGGAAGGCGGTTCTCCTGCCGCATATGGGATCGGCGACCACGGAAGGGCGGATCGATATGGGAGACAAGGTGATCATCAACATCCGTACCTTCTTCGACGGCCATCGTCCGCCCAATCGGGTTCTGCCGAGCCGGCTCTGATCTTGTTTGGACCCTGGTCCTGTCCCTCCTTTCACCGCCTTTTGCGCGCTCTGCCTTGATGCTCCCGCCTGGAGCCCGGGTCGCCACGCCGCCTTGCATGCTCATGCGGTCTTCACGCGGTCTTGAAGGCCCCTGAAGCCATGGCGGCCGCGATCTCGGCAGGCTGGTCCGATCCAGTCGGCAGCAGACCGCGTAGTCCCCCGCATGACCGATACCCGTTTCCGCCCTCGTTCTTGCCGGGCGGCAGCCGGTATGAGGGAGGCTGGCATGTGGACGGGTCTTTTACGGCTGACGATGGGGCTGACGATGGCGATGGTGATGCAGACCGCGCAGGCCGCGGATCTGGTGCTGGAGAGCTATTTTTCGGGAAAGACAAGGGCAACCGGCGCCTTCGGCGCCATCAACGGCGTGAAGCGCACCTTCACCGTCGATTTGACCGGCCGTTTCGACGGGAGGACCCTCGTTCTGCGAGAAGATTTCGTCTTCGCAGACGGCGAGCGGGACACCAAGACCTGGCGGTTCACCAAGACGGCACCCGGCCGCTATTCCGGCACGCGGGAAGATGTGATCGGAACCACCCATGTGGCGATCTCGGGGCGGGTGGCGCGGTTCAATTATCTCGTCAACCTTGGCACCGCAGCCAAACCGAACATAGTCCGCTTTCACGACAGGATGGTGCTGAAGGACGATGGACGTTTGATCAACACGGCCTGGGTGACGAAGTTTCTGTTCCCCGTCGCGCGGACCAAAGTCATCTTCCAGCGGTAGCCGACAGTGCCGCGATCCGCAAAGTCGGCAACGGCCCCTTTGGATCACCAGGTCTACGCTTCGAGCTGCTTGGTCATCTCGATATAGGTGATCCGGTCATAACCGGCATGCGACCGCTCTGCCGTGCGGGAAAAACCCCATCGGGCAAATCTCTCATGGTTCTCGATGAGCTCGATCCGGGTTTCCAGGCGCAGGCGGGAAAGGCCAAGCCTTCGCGCCTCCGCTTCGGCAGCGGCGAGCAGGCGCAGACCAAGCCCGCGGCCCTGCGCGCCCGGCAGAACGGCAAGCTTGCCGATATAGAGGCTTCCGGTTTCCGGTTTGCAGAAGATGCAGCCCAGTAATGTTCCATTCTCCTCGGCCAGAAAGCCAATCTCGGCGCCTGCCTTGTCCTTCAGGAGCATTGGCGTCAACCGGTGAGCGGATGATGGTGGATCGATCCTGTCATCCATGAAGGCGAATGCAGACAGGATGAGCGCCAGGAGGTCCTCAAAGCGGTCGAACTGGTCGGAGACGGGAGCGATGGTCACCATGCGTCAGGCCTTGCGGCGGCGGCGATAGCGAATCGTCTCGAATTGCGCGCCAAGCGAATCATAACTCAGCAGGCGACCGATCAGCGGCGTCCCGATGCCGGTGATCACCTTGAGAGCCTCCATGGCCATCATCGTGCCGATGACGCCTGTGAGCGCGCCGATGACGCCGGTCTCCGCACAATTGGGCAGGAGTCCCTGCGGAGGCTTGACGGGGAACAGGTCGCGATAGGTCGGGTTCAAGCCTCCCTCATCGTCGGTTTCAAAAGGGGCCAGGACCGTTACCGTTCCATCGAATCGGCCCACCGCGCCTGTCACCAGCGGAATGCGCGCCGCCTCGGCCGCGTCCGCCGCCGCATAGCGCGTGTCGAAATTGTCCGACCCGTCGACCAGCAGATCGAAGCCGCTCAGCTGCGAGGCGGCAAAGGTCTCGTCGAACCTTTCCTCGAAGCGGATGACGCGAACATGCGGGTTGAGCCTCGCAATGGCCTTTGCCGCACTCTCTGTCTTCAGGTCGTTCAAGGTGCCGCTGTCATGGATGACCTGCCGCTGCAGATTGGAAAGCGAAACCCGGTCATCATCCACAATGCCCAGTGTGCCGACCCCTGCCGCAGCAAGATATTGCAGGACGGGCGCTCCCAGTCCGCCTGCGCCGATGACCAGCACCCTTGCCGCCTTCAGCCGCTGTTGCCCGGCGCCCCCCACTTCCGGAAGGAGGATATGGCGCTTGTAGCGTTCGATCTCGTCGGGTTTCAACGGTTCCATGCAGGTTCGTCCTGGTTGCTCGAAAGGTCAGGGCAGGATTTTGCCCTGGCTGACGGTGAAGAATTGCGCGCGGGGTCCCAGCGCGTCGAACATGGCACGATCCGTGCCGGTCATGAAGGCCTGGCCGCCCAGCCCGTCGACGAGATCAAAGAGCGCCGCTCGTCTGCCTTCGTCGAGATGGGCAGCAATCTCGTCCAGCAGCAGCACGGGCGCATAACCGGTCATATCGGCCGTCAGACGCGCATGCGCCAGGACGAGGCCGACCAGCAGGGCCTTCTGCTCGCCGGTCGAGCATCGTTCCGCCTCGATATCCTTGTCGCGGTGACGGACCAGGAGGTCGACCCGGTGCGGCCCGGTCAATGTGCGCCCGGCGGCCGCGTCGCGGTGGCGCGTATCGCGCAGGATCTCCACAAATGCGTCCTCCAGCTCGGCAAAGGGCCGTTCAGCCTCCTCGTCGAGGAAGCCGGACAGCGCCAGAGCCGGAGAGGGGAAGGGTGATTCGCCGGTTCGGGCGATCAGCGCCGTAAGAAGCCCTAGCATTTCGCGACGGGCCGCGGCCATGGCAATTCCGAGTTCGGCCATCTGCACCTCGATCGCCGACAGCCAGGCGGGATCGAAGCGGCCTTCGGAAAGGAGGCGATTGCGGCTGCGCATGGCTCTTTCATAGTCGGCGGCGCGGCGGCCATGCGCCGGGTCGAGCGACAAGACAAGCCTGTCGAGGAAACGCCGCCGATCGGATGCGCTGCCGGTAAACAATCCGTCCATCGCGGGCGTGAGCCAGAGAACGTTGAGATGATCGGTCAGTTCTTCGACCGACCGCGCCGCTGTGCCGTTCAACCGCAGCCGTCGCGCCGAGACCTCGTCGCCGGCATCGATTCCGGTGCCGATGGCGACATCGCCCTCGCGCCCCACCACCTGTGCGAAAACGGAAAATCCCCCCGGCGCCCCAACCCGCGTGACATCCGAGAGAACGGTGCGCCGGAGACCGCGCCCCGGCGAGAGGAAGGAGACCGCTTCGAGAAGATTTGTCTTGCCTGAGCCGTTATCGCCGGTCAGCACCACATGTCGCTCATCGATAGCCAGCGTCGCTTGCGCATAATTGCGAAAGTCCGTCAGCGTCAGTTTCGTGAGATATGTCCTGTCTGCCATGGTGCCTTATCAGGTGTTGAACATGCAGCTAGCGGCTCGCCGCAGCGATGGCAAGCTGTGCAAGCTGCCGGAGGCAAGAGAATCCTGTAATGCTCTGTCAAAAGAATCACTGCAGCTCTCCGCTCGGAATTATGTTAGTCTTGACTTCGGTTCACCTGTTCCGGGAGGCGGAAATGAGCAGGCATGAGGAACTGACGCCGGAGGAGGCCCGCGCCGACCATTGGCACATGCTGCGTTTCCTGGCCACGAACGCGGTCTTCGGCTTTCTGCTGGGGCTGATGATTGCCATGGCAATGATCTGGTTTGATTTCGCGGATCTGGGAACGCGTATCGCGCGCGCTCGAAACCCATGGCTGGTGATGTTCATCCTCGCGACACCCCTGTGCTTCACCTTTGCCGGTGCCGTCACGGCCTCCGCCGTGATGCTGATGCCCTATCGGCGCAAGAAGGATCTCCCCTGATAGGCAGTGCATCCGATCTTTTCAGCCCTTGGCCACTCAGATAGGAGAGAGACCATGACCGAAAAATCGACATCCGATCTCGACCGCATCATCACGCTCGAAGAAACCGTGGCTTATCAGGCCAAGACCATCGAAGAACTCTCGGAACAGATTGCCGAGCAGTGGAAGGTGCTGGACCAGACGCGCCTGAAGCTCGACCGGTTGACGGAACGGTTCCTGTCATTGGAAGAGGCCTCGCTCGAAGCGCCGGCCGTCACCAAGCCTCCGCATTATTGAGCCCCAACGATGACGCAACATCATGACGCCGCAGACGAAGTCCTGTCCTTCTGGAAACGGGCGGGACCGGAGAAATGGTTCGACAAGGATGCCGAGTTCGACGCATCCTTTCACGACCGGTTTCGGGATCTGCATTTTGCCGCGGCCCGGCAGGAACTGGTCCCTTGGCTGGACGGCGCGGAGAGTGCGCTTGCGCTGATCCTGCTGCTCGACCAGTTTCCCCGCAACTGCTTCCGGGGCACCGCGCATATGTATGCGACGGATCCGCTGGCGCTGAATTACGCCCGTCAGGCTCTGGAAAAACAATGGGATGGCAGCGTCGAGGACGCGCTGAAGGTCTTCTTCTACCTGCCCTTCATGCATTCGGAAGTGCTGGCCGACCAGGAACTCTGCTGCCGTCTCTGTGAGCCGCTGGATGAGAAGACGATTCGGTTCGCGATCGAGCACCGCGATATCATTCAGCGTTTCGGTCGCTTTCCGCACCGCAATGCCATCCTCCTGCGCGAGACGACGCCGGAGGAGGCGGCCTATCTGCAGGCTGGTGGTTTCTCCGGTTAAAGCGACCCGAAAAGCAAACGCCGGCGGAGCCGGCGTCTGACCTGATGACGTCATGGCGTTCGGAGAGGCCTTAGCCTTCGAAGAATTCCTTCATCCGGGCAAAGAAGCCGGTGGATTCCGGATTATTTTCTTTCGACGAGATCTCCTCGAACTCCTGCAGCAGTTCGCGCTGGCGCTTGGTCAGCTTCTGCGGGGTCTCGATCTGGATCTGGATGTAGAGATCGCCTGTCTGGGCGGAGCGCAGCACCGGCATGCCCTTGCCCTTCAGGCGGAACTGCTTGCCCGGCTGCGTGCCTTCCGGCACCGTCACGCGGGATTTGGTACCGTCGAGGGTCGCCACGTCGAACGTGCCGCCGAGCGCCGCCGTCGTCATCGAGATCGGCACGGTGCAATAGAGATCGGCGCCGTCGCGCTGGAAGAACTGGTGCGGCTTCACCGAGAGGAAGATGTAGAGGTCGCCGGCCGGCCCGCCGCGCGCGCCCGCTTCGCCTTCGCCCTGCAGACGGATGCGCGTGCCATCCTCGATCCCCGACGGGATGTTGACCGAGAGGGACCGCTCTTCCGTGATCCGGCCCTGGCCGTGACACTTGGTGCAGGGATCCGGAATGATCTGGCCGCGGCCGTGGCATGTCGGACATGTCCGCTCGACCGAGAAGAAGCCCTGGCTGGCGCGCACCCGGCCGGAACCCTGGCAGGTGCCGCAAGTTTTCGGCTGCGTTCCGGGCTTGGCGCCCGAGCCGGAGCACACGTCGCAGGTGACGGCTGTCGGCACCCGGATCTGAGCCGTCTTGCCGCCGAAGGCCTCTTCGAGAGTGATTTCCATATTGTAGCGCAGATCGGCACCGCGCTCGCGGCCACCCGAGGAGCGCCGCGCACGGCCGCCGCCCATCATCTCGCCGAATATGTCTTCGAAAATATCGGAGAATCCACCGGCACCGAAACCACCGGCTCCGCCACCAAAGCCGCCGCCGCCCATGCCGCCCTGTTCGAAGGCCGCGTGACCGAAGCGGTCGTAGGCTGCTCGCTTCTGGGGATCCTTCAAGGTCTCGTAAGCCTCGTTGATCTCCTTGAACTTCTTTTCGGCTTCCGCATCACCCGGGTTCTTGTCCGGATGATACTTCATCGCGAGCTTGCGGAAGGCGCTTTTCAGCTCCTTCTCGTCAGCGGATTTGCCGACACCCAGCGTTTCGTAAAAATCTGCTTTTGCCATGGAGGTAACGGCTCCCGAAAGGGTTCCGGCTGCACGAGGCAGCCGGATACTCTACGCGATTACATGAGGACCAGTGAAAGCATCAGGCCGACTTCTTGTCGTCCTTGATTTCTTCATAGTCGGCATCGACAACGCCGTCTTCAGCCTTGCCACCTTCGGCACCGGCTTCCGCCTGCTGCGCCTCATAGATGGCCTGACCGAGCTTCATGGAAACTTCCATCAGCGTCTGCGTCTTGGCCTGAATATCGTCCGCGTCCGGCTCGGAAGCCTCGACGGCGGTCTTCAGGTTGGCAACGGCATCCTCAATGGCCTTGCGATCCTCTTCGGAAACCTTGTCGCCATATTCCTTGAGCGACTTTTCCGTCGAATGGATCAGGCTTTCGGCCTGGTTTTTCGCTTCCACCGCAGCACGGCGCTTCTTGTCTTCTTCAGCATGCGATTCGGCGTCCTTCACCATCTTCTCGATGTCGGCGTCCGACAGGCCACCGGAGGCCTGGATGCGGATCTGCTGTTCCTTGCCCGTGCCCTTATCCTTGGCAGAGACCTGAACAATACCGTTGGCATCGATATCGAAGGTGACTTCGATCTGCGGCATGCCCCGCGGAGCCGGCGGAAGACCGACGAGATCGAACTGGCCGAGCAGCTTGTTGTCTGCCGCCATTTCACGCTCGCCCTGGCTGACGCGGATCGTCACGGCCTGCTGATTGTCTTCGGCCGTCGAGAAGACCTGGCTCTTCTTCGTCGGGATCGTCGTATTGCGATCGATCAGACGGGTGAAGACACCACCAAGCGTTTCGATGCCGAGCGACAAGGGCGTGACGTCGAGCAGCAGGACGTCCTTGACGTCACCCTGCAGAACACCGCCCTGAATGGCAGCACCCATGGCAACCACTTCATCGGGGTTCACACCCTTGTGCGGCTCCTTGCCGAACAGCTGCTTGACGGTTTCCTGAACCTTCGGCATGCGGCTCATGCCACCGACCAGAACGACTTCGTCGATCTCGGCAGCGGTGATGCCGGCATCCTTCAAGGCCGCCTTGCAGGGCGCCACGGTGCGCTGCACCAGGTCATCCACGAGGCTCTCGAACTTGGCGCGCGTCAGCTTCATGGTCAGATGCTTCGGACCCGAGGCATCGGCCGTGATGAAGGGCAGGTTGATTTCCGTCTGCTGCGACGAGGACAGCTCGATCTTCGCCTTTTCGGCCGCTTCCTTCAGCCGCTGCAGCGCGAGCTTGTCGGTCTTCAGGTCGATGCCGTTGTCCTTCTTGAACTCGGCCGCGAGATATTCGACGAGACGCATGTCGAAATCTTCACCGCCCAGGAAGGTGTCGCCATTGGTCGACTTCACTTCGAAGACGCCATCGCCGATTTCCAGAACCGAAATATCGAAGGTACCGCCACCAAGGTCGTAGACGGCGATCGTCTTGCCGTCCTTCTTGTCCAGCCCGTAGGCCAGGGCGGCTGCCGTCGGCTCGTTGATGATGCGCAGAACTTCAAGACCTGCAATGCGGCCGGCATCCTTGGTTGCCTGGCGCTGCGCGTCGTTGAAGTAAGCCGGCACGGTGATGACGGCCTTTTCGACCTTTTCGCCGAGATAGGCTTCTGCCGTTTCCTTCATCTTCTGCAGGATCATGGCGGAGATCTGCGAGGGCGAGTAGCCCTTGCCATTCGCCTTGACCCAGGCATCGCCGTTGTCACCGCGGGAAATGTCGTAGGGAACGAGGCCCTTGTCCTTCTCCACCGTCGGATCCTCGTAACGACGACCGATCAGACGCTTGACGGCAAACAGCGTATTCGTCGGGTTGGTCACCGCCTGGCGCTTGGCCGGCTGGCCCACCAGGCGCTCACCATCATCGGTGAAGGCGACCATGGAGGGCGTCGTGCGAGCGCCTTCGGCGTTTTCGATGACCTTCGCATCCTTGCCATCCATGATGGCGACGCAGGAATTGGTTGTGCCGAGGTCGATGCCAATTACTTTTGCCATTTTCTTCTCTCTCCTGAAAGCGAACTGTCGGAACCCCGCATGAAGGCATTCCCTTGACAGTTCCTCGACTGGGATATCATCGCAGCATGCACTGCTGTCATGCGGCGTATATAAGGACCGCTCTTTTCGACTGCAAGGCGCGATCAAGCCCTCGCATCAGCAAAAATAAGCGGTTGCGGCCGGTTATCGTGGAAAGCCTCATTGCCCCATGATGATGTCGAGAAGCGTGGTATGGCGCGGCGCGCCACGCCCTCCGACCTCGCCGGGAGGAACCGGCCCTTCGCCGATCCCCGCGGGCGGGATCGGCCCGCCATAAGGGTCCTCCTGAGGGCGGTATTCGCGGTAATCGCGATAGACGCCGTCGCCGGCGAGATCGCCCGGAGGTGCTGTCGGGGGTGCTGTCGGGGGTGCCGTCGAGGGCGTTGTCGGCAAGGCTGCCGGAGGATAGGGGTCAGCCGAGCCCTGCTGCGCCGGCGCCAGGTCGGATGAGGGCGCGGCGGGCGCTGCCGGATAGTCATCGGCGCCGTGGCCTGAAAACACGCCGGAAATAATGTCGCCAATGCTCGGCGTCGTCAGGTCTTCCGCCGGCAAAGCGGGCTGCACGCCAACCCCCAGCAGGGGTGTCGGGCGGTAGCCATCAAGCGCCGCGGTCATGAATTCCTTCCATGTCTTTGCCGGAAGATTTCCGCCAGTCACCTTCTTCATCGGCGTGCCGTCATCATTGCCGAACCAGACCCCGGTGGTCAGCGTGCTGGTATAACCGACAAAGATGGCGTCCCTGAAGGATTGCGTCGTTCCGGTCTTGCCTGCCGCCTGCCATTTCGCCAGCCGTGCCGATCGGCCGGTCCCCGAGGTGAGGACGCCGTTCAGCATGGAATTCATCGTCGCCACGATCTGCTCGCTCAGGACGCGGGGAGGGCTGGAGAAGTCCGCATCGTAAAGAACCTTGCCGTCGGTGTCGGTGATGCGGGTCACGAGATGGGGGGTGGCCTTCAGGCCGCCATTCATGAAGGGAGCATAGGCTGCGGTCAGCTCGACGAGCGAGACCTCGGACGTGCCGAGCGCAATGGAGGCATTCGGCTGCATGTCCGATTCGACGCCCAGGCGATGCGCCATGCTGATCACCGTTTTCGGCCCGAGCTGCACGACGAGCTGCGCTGCAACCGTGTTCAGCGAGTCCGCCAGGGCCTTGCTCAGCGAAACCGGGCCACTGTATTTCCCCTCGTAGTTTTCAGGCGTCCAATTGCCGATCCTGATCGGCTTGTCCATCATGACCGTATCCGGCCGGTAGCCGGCCTCGAGCGCTGCGGCATAGACGAAGGGCTTGAAGGCGGAACCCGGCTGCCGCTTCGCCTTGAAGGCGCGGTTGAACTGGCTTTGCGTATAATCGCGTCCGCCGACAACGGCCCGGATGGCCCCGGTGGAATCAATGGAGACAAGCGCCGCCTGCGAGGCATTCAGCTTGGCCCCGTCCTTTTCCAGAACTGCGCTGATGGCCTTTTCGGCATCCTTTTCCAGCCGGAGGTCCAGCGTCGTCTGGACGGTGACGTCGGTTTTGACCTCGCCGATCAGCGACTTCACCTCATCCATGACCATATCCGCGGCATAATGTTCGGCCCCGGACCAGTAACTGCGCGCCTTGGTGGGCGGCTGCGACATGGCGGTCTTCACTTCGTCATCGGTGATATAGCCTTCCTCGCGCATCGCGCCGAGTACGACCTGCGCCCGCTCCTCCGCCGCCTTCGGATCGCGCGCCGGCGACAGGCGGGTCGGCGCCTTCAAGAGCCCGGCAAGGGTCGCAGCCTCCGCCAGATTGACGTCGCGCGCCGACTTATGGAAGTAGCGCTGCGAAGCGGCCTCCACGCCATAGGCGTTGGACCCGAAGAACATGCGGTTCAGATACATGGCAAGGATCTGATCCTTGGTGAACTTGTGCTCGAGCCAGAAGGATAGCAGCACTTCCTGGATCTTGCGCTCGAAGGTGCGCTCCGGCGACAGAAACAGGTTCTTCGCCAATTGCTGGGTGATCGTCGAGCCGCCCTGGATGCTTTCGCCCAGCACGTTGTTGACGACGGCGCGCGCCAGGCCCAACGGGTCCACGCCGAAATGCGAATAAAAGCGCCGGTCCTCGATGGCCATCACGGCCTGCGGAATGAAGGGAGACATCTCCTCCAGCGCGATCGCCTCTCCGCCCGTCGTCCCCCGATTGGCGATCAGGGTGCCGTCCAGGGCGGTGATTTTCAGATTAGGCGGGCGGTTGGGAATAGTCCAGCTGCTCGCGCTCGGCATCTGGGCACCGTAATAGAGAACGAGGCCGCCAATGCCGATCCCGCCCCAGATCCCGAGGACGATGCACCAGTAGATCAGGCCTTTCAACGCGCCGAACAGCCCGCCGCGGTTTTGCCGGCCGCGTCTCGCCCGGCGGTCCCGCCGGGCATGATCTTCTGCCGGCACCGGTTTGCGAACACGCTCGCCGCGCTTCGTCCGTCCGCCGATCCGATCGCCGGCATCGACAACCAGTTCGTCATCCGTCGATTGATCATCATCGAAAGACGGTTCCACCCGGTGTCGTGATCTGCGTGCCGATGCCATCGGTTCGGTGCTACTCCTCAATGCGGTTGCATATCTTCCCGGCCGCGGGGCTCGATCTGCCGGTCCGTCCAGGCAGTTTCCCGGTCCGGACGGGTCCGGGCAGCGAAAAGAACCTTCCCACCGGTGTTCTCGCGTCCCTGCAGGGTAAATGCGGCGATTTAAGGGGGCGTTAATTACGCCGAACCGGATTGTTTTTGTTATCCAATCACTTGAACGTCATCCGTTACCGCACGTTACCAGGGGTGTTACCGCGGGTGTTTTCGGTCCGTTCTCGCGGTGCTTAAGCCCCTTCCGCCTTGCCCTTTCGTCCCTTGATCCGGGCATCGGCGAAACGCTCTGCTGCCTCGATCGCAGCCCGGTCGTAGACAGACGACGTGGTACGTTTGCTGGAGTGTCCAGCTACCTTCGCGGCATCATCGGTTTCGACGCCGGCCGCTCGGCCCTCGGTGATTCCTGATGCTCGCAGATCTCGCGCCCATGCTTTCGAGCTGATGCCGGCGGCTTTCCGGTCGGCCTCCCACCGCTCTGTGACGACACGGTTGATATAGGGTAGGCCAGTCTCTTCTGAGACTATAACGGGTCCTGTTCGCTTCTCCGCGGGCCAGTGCTCCATCTCCTCCAGCACCATCGGTGCCTTGATCAATGGATAGACGATCGATTTGCCAGTAGTGCCGTCTGTCTTCGATGGGCGGTAGCGGAGCACCAGGCCATCATCAATATTCTCCCACCGCAGCCCGAACCACTTTGTTTCTGCACCCGGATTGATGACGTCTGATATCCCGCCCCTGTCGAGAGGCCACCACTGGCCAATCACGTCCCAAAGGCGAAGCGTCGTTTCATAAGCCAAGGCATAGGCCAGTGCCGACGACGGCCGGCCAGCAGCGTGTGCTGCTAAGCGTGCGGCAATAACCTCCTCGGCCGTGATCACCATTTCCCGCGGCCGCGGTTTTGGCAGCTGACCCCGCGCAGTCACAAGGATCTCGCGCAACTCTATGCAGCCGGGATATCTTCGAAGGATTCCATGCTTGATGGCCGCCTCCAAGACCGCACGGCAGGTCGCTGCAGCGGCTAGATGCTTTCCGCTGTCGGACCAAACCTTGTGCCAACGCAGAACATCGATGCCATCGATTTGGTCGACCCGCCGCGGGCCAACGTGGTCTTCGATCTTCTGGAGGTAGTGATTGTACGGTACTAGCGATCCTGGCTTCAGTCTTTGGTACGAGCTTTCCGGATCGCGCTGGTAGATATCCAGAAGGGAGCGGATTGTACCGTCGAACTTCATCACCTCCCGGCGAAACCCGGCGCGCCAGAGCATCATCTCCGCCTGAAGGAGATTGCAGCGCGCGACCAGGATATCCGGCTGGTCCCGAAGCCTGTCGAGATTGACAGTCTTAGGTGTGTAACCATTCTTTACGTCTGCCTCGTCTGCCACCCAATACGGGACACGACGACTGGCGCGCTTGATCCATTTCAAGCCCTCTGCCTGGATCTCTTCCATGCGCCTTCGTTCTCCTCGCCATCGGGCATGCCCCTGCCGCTTGTCGGTACCTTTAGATACGTATCATAAAACAGCTTAACGAGCGGCACAGGCCTGCCGCCGTGCATAGGGTCCACCTTCGGAAACCCCGGCGCCTTTTCGATGGCTGGAAAGCGATTCCTGAGCCAGTCATTCGCTGCCTTCTTCCCTACGAGTGCGACAGCGATATCATGATCACTGGCGAACATGGGCAGATTTTCGAATGGTGAGTAGCCGCTGTTCATGTTGCTGCTCCTGCGACTTTTTTCGAACCTTTTTGCAACTTCTGCTTCGGATGTTTGTCTGACCCGAAATGACGAAAGAGGGCGCTCAGAATCGCTTTATTGCCGTCCGTGAAGAGGGCGAGTGCTGGTCTGTCGCAGATGCCCGGACGGGTTTGGAGGTTTTGGTCCGTGGCGTCCCACTGGTTCTCCTTCCTGAGAACAAGGCAAAAGCAATCGCACTGTGTCTGAACGCCTCTCAGGTTGTGAACTTCAACCTGCACTGATGTCAGAAAGCTACGGGGCGCGGAACTTCCCCACGCAGGCCCGGTTCGGCAATCTTTCAATGAGGTCGATCTATGCCCCGTTATTTTTTCCACCTTTGTGATGAGGGCGCACTCGACCAAGATGAAGAGGGGACCGACCTTCCTAATGACGACATCGCCTTCCAAGAAGCTGTTTTGGCAGCGCGAGAGATGGTCAGCGAGGAAGTGCGAGGCGGCAACGTTATTCACGACCGCGTCTTCGTAGTTGTATCGTGGGACGGGCGGACAGTCTTCAGCTTCCCCTTCCGCTCTGTCATTCGCTTCGACTGAAGGATGTTCGCGGGTCGATGAGGCAGACAATTGTTTACCCGTCACAGCCGACAGCCGGAGTGTCCGATCACCGAACGCTCTCCGCACGAGACGCCGCCTTTCGAAGGGTACGCTGGCAGACAAAGACTCGCCATATATTACGTGTATAGTGAATGAATCGTCACCAACCGAATTTGTAGGCGGTGACGGCTGAGGGTTCTTACGTACTCCCGCCTGCGAATACAGGAGGGGTGCAACTATGTTGACCTCAAACCGACTTCCGCAATCGTCAGACCTCAAAAACCTGCTGTGCTCATGGGCGCAGCGGTACACGCCTGATTGCAGGTTGAGTGACCGAATTGCCACGCGAGCGCTGAGCATCGCCGTCATGCAGCCGGACATCTTGCTTGATCTGGACGGCGAACTAGGGTCAGAGCTTTTCAAGCTACTGCACAATATCGCGTGCGAGGAACTCAGAGGGTGCGCTGTGCCGCCGGAGCTCAACCCCGGGTTAACTCTCATCGAGTAATATTGTTTCGTAGCAGGCAGAGGAGGTGGATGAGCAAAGTCGCAGCTCTCACCGATCTTGGAAGCCCATGCGTGGATAGGGTCATTCAGCGTACGCTTTGACTCCTTCAGGAGATCCGAAGGTACAAAGACGGCGTAGACCCTGCCAGCTTGACGCCGCACTTCACCAACCACAGGACCAAATGATTGCCTGGATCTGATGTTCAAATCGTTCTTGTCGCCGAGGATGATCCAATTCTCCGTATGGAGATAGAAGACATCCTTGAGGAAGCTGGCTTTCAGGCGAAGGTAACTATTGATGCTAGCGAGGCGCTGGCCACACTGGAAGCTGCCTCTGAGAATTTCTGCGCCCTGCTTACCGATATCCGGATGCCCAACGAGGGCGAGGGATGGGGTGTGGCGCGATTCGCGCGAGAACTTCAGCCGTCTCTTCCGATCATCTACATGACCGGCGACAGTGCGGAACATTGGAGGGCGCAAGGGGTGCCGGGAAGCATATTGCTTCAGAAGCCCTTCGCCCCGGCACAATTGATCACGGCGCTTGCGGGCTTGCTCAACGAAGCGGCCATGATGGATATTCCGCGGTAGGCACATTCAAAGTCCGCGGTACACCTCGTCGTGCACGAGGTGAGTTTCCTCAGCACCTGCAAAGCTTATCAGCGCAGCGTGACAATCGATTTTCATCTGACGGCTCCTCCACGATAGCGCCCCGTTGCATCTTTCTTCCGTGTCTGTAGTTCGGACCCCATCACATGAGGAGACTTCGACATGACGGAGCAGACGATCAAAGACGCTGACAAGACCATGATCAAGAACGAGGGTCCGAGGCGTTTCAACGAGAGCCTCGACATGAGCAAGACCCCTGAGCAGGAGGTCAAGGAGGGCGAGAAGCATCGCGCGATCCGGCCAAAGAGCTCATACGGCACCACAAAGTAGGACAGGCTCGGCATCAGCCTTCCTCCCCCTTTGAGGTGATGAGTGTGCGGTCTGCACGAACGTACAAGACTGAGGCCACGCGTCCTTGTAGACCGTCGTCTCACCTTTCATCGAGACTTCGCCCCTATGATCGTCGCAACTAAATTTCTTCAAGAGCTCGAGTCGGTTACGGAGCTCTGGTCGCCGAAAGTCGTCGGCCGGGTCAACGATCAGTTCATCAAGGTAGCGAAAATTAAAGGCCAAATCGCTTGGCACAAGCACGACGACGAAGATGAGTTGTTCCTGGTCGTTAAAGGTCATTTGAAGATCCAGTTTGAAGCTGGGCTGGAAACAGTGCTTCGGGAAGGTGAGTTCTGCGTCGTTCCTAAGGGCGTGCTCCACAATCCGGTAGCAGATGAAGAATGCTGGATCGTTCTGATCGAAACCGTCACAACGAAGCACACGGGCGATGTTGTCACGCCTATGACGAAGTCGATCGAGAGCCAGTTGGTTTAACGCCATCTTCCCTTCCCAGAATCGATTGGGGTGCTGGGTTTTGGATCTTGCTCATTCGCAGGCTCCCCATTGATTGCACACAGTGTTGAAGTCGCGAGCGAGCAGGGAATAAGCACTTGGTGGTAAGGGGGCGTTAATGCGCCGAATTCAGATTATTTTTGATATACAATCACTTGACCGTCATCCCGAGCCGAACCGGATGGAGCGTGAGCCGCTGCATCCTGCCCGACCGCGCAACGCATGGTCATATCTTCTCCCGCAACGGATCATGGCTTCAGCAATCGCAGCACGCGAAATCGTTTTCGGCGCTTAAGCCATCATTCATCATCTCCCAAGCGCGGGGAAGCCGGAGGGATGGCGGCTGCAGTATTTTAACTGAAGCTAAAACAATGCCGGTCACGTTGGGTCCGAAAAAAATCGAACGGGCAAGGGGCTGTTGTGACCTACGAAGAGAAGCGCCTTCTTGCGCTGAGAAATCTCAATCTGCTCGATACGCCGGCCAGCGAGAGCTTTGATCGCATTACCCGCATGGCCAGCCAGATCTTCCAGCTTCCCATTGCGGCCGTTTCGCTGACGGATACGGACCGGCAATGGTTCAAGTCCAAGGTCGGGGTGGATCATGACACGATTCCGCGCGAGAACGCGCCCTGTGGCGAGGTATCCGATAGCTGCGATCTTCTGGTGATCGAGGATTTCACGCTCGATCGGCGCTATTGCAGCAGCCTGTTGGGCGAAAGCGGCATCCGCTTCTATGCCGGTGCGCCGCTTACGACCAGGGAAGGATATTGCCTTGGCGCCTTGTGCGTGCTTGGCACCGAGCCGCGCAAGATCACCCAGGCGGAAACCTCGGCCTTGCAGGATCTGGCGCTGATGGTCATGACGCAGATCGAGCTTCAGCACGCCTTCGGCCGTATCGACCCGATCAGCGGGCTTCCGAACCGGGTCCAGTTCAGCGACGATCTTGCCGATATGAAGCGGGACGCGGCCAATGATCGGCGGGTCGTCGTCGCACTGGATCTTGCGCAACCTCACGAAATCGAGCGGCTGTCCGCGGTGCTGGGGCCGCATGCATTCGAGCAGGTTGTCGAGGATTCAGCACGCAACCTGAAAGCCTTCCTGACGCAGGGTGCGAATGTCTATCACGTCTCGCACAACCAGTTCGTCTTCGTCACCCCCGCCGGCACGGATGAGGACGAATACAAGGATCGTCTCGTGGAGCTGCTGGCCTCCAGTCTCGTCGCCGACGAGATAAAATATGCTGTCACGCCGGCCTGCGCGGTCCTGACGGTTGACCTGCGCGCGATGTCGGCGGCTGACTGCCTGAGAGCCCTGTCGAGCGCTGTGCACAAGACGCGGTCTCTGAACGAAAGCGTCGGCTTCCTCTCCGAAAGCCATGATCTCGATTATCAGCGCAAATTCCGGCTGCTGAACGATTTCGCTCTCGCTCTTAGCGCGCCGGACCAGCTACGCGTGGTGCTTCAGCCGCGGGTTGACCTCCGTGATGCGCGAATGGTGTCTGCCGAGGTCCTGCTGCGCTGGCGTCATCCGGAACTGGGCGAGATCTCGCCCGGGGAGTTCGTCCCGATCATCGAGCACAGCGCTCTCGCCTGGCCACTGACAAAATGGGTGATGGCGACGGCCTGCGGCCAGCTGGGACCATGGTTGAGGCAGGGGCACATCATTCGGTTGTCGGTCAATTTTACCGCAAGCAATCTCAAGGAGGATGCGGTCGGCGAAGTACTGCGTATTCTGGACGAGAACGGCGTTCCGCCGCAGGCGATCGAGATCGAGCTGACGGAGACATCCTTGATGCAGGATGACCCGCAGGTCCTGACAAAACTCGATGAACTGGTGGAGCGCGGGATTTCCATCGCGATCGATGATTTCGGCACCGGCTACAGCAGCCTCTCCTATCTCCAAAGGCTTCCGGTCGACACAGTGAAGATCGATCGCTCCTTTGTCAGCGTTCTCTGCAAAGGCCCGCGCGAGCAGAAGCTGGTTCAGTCCATGATAAGGCTGTCTCAGGACATGGGTTATCGCGTCGTTGCGGAAGGCATCGAGGTGCCGGAGGCTGCGGAAATGCTGCGGTCAATGCGCTGCGACGAGGGCCAGGGCTACTGGTTCTCGCGCCCGCTCGAACTTGAAGCCTTCGAAGAGTTTCTGCATGCCAATTCCACGGCCCGCGTTTTGGGCGCTGTCGCCTGATCGCGGGGACCGATCCCCGAAGCCCATCAGAGGATGGTTCTGGGATCTCGTCCAAGGGCGCACTATAAAGATTTGCCGCAGAGACATGACCCCTGCGGCCTGATCTTCATGGCCTCATCTTCATGGCCTCATCTTCATGGCATGTCGAAACCTGCGCTCTAGAAGATCAGCTTCAGGAGCAAGACGACGACGATAAGTCCGATCAGGAAGATGACGCCGACCGTTCCGCCGATGAACTTCAACATATGCCTGTATCCTTTACTGCCAGAGATTGCAGGAGCAAAGCGTCCCGCTCCTGCATGGGAAATCCCTCAAGGCGGACTTGGTTCCACCTTTGCCCGGTGAGGAGACGGCAGGCGATGATCGCCGTAAACAGGCGGCAGGGCGCAGCCTGTCAGTGGGTCGAGCGGGTCATGCACCCGGCATATGAAGTGGATGTTATGCCGGACCGCAGCGCTCAGCGGTCCTGCTAAGTGCAGACAGGCCGGCTACCCCAGTTTCTCCATCTGGATCGGCGCCGTCAGGATCACTCTGAGGCCGGGCATATTGTCCTCCTCGTCCAGATCGCCGCCCAACCGTTCGACGATTGCGCTGAGCATTCGCGAACCGAATCCGGCGGCCTTGGATTTCTGCTTGCCCTGGCCGCGATCGGACACGATCAGCCGCATCATTCCGCGGTGCTGCTCGAGCTTGACGGTCAACGGACCGGTGCTGCCCTCATAGGCATATTTCTGGGCGTTGATCACGAGTTCGGTCAGAACGAGGCCGATATTGACGGCGCGGTCGGTGGCGATCAGAACCGGCGCAAGATCCACCGTCAGCTGCTCCTTCCACCCCTGATCCATGCCCTGCAGCGTATCGACCAGCAGGGTCTCGATGTAGCGGGCGAGATCGATGACCTCGATACTGTCGTCCTGGTAAAGACGGCGATGGACAAGAGCCACGGCATTCAGGCGCTTCTGGGCCTCATCCAGGCTCTGCTTGATGTCGGGCGACTTGGAATCGCGCGCCTGCAGGCGCAGAAAGGCGGAGACCAGCTGAAGCGAGTTCTGGACGCGGTGATTGACCTCCTTCAGAAGGAAGTCCTTCTGCTTCAGAAGTGTCTCGTTCTCGCGAACGGTGATCGACAACTCGCGATTGAGATCGCGCAGGCGCTTGTTGTTGCGCTGCTCCAGCATCAGTCGGGCAATGCGGGTCGCCGCTTCAATCTCGGCATGGCTCCAAGGCGGCGCCTTTCCCCTGACGCTTTCGACCCAGGTCTCGAACGAGGCTCGCGGCTGAAGCTGCGCGCCGGGGGTGACCTCCACATTCTTGTGGGGATTGCCGGCCCATTCGACCAGTTCCACCTTCTCGGCGCGAAACCACATCAGCACGGTGGGCACTTCCGTAGACATGGTGACGGCCAGGAGGCCGCTTGCCAATTGGCGGAACCCCTCGGCTTCCGGCCATTGCCGTGACAGGCTCGAACTGGAAAAGGGCTGGGTGGCCGCGGGAATGCGCACGTGATCGGCAATCCGCCGGAGGTCGATCCTGTCCGGCGCGGTGCCGAATATAAAAAGATCCTTGCCCTGAACGGCGGCAAAGCCATCCGCAGTCAGAAGACTGGCAAGTTCGGCGCCTGACTTTTCGAGAAATGCATCAAGCGATCCGTCGCTGTCCGCCTTGGCCAGCACCAGATCCTCCTGGCTTCGCAGGCGCAGGCGCTCGCGATACAGTTCCGCGTCCTCCTTTGCCCTGATCTGTCGCGACAGGCCATTCGCCAAGGCTTGGCAGCCCAGGCGCGTCGTCAGCGGAATTGCCCTTGGCTGGCTATGATGGCAGGCGATGAGCCCCCACAATATGCCATCCTTGACGATGGAGATGGAGGCCGACGCCGCAACCCCCATATTTTTCAGGTACTGGATGTGCACTGGCGAGACGCTCCGCAGCGTGGAGTCGCTGAGGTCGAGCTGTCGAAGGTCGCGGTCGGATTGGATGGGACGCGGCTGATAATCGACATCCGGAATGACCCTCGACCGGTTGCGGATATAAAGCGCGCGCGCCTGTCTTGGAATGTCGGAGGCGGGGAAATGATGGTTGAGGAAGCTCGAAACGCCCGAAGAATGGCTCTCGGCAATCACCACGCCCGCATCATCATCGAGAAACTGGTAGATCAGAACCCTGTCATAGCCCGTCAGGCTGCGGAACATGTCCGCACCCTCGCGGCAAAGCTCGTTGACGCTGATGGTCCTTTCAAAGCGCATGGTGGCCGCATCCAGCGCCAGAAGGAAGGGTGCCGGTTCGACGGGCGCCGATTCGGCCTGTTCGAGTTCCACGATCAGATAGGCGCCGGACCGGTAGGCGACGGCATCCGTTTGGCCGGCGGAGGTCTGGATGCGGCCCAGAGCCGTAAGCTTTCCGGCGTCGGCATCCCTGGCTTCGTCGGCCAGAGCCTGTCCCAGAACCGCAACAAGGCTGAAGCCGCGGGCATAATCGGGAATGAAACGGGCGATATCGCCGGCTTCTCCCACGGTCGTCATCAAAGCAGGATCAACGACCAACAGGATCCCATGCGGCTGGATTGATCCGGGAATATGAATCGGTTCTCGGTCACAAGCCGTGATGTCGGTCACTGTTTGGTCTGTATCGTCCATCACGTCCTCAATTAAACCGCGGTGCAGAGCCCAAATTCAAAGGTTAGCGTCTACTAAAGTGGCAATGGCAAGGCGATCAAGTCTAAGCATCAAATCTTGCCACGCTTCCGACTGGGTTTCGACCTGAGACGTCGTCACGATGACTTGAAATGCTGATGAAATTCACATTTTCGCAGCGCTGCTGACGTCCCCCACTTTCTCGTCTCCCGTTGCCAGACTACCCCAACGGCTTTCTTCAAAAATCGTTCAGTTTTGCTGTGCAAGACCGATTGAAATCTTTGGCAAGCGTGCGCGTGATCCGTCCTGCGGCCTTTTTTCAGCGCGCTTCCATGGTCTCTTTGTCTGCCGTAGTACCGTTTTTCGCTTTTTATTAAGAATATGCTAAATCATCAGTGAATATTGATAATTGCAGGCCCCGGCAGGCGAGCGCAGTATGCCCATCATTTGTCGGATGCCGCGGTTGACCATCTCGCTGCCGTGTCTACGTCACAGGGGACGGCACGAAACGAAACACGGCGTCCCAGACGCCATCTTCAGAAATTACCGGCGACAGGGGAAACGGGGCTGTCGTTCATGGAGGATGTGGTGCGTAAAAAAGTCTTTCGACCGCCCGTGAACCCCGAGCAACTATCCTTGCTCCAGCAGGTCTTCGATGCGGCCTGTGCTCAACACCAGATCAGCAAGTCCAGCCCGGACGGCGAGGCCCTGGCCGTCATCCTTGTCAATTCCCTGCAAAAGGGCATGAGCGAGAAAGAGGCGCTGGCTTCGCTGGCGGAAGCGCTGGCCCAAAGCCGCTGACAGCATGCCCCAGCTGATGCCGATTTTTGCCGGGAACCGAATCCCGGTTCCGTCGTTGTCGCCGGTATCAAACTCCCGGCAGAACGATAAGGAGCAGGCTATGGTGGAATCGGTCGGCAGCAATATGGACCAGCTGCGCGCTAACGAAACGGCACGCGAAGCCCGCGGTACAGTCGAGGCGGAAATCTCCGCACTGCGCTCGGAAGTGGCCAGCATCCGCTCCATGCTGTCCCAGGCTGGCGCGCAAACCCTGGACAAGGTTACGCAGGGCGCTGAACGCGCTGCAGATTATGTACAGGAAGAAGCCCTTTCGGTAGCCGGCGCAATTCGCGAACATCCGGCGACAGCCACAACCTTGATGACCCTCATCGGCGGCATCGGCTTTGCCATCGGCTATCTTGTTGCATCCGCCCAGGCGGATCAGAAGCAGGCCTGGTATCGCCGTTACTACTGATTTGGATCGCATCCGCCGGCGGTGGCTAAGCCGCCGGCGCTGACAGAGGCGCCTGGCGGAGGCGCCTGGCAGACATCCACCCACTCGCCGTGCGTCAGTTCTGCCATACGGTCGGGGGAAAGCCGCACGGCCGCATTGGTGGCGCCCGCGGCGGGTACGACCAGATCGTGCCGGCGCAGCGACTGGTCGAGATACACCTTCATGGGATTGGCAAGACCGAAGGGGCAGACGCCGCCGACCGGATGGCCGGTCTGCGCCACCACATCCTCTTGCCCCAGCATGCGCGGCTTTGCCCCGAACCGATCCCGAAATTTCCGATTGTCGAGCCTGCTGTCGCCGGAGGCTACGAGCAGGACCACATCTTCACCGGCACGCAGGCATATGGTTTTCGCGATCTGGTCCGGAAGCACGTGATGCGCCAAAGCGGCGAGGGCGACGGTCGCCGAGCTCTGCTCGGTTTCGATGATCGTGATGTCCGGGGCGCGGGCGGCGAAGAAATCTTTGACGGATGTAAGGCTCATGCGGGCAAGGCTAGTGCGACAAGGGTGGCTACGCAAGCCTCGCACGCCGTTATGCAAATTTCGCATTGCTGCGCTGCGAAAAGCAGTCTGTTTTTTAAGCGAGGATCAGCTAGATTGACATCATCGCAAGACGCACTCCTCCTCCCAGCGCCTTGCGACGGGACCGGCAACACCTCCTCCTCCCGGTTGCTGGTCAGTTTTGAAAGCTCGGCGCACCTCCTCCCGCGCCGAGCTTTCTTCGTTTTAGCCCCCCCATTTTCTCGCATCAAGGCAAACGGAACGTGCCGATGGAGGGATCGGTGAGGAGCTTGGAACGAGCTTGGACGGGAGCTTGCCGGCGACTTCACCTTGACACTGCAATGGCCCGACGCTACCTCCTACGCATCGATATTTGTTTGACAAGCGGCACTGCAGCGCTGACGGCGCTTACGACGATCTTTCTTCAAATACGAGCTAACCGTTCCGCTTCGGCTGGAACTAAAGTCAACGTTGCGAGCGAAAGGACGTCGTAATGGCTACAGGTACTGTGAAATGGTTCAATGCTACCAAGGGTTTTGGTTTCATTCAGCCCGATGATGGCGCTCAGGACGTTTTCGTTCACATCTCTGCTGTCGAGCGCGCCGGCATGGCGGGCCTCAAGGACGGCCAGAAGATCGCTTACGAGCTGGTGACGGACAAGCGTTCGGGCCGGGTTTCCGCCGACCGTCTGCAGGCTGCTTAAGCCCTTCTCGCCTCAAAGCGAGCGAGTTTTGAGAAATGGCGCCCTTGTAATCCGGGGGCGCCATTTCCATATTATGGCCAAGCGGCAAGACGACGCGATCTCCGGGCAGCAAAAGCGTTGCCAGTCTTTCGGAGGCCTGTTCCGTTAACGGAACATTAACCTTCTTGAGAGACGATGGAGATACTCAGTGCTGATCAATCAGCGCCGTCGACATGCCGAACCTGTTTCGGGCCCTGACCACGGATGTACTGGCAGAGCGAGACAGGCGGATAAAAGGTCGGGTTCAAGCCCGACCTTTTTGCTTTTCATGCTAAGGTTCAAAAACAGCCGGCGCTTGTTTTTAGAGATCTCTCCTGCACAACCGAGCCTGTTGCGTATCCCGGAGCCTCCAGGCCGCACTGCCTGGTGTCATCAGGAGAGAATGCCGATAACCACGCCCCGCATAGCAAAAACCCCTCGTCGCGGGACGAGGGGCTGTTTGCAATTGGCAAAGAGGCTCCGTTCAGAGCGCCGACAAGATGCGAATCCAGGAGCGGATCCCTTTGTGGAACGAGTTCAGGTCGTATTTCTCGTTTGGCGAATGAATTCGGTCGTCAATCAGGCCGAAGCCGACGAGCAGCGAATCCATGCCGAGATAGGTCTGAAAATCGCCGACGATCGGGATGGAGCCACCCATGCCAACCACGACGGCAGGCTTCGGCCATTCATCGGAAAGCGCTGTCTTGGCCTTGGTCAGAACAGGCGAGTCATAGGACAGCTGAATGGCCGGCGAACCGCCATGCTCGTGAAATTCGACGCTGCAATCGGCGGGAATGTGCGATCGCACATAGGACCGGAAACTCTCCCGGATTTTCGCCGGATCCTGGGCGCCGACGAGACGGAACGAGACCTTCGCCGATGCCTTTGCAGCGATTACGGTCTTGAAACCCTCTCCCGTATAGCCGCCCCAGATGCCGTTGACCTCACAGGTCGGCCGGGCCCAGGTGAGCTCCAGAACCGACCGGCCCTTTTCGCCGGATGGTTCCGAGAGGCCGACCTCGCCGAGAAAACCTTCCGCATCGCGGCCCAGCGTATCCCAGCTCGCCTTGATATTGGCCGGGGTTTCTTCGACTCCGTCATAGAAGCCGGGAAGCGTGATACGGCCCGTTTCGTCGCGAAGTCCGGCCAGGATCTGTGTGAGAATATGGATGGGATTGGCCGCTGCCCCGCCAAAAAGGCCCGAATGCAGGTCGCGATCGGCGGCCGTCACCGTCAGTTCCTCGCCCACAAGTCCCCGCAGCGTTGCCGCGATCGCCGGGGTTTCAGCATCCCACATGCTGGTATCGCAAACCAGTGCGTAATCTGCCTTCAGCTCCCGGGCATTGGCCTCCAGGAATGGCTTCAGGGACGGCGACCCCGATTCCTCCTCGCCCTCGAACAGGATCGTCACTTTGACGGGCAGCGATCCGTGCACGTCCTTATAGGCACGGCAGGCCTCGACGAAGGTCATCAACTGGCCCTTGTCGTCCGACGTGCCGCGCCCGGTGAGGACCTTGCGGCCGTCGCCGAGGTCCTTGATCATGGGCTCGAAGGGGTCATTCTCCCAGAGGTTCAGCGGGTCAACCGGTTGCACGTCGTAATGGCCGTAGAAGAGCACATGCGGTGCGTCGGCCCTGCCGGCATCGTGATGGGCAACCACCATGGGATGGCCAGGAGTCGGCCGGACAGAGGCCTTAAAACCGAGTGCCGTCAATCGTTCAACCAGCCATTCCGCTGCCTTCTGGCACTCCGCTTTATAGGCAGGGTCCGTCGAGATGGAGGGAATGCGCACCAGCTCGAAAAGCCGGTCCAGGCTGGAGGCGAGGTTGCGGTCGGCCTGGTCGAGCACAGGGGAAAGATCGGTCATCAGGAGGTCTGCCTTGCTAGTGAATATATGCAGACCCTAGAAGCTTTCGGCGCAAGATGGAAGCGCGTCAACCCGGCAGGCTGGCACGGCCGTTCAGGATCGCCATGCGCATATATTCCTTCAGAAGTTCCCGCTCGAACCGTCGGAAGCCTTGAAACATCTGATCTTCCGCTTCGGCGGCGGCATCTGTTGCAAGCGCTTCGAGCTCCCGGCCGCGTTCGGTCAGAACGATGATCTGCGCGCGCCGGTCCGTCGGGTGAGGCGTGCGGATGATCAAGCCGTCGCGCTCCATGCGGGCGAGCGTATTGGCAAGCGTCGCCTGCTCCACCTCCAGCCGGTCCAGCAATTGCCGCTGCGTCAACCCGTCTTCCTCCCAGAGTGCCAGAAGGACCGGGAACTGGCCGGGTGAAAAACCGAGAGCAGACGCTCGTTTCTGCAGCGCCCGGGAGAGGTTCTTCGCCAATTGATTGGCAAGATAGAAGGCTGAATCGGTGCGGTCGAAGCCCATGGCAGGCAAGATCCTGTGCCGGTGGCTGGTGGAACATGAAAATGCAGGCGCCGGCCGCGCATCTTGCGTCTGCTCGATTCGTGTCAGCATCACTTATATAGCATCGTATTTAATTAACAGAGAGTGACGAAAGGCTCAGGCCCGCGGCGCGGCGGGGCGCCTGTCCGGTCTCGAACCTGCACTGACAAAGGCTGGGGAGGGGGAGTGATCATGGGAGGTCCGCCACGACCGGGAGGGGGACCGGCCGTGGCGGGAAGAAATGGACAAAGGCCCGGAGAGGGGGGAAGGCCTTTGCCCGGTCTGACGCGGCGGGGGACAGGCCGGTCATCAGACTGCGGCGTGATCAATCGCCGATGATCAGGAAATGGCCATGCGGGGGCGGGCTTTCAAGGAAGCCTGTCATTACAAATGAGTAACGTTCGGGTGATCGCGCGAGCCATCCCGGATACGGCAGAGGGGCGACGAGGCGGGGCCGAAAGCGCGCGTGAAATATCGAAGGAGATGCGGGAAGCCGTAGACCTTCCGCGCCTGCCGCGCTATCCATCCTCTCATGAAAAAAGGCGATCATCTCTTTCTCGTTGACGGCTCCGGTTTCATCTTCCGGGCCTTCCACGCGCTCCCGGCGCTGACCCGCAAGACGGACGGCCTGCCGGTGGGCGCCGTGTCCGGCTTCTGCAACATGCTCTGGAAGCTGCTGACCAATGCGCGCGACACCAATGTCGGCGTGACGCCGACGCATTTTGCCGTGATCTTCGACTATTCCTCGAAGACCTTCCGCAAAGAGCTTTACGCCGACTACAAGGCCAACCGTTCGGCGCCGCCGGAGGAACTGGTGCCGCAATTCGGCCTGATCCGCCAGGCGACGCGCGCCTTCAACCTGCCCTGCATCGAAACGGATGGCTTCGAAGCCGACGATATCATCGCCACCTATGCCAGGGCCGCCGAGGCAATCGGGGCGGATGTCACCATCATTTCGTCCGACAAGGACCTGATGCAATTGGTGACGGCCAATGTCCATATGTATGACAGCATGAAGGACAAGCAGATCGGCATTCCCGACGTCATCGAGAAATGGGGCGTCGCGCCGGACAAGATGATCGACCTGCAGGCCATGGTCGGCGATTCGGTGGATAACGTGCCGGGCATTCCCGGCATCGGTCCGAAAACGGCGGCGCAGCTTCTGGAGGAATTCGGCGATCTGGAGACATTGCTTGCGCGCGCCGGCGAGATCAAGCAGGTCAAGCGCCGCGAGAACATCATCGAACATGCCGAGAAGGCCCGCCTGTCCCGCAGGCTGGTGGAGCTGCGCACCGATGTGCCGCTCGATCTCGAACTGGATGCTCTGGTGCTTGAGAAGCAGGATGGGCCGAAACTCATCGCCTTCCTGAAGGCGATGGAGTTCGGGACGTTGACGCGCCGGGTTGCGGAAGCCTGTGATTGCGATGCCGCTGCCATCGAGCCTGCACAGGTCCAGGTGGAATGGGGTCCTGCCGCGCATGGACCGGATCTGGATCCCGGCAGCGAGCACAATCAGGATCTCCAGAGCCCGACGGCCCTGTCCGGTCAAATGGTCGCCAAAGCCGGCCAGGAGAATGGCGCAAAGGCAGCGGAGATCGCAGCGGCGCGTCACGAGAGCTTTTCGGCGCAGAAGATCGACCATTCCACCTATGTCACCATTCGCGACATGGACACGCTGCAGACCTGGATCCAGGCGGCGCGGGAAACCGGCCTTGTCGCCTTCGACACGGAGACCACCTCGCTGGATCCGATGCAGGCGGAACTCGTCGGCCTGTCCTTCGCAATTCAGGACAATGGTTCGGATCCGGCCTCGCCTGCCATCCGCGCCGCCTACCTGCCGCTCGCGCACAAGGCCGGCGGAGATGATCTCTTCAGCGAAGGGCTGAAGCTGGTCGACGGCCAGGTGCCGATGGCACCGGCGCTTGCTTTGGTGAAGGACCTTCTGGAGGATGAATCAGTCCTCAAGGTCGCGCAGAACCTGAAGTATGATTATCTCGTCATGAAGCGCCACGGCATCACGCTCGCCGGCTTCGACGATACGATGCTGATTTCCTATGTGCTGGAGGCCGGTGCCGGCAATCACGGCATGGATGCTCTGTCGGAGCGCTGGCTCGGTCATACGCCGATCGCCTACAAGGATGTCGCCGGTTCCGGAAAATCGGCCGTCACTTTCGACCGCGTGGATATCGACAAGGCAACGGCCTATGCGGCTGAGGATGCCGATGTGACGCTGCGGCTCTGGCTGGTCCTGAAGCCGCGCCTGGTCGCAAACGGCCTGACCCGCGTCTATGAGCGGCTGGAGCGGCCCCTGGTGCCGGTTCTCGCCCGCATGGAGGAACGCGGCATCACCATCGACCGGCAGATCCTCTCCCGATTGTCCGGCGAATTGGCGCAGAAGGCAGCAGGCTTCGAGGACGAAATCTATACGCTGGCGGGCGAGCGCTTCAATATCGGCTCGCCGAAGCAATTGGGCGATATCCTGTTTGGCAGGATGGGCCTTCCCGGCGGATCGAAGACCAAGACCGGTCAATGGTCCACGTCGGCGCAGGTGCTGGAGGATCTGGCGGCGCAAGGGGTGGAACTGCCGCGCAAGATCGTCGACTGGCGGCAGTTGACCAAGCTGAAGAGCACCTACACCGACGCCCTGCCGTCTTACGTGCATCCGCAGACGCATCGCGTCCATACCTGCTATTCGCTGGCCTCCACCACGACCGGGCGCCTCTCCTCCTCCGAGCCCAATCTGCAGAATATCCCGGTTCGCAATGCCGAAGGGCGCAAGATCCGCACCGCCTTCATCTCCACTCCCGGACACAAGCTTCTCTCGGCCGATTACAGCCAGATCGAGCTGCGGGTGCTTGCGCATGTGGCGGAGATTCCCCAGCTGCGCCAGGCCTTTGCCGATGGCATCGATATCCATGCCATGACGGCCTCCGAAATGTTCGGCGTCCCGGTGGAGGGCATGCCATCGGAAGTCCGGCGCCGGGCGAAGGCGATCAATTTCGGCATCATCTACGGCATCTCCGCCTTCGGCCTCGCCAATCAGCTTTCCATCGAGCGTTCGGAAGCTTCGGACTACATCAAGAAATATTTCGAACGGTTTCCCGGTATTCGCGACTATATGGAATCCA
Source organism: Rhizobium sp. SSA_523 (assembly GCF_030435705.1). NCBI lineage: Bacteria > Pseudomonadati > Pseudomonadota > Alphaproteobacteria > Hyphomicrobiales > Rhizobiaceae > Affinirhizobium > Affinirhizobium gouqiense. The sequence goes on from NZ_CP129382.1 coordinate 3,013,099, forward strand.
CCAAGGCCTTCGCCCGCGAGCACGGCTATGTGGAAACCGTCTTCGGCCGCCGCGCCCATTACCCGGAAATCAAGTCGTCAAACCCCTCGGTGCGCGCCTTCAACGAGAGAGCTGCCATCAACGCGCCGATCCAGGGCTCGGCTGCGGATGTCATCCGCCGCGCCATGGTGCAGGTCGAGCCCGCTTTGGCGCAAGCCGGACTGGCCGACAGGGTCCGCATGCTTCTGCAGGTGCATGACGAATTGATCTTCGAAGTGGAAGATGAGGCGATCGAGGCGGCGATGCCGGTGATCGTGACGACGATGGAAAGAGCTGCTCTGCCGGCCCTGGATCTGCGCGTGCCGCTGAAGGTGGATGCACGTGCCGCGCATAACTGGGACGAGGCGCATTAAGAGCATGATCCGACCGGAGCGCTGGCGCTGAAGGGACCGCCCTCAGGCGCCCGCGGCCGGGGCGAGGCTATGCGCCCTCAGCACGTGAAAGGGCTGGCCGCGCTCCGGCTCGCAGAACAGCGCCAGGTGGTCGATGGGCAGGGCCTGATCCACGAAGGATACGAAACGCCGGCGCAATATCTCCCGCATCTCGGCACGACTGTCCTCGGGGACCGGACCCGTCAGTGTCATATGGAAGCGGAACTCCTCGAACACGTAAGGATAACCCCACCGCTGCAAAAGCTCCCGCTGGCGTTCGGAGAGCAGTTCCGGTTTCCGGCGCGCCACATCCTCCGCCGAAAGGGGTGCGCGAAAGGGTTCAAACTCTTCCACGACACGGGCGCAAAGCGCGTTGAGGGCGGCAGCATCGCCTGAGGGGACAAGAGCGAAAAAGGCGCCAAGTTCGCGAAGGACGAGCCTGTCGATGGAAACGGCCGTCGTCATCGCGCAAAAAGCCTCGAAGGCTGCAATCAATCCGGCTTCCGTGCGTCCCTCTGCCAGCGCAAACGGTGCCTTCAGCGTTGCGTGAAAACCGTAGCGCCTGGGATCTGCCGTCAGGTCGGCGAAACGGGCGGCCTCCGGATCGGCGGCAGGGTCTGCCGCACTGGCCGGGAAGGCATTGCGCCCGAGCCAGGCGGACGCTGCACGGGTGAGGGGATGCTGTTGCGGCGGCGTGGCATAGATGGCGTAACGCATGGCGTGATCCTTCAGATTTGTCGCATCCGGTCCCGGGGCGACGGCTAGCCGGTGGGAGACCCCTTGATGGCAGGTCCCGTGACGGGCATGCCGCTCAAGTGGCGATGGCGTCACCCCAAGCGGTCCAGGCGGCTTAGTTCGGTGTTGTGACAGGAATAATTCAGGCGGCGCATCCATCGAGGATCGGGCTTCCTTGCCCCGATGCAACGAAATCAGGACTCGTTGCGTTGTCTGGTCAAAGGAGACACGATCATGGATGCAACAGTTCTCTTCGCCACGTTCCTTTCGGTCTTTGCGGCAAGCGGTGTATTGACGGCCTACTGGTACGGTCGATAAGCCTCTGCCAAGGAGATGCTGCCTGCAAGGCAGCACCTGTTTCGCGATGCTTTGAGTTTCAGCCTTGCGAAATCTGGCGCCGTCTATGGGCGCCTTTACCGGGCACCCTTTAATGGGCGCCGGACATGTCCCCCAGAACCTGCTTGGACTTGACTGTCGAATCCGCGTTCAGCGTGTAGACCATCGGCACACCTGTCGCGAGGTTCAGCTTGAGGATGTCTTCTTTCGAGAGACGGTCCAGAACCATCACCAGCGAGCGCAGGGAATTGCCATGCGCCGCAACGAGAACCGTCTGGCCCCGAAGCACGCGCGGCAGGATTTCCGTCAGGTAGTAAGGCCAGACGCGGGCGCCGGTATCGCGCAGGCTTTCGCCGCCGGGCGGCGGAATGTCGTAGGACCGGCGCCAGATATGGACCTGCTCCTCGCCCCATTTTTCCCGAGCATCATCCTTGTTGAGACCGGAAAGATCGCCATAGTCGCGCTCGTTGAGCGCGATGTCGCGGATCGTTTCCAGATCCGGCTGACCGACCTTTTCCAGGACGATGCGGCAGGTGTCCTGCGCACGCTTCAGGACCGAGGTGAAGGCAATGTCGAACTTCAGCCCCGCATCGGCAAGCGCCTGACCGCCGGCCGTGGCTTCCTCGACGCCGAGTTCCGTCAGTTCCGGATCTTTCCAGCCGGTGAACAGGTTCTTCAGGTTCCAATCGCTCTGCCCATGGCGAACGAGGACGAGGGTTCCGCTCATTGCGTATCTCCAAACATCAAAGGGGGATCAGTGAGAGAGCCCGAGGACATCGAGCATGGTGTAAAAGCCTGGTTTCTGCGCGCGCGCCCATAAAGCAGCCGTTACCGCGCCGCGCGCAAAAATGGTACGATCGAGCGCGGAATGCGAGAGCGTGAGCAATTCGCCTTCGCCGGCGAAGATGGCGGAATGCTCGCCGATCACGGAGCCGCCCCTCAAGGTCGCGAAACCGATCGTGCCGCCGGGCCGTGCGCCGGTATGTCCGTCGCGAACCCGCACCGATTGCGTTGCAAGGTCGATCGCCCGCCCCTTGGCGGCCGCCTCGCCCAGCAGCAGTGCGGTCCCGGAGGGGGCGTCGACTTTATGCTTGTGATGCATTTCGAGGATCTCGATGTCCCAGCCCTCGGCCGGCAAAGCCCGCGCCGCCTGTTCCACCAGAACCCCGAGAAGGTTGACGCCGAGCGACATATTGCCGGATTTCACGATCCGCGCGTGACGCGCAGCGGCGGCAAAAGCCGCTTCGTCATCGGCGGTGCAGCCTGTCGTGCCGATCACGTGGACGATGCGCGCCTGCGCCGCAAGTCCGGCGAACTCGACGCTGCTTGCGGGCGCCGTAAAATCGATGACGCCATCGGCATGCAGGAAGGCGGCAAGGGGATCGTCGGAAACCGGGACGCCGCAAAAGCCGGCACCGGCGATCTCGCCGGCATCCTTGCCGATGAAGGAGGAGCCATTGCGCTCCACGGCCGCATGCAGTTTCACGCCCGGCGTCTGCTGTATGATGCGGATAATGGTCTGACCCATACGTCCGGCAGCGCCAACCACCACCAGCTTCATATCCTGCTCGTCCATGGCGTTTGGTGGCTCCTCTTTACTGGCAAAGATCAGACGGGTGTCTGCAGATTGTTGAGGCGAGCGTAGAGCCCGTCCGGCCGGCGTGCAAGCGTCTCGTGATTGCCCTCTTCAACGACACGCCCTTCGGTCATCACGACGATCTTGTCGGCCTTGACGACCGTCGACAGGCGATGCGCGACCACCACAACGGTGCGGCCCTTCATCGCCGTCTCGAGAGCCTTCTGCACCGCAGCCTCGGATTCATTGTCGAGCGCCGAGGTTGCCTCGTCGAGCAGCAGGATCGGCGCCTGGCGAACCAGCGCGCGGGCAATCGACAGCCGCTGGCGCTGGCCGCCGGACAAGGTTACGCCGTTTTCGCCGACAGGGGTTTCGTAACCCTGCGGCTGGGCCAGAATGAAGTCATGAGCATAGGCGAGCCTCGCTGCCTCTTCGACCTCGGCATCCGAGGCTTGCGGACGGCCATAGCGGATATTGTCGCGGATCGTGCCCTCGAAGAGATAAGGCTGCTGCGAGACATAAGCGAGCTGCCGGCGCAGCGATGCCTTGGTGACATGCGAAATATCCTGGCCGTCGATCAGGATCGCGCCTTCGGCCGGATCGTAGAAGCGCGGGATGAGCGAGATGATGGTGGACTTGCCGGCGCCGGAGGGACCGACCAGGGCGGTCGTCTGGCCGCCTTCGGCAACAAGATCGACCTGTTTCAGGATGTGATCTCCCTCGCCATAGCGGAAGGTCACGCCCTTGAGCTCGATCTTCGCCTCGGTGATCACCAGATCCTTCGCATCCGGACGTTCCCGCTGCATCGGCTGGAGATCCAGAAGATCGTAGATCATCCTGGCATTGACGACGGCGCGTTCCAGCTGAACCTGCAGCTTGGCCAGACGCCGCGCCGGGTCGTAGGCCATCAGGAGAGCGGCCACGAAAGCGAAGAAGGCGCCAGGCGGAACGCCGTCATAGATCGAGCGGAAGGCCGCATAGGCGATGACGCTGGAAATCGACAGGCCGGCGAAGGTTTCGGTCAGCGGCGAGGTGCGTTCGGTCAGCCTGGCAATGCGGTTGGCGCGATTTTCCGCCGCGTGGATGATGAGGTTGACCTTCCGGCTGAGCTCGCCCTCCATGGTGAAGGCCTTGACGATGGAAATGCCCTGCACGGTCTCCTGCATGGCGCCGACAACATGGCTGTTGAGCTCGACGGATTCTCGCGTTGCGCTGCGCAGGCGCTTGGACACGTAGCGCAAGGCATAGAGAAGCGGCGGTGCCACGGCAAAGACGATCAGGGACAGGATCGGATCCTTGCTGACCATGACGCCGATCAGTGCGATCAGCGTCAGGGCATCGCGGGCGGTCGAGGTGACGGTCAGGTTCAGGACGTCGCGGATGCCGTTGACATTCTGGCTGATCTGGGCGGCCAGGTGGGCGGAGCGGGACTCGTTGAAGAAGCCGACCGATAGCGTCATGAGATGGGTGTAGAGGCGGCGCTGATACTGGGCGACGATGTTGTTGCCGATCTTGGACAGGGTCACCGCCTGGCCGTAGGTGGCAAAGCCGCGCAGCACGAAAGCCAGGAAGATCGTGCCGCAGATGACCCAGATGAGATCGGCCCGCTTGTTGGCAAAGGCTTCGTTGACCACCGATTCCATGATCCAGGCGGTGAAGGCGGTCGACAGCGCCACAACCACAAGACAGAGGATGGCAAATGCATAGCCCCCGATATGCTCACGCCCGTTCTCAGCGATGATTCGCTTGAGCACGACCGTCAGCGTACCCGTATCCACATGGCGCTTGCGTTTGGCATTCCCTGTGACGTCCAATAAAGCAGTTCCCATTTCCGATGCGGCATAGGCGCCGCATGAGGCGGTCTCGGACCGGTTCCGGTGACAGGCACCGAAACTGGTCTTAACCAGTCGCGCCAAGTTTGGCTAGAAGGGCCGGTCGATTCCGCCGGGATGTTGCAAACGCATCAGACAAGGGCGCGTTTGGTCCTTGTGCATTTGCATCCTGTCGCACGGCCTTCCGTGCCGACGCCACCTTGCTATCAACGCAACCAGCGCCGACCGTCCGTTGCAAGTCCGAAACTCTCCGGCGCCCTCGCATAGGAGGCAAGCCCTACCAGCGCCGCCTGCGGATGCGTGACCACGAATGTCGGAATGTGGCGCATCATCAGGCTGTGAGGCGCCTTATCCTCGAAGGCGGCGCGAAATTCCGGCCGCTTCAGGGCCGGGACGATCTTCTGCGATATGCCGCCGGCGAGATAGACGCCCCCCTTCGCCATCATCACCAGCGCCATGTCTCCTGCCACGCGGCCGAGATAGGTCACAGAGAGAAGAAGCGTTTCCAGGGCCTGGGGATCCGTCCCGGCCAGGCCCTCGGCTGTCACCTCGGCGGGATCCGCAAAGCGCGGCTCCACGCCGTCGACATGGCAGATCGCCCGGTAGAGATTGACGAGGCCGCGGCCGCACAGCACCTGCTCGGCGGAAACGCGGCCCTCCAGCTCTTCGATATGCGGGAAGATCTGGTAATCGCGCGGCGTGCGCGGACCAAGGTCGACATGGCCGCCCTCGCCGGGAACCGGAAACCATTTGCCCTGCGCGCGCAGCAGTCCTGCAACGCCGAGGCCTGTGCCAGGCCCCAGGACGACGCGGGAGGACAGGGGCGCAGAGGTCGCCGGGCCGATCGGCTCGCGGGCCTCTTCCGGCAGTGTCGCTATGGCCAGAGCCTGCGCCTCGAAATCGTTGATCACCAGGACGTCCTCAAACCCCAGCTCGTTGATCAGGACCAGGGGCCGGATCACCCAGTCGCAATTGGTCAACGGAATCTCGTCGCCTTCAATGGGGCCGGCGACGGCAAGAATGGCCGATCGCGGTTTCAGCGACACTTTGCTCAGCACATCGCTTGCAAGCGCCTGCTCCAGGCCGCCGTGATTGGCCGTGCGCACATTGGCAAATTGCAGCGGCTCGCTTTGCGCATCGGTGAGGATCGAGAAACGGGCATTGGTTCCGCCAATATCCCCGATCAGGATCGGGAAGGCCGGATGGCGCTCGGCTGGATGGGGCATAGGTCGGGCTCCGTGCCGTGAGGCTCAATCGCTCAAGGGAAGTGAAGGGTGTCTGGACGTCGAGGGTCTCTGAAATCGAGTCACTGCAATCGGGTTACTGGAAATCGATCAGTTTCTCGGCAGTGGCGCGGTTCAGGGCCATCGGAATATCATAGACGGTGGCGAGCCGCGTCAATGCCTTGACATCGACGTCGTGCGGCAGCGGCGTCAGCGGATCGGTGAAGAAGATCAGCATGGATACATCACCCGTTGCGATCATGGCGCCGATCTGCTGATCGCCGCCGAGAGGACCGCTTTTCAGCCGTCTGACGTCCAGCTGCGGCGCAGCCTCCTGCACCCGGGCTCCCGTAGTGCCGGTCGCCACGATGCGGAAACGCGACAGCGCCGCCTGGTGCTTCTGCGCGAACTCGGCCATTTCGGCCTTCTTCTGATCATGGGCGATCAGCGCGATGCAGGGCTTGTCCGGCATGGAACGGCTTCTCCAACCTCGGGAAATCACGCATTTCTATACTGAAGGCCAACGCGAAGGAAAAGCATTTAAATCGATTTATGAGGAGGAGGCGCAGCCAGGAAGCGCGCACCCTTAGCGGTTACCGGTCCTCTCTCATTCGGCATCTGGCCGGGCAACAGGAAAGGGGGCCGTATCCGGCAGAAGGGGAAAGGCGTCCGCGGCCGGTTGGGGTTCTGCGATGACCGGTGCCGCCACCGGCTGGATCGCGGAATAGGCCGCAGCGCTTGCCGGTGCGCTAATGAGACCGGCACAGGCCTTCGGAAGGTCCGAGACCATCATGGGCCGCGGTGGCTTTGGCGGCGGCGCGTTCGGATCCTTCTTCGGCTTCGCCCAGGGCTCATCGGTGAACCACCAGGCCAGCGACTTATCGCATCCGTCGCCCGCCGCAACAGGTGCCTGCGGTTTGCAGCTGGCAAGGCCGGCAGGGCAGCCAAGGCGAATGTGGAAATGTTCGTCATGGCCATACATGGGCCTGACCTTGCCAAGCGTCTCGCGATCGCCCGTCCAGGTTTCGCACAAGCGCTTCTTGATGGCCGGATTGACGAAGATGCGTTCCACCTGCGGATAGCTGGCCGCCGTCATCACCAGTCTGGCCGCCGTCGGGGTGAATTTGCGGCTGTCGACGGTCAGGAATTTGCTCTTGTCGAGCATCGAGGTGAAGGGCAGCTTCTCGCGCTCCTCCGGGCTCATCCGGCGCTCTGGCATGGGCGTGAACCACACATCCACATCCAGCCCGATCTGGTGGGAGGCATGGCCGAAGGCCATCGGGCCGCCGCGGGGCTGCGACATGTCGCCAACGAGAATGCCCTGGCCCCAGCCGAGCCGTGTTGCGTCGCGCGACAGCCGCTCCAGAAGCGCCACGGTCTGCGGCATGCCCCAGTGCCGGTTGCGCGACAGCCGCATCGCCTGCCAGTTGGGTCCGTCATCCGGCAGCGCGACGGCGCCGGACACGCAGCCTTTCGCATAGGAGCCGATCGGCGTCGGGGTTCCGGCGCTTGGCAGCGTCATCGATCCGAAGGCCTTCTTTGCCTCCTGATCCGCATGCAGGGAGAGGGGGGTCGACAGCACGAGGGCTGCGGCGATGGCGAAAGCAAGGGGCTTATCGAGGGGCAAGGCTTGTCTCTGCATCTGTTCCGGGGGCGTGAGCTGCGAGTAAAGGCACACACGTGATGGGCCTCAGGTGATGGCAGGGATTCTAGACTGATTTGCGGCCGAGGTGAATCCGCTCTGGTGGCGGGCCGTGCAAGCGCGTCTGGCAGGTCCCCGGGTGTGCATGGCCGGAAAGTGCTTGGCTGGAAAGTGCTTGGCTGGAAAGTGCGTGGCCAGGACGTACGCGTGCCACCTCGATTGCTGTCAAACGCTTGTGAAGGGCAAAGACTGTTTTTCGTCGTATTTTACCCTATGCTTTCGCAAGCAATAGCAAAAACGGGAAATCTGGATGAACGTGACGCCGCTCCGCAAGACCTGTCTTCTTCTGGCCGCAGCAGCCATCGGCCTTGCGCCGGTCCCCAGCGCGGCGCAGGACCTGCAGTGGCGGCATGCGATTTCCATACTGGGCGAACCGGCCTTGCCGCCGGATTTTGCCCGCCTGCCTTACGTCAATCCGGACGCGCCGAAATCCGGCGAGCTTCGCCTCGCGCAGGAGGGGACATTCGACAGCACCAACCCGGTGATTGATCGCGGCAATCCCGTGGTCGGCACCGGCCTTGTCTTCGAAACGCTTCTGAAGGCGTCGGAGGATGAGATCGCCACGTCCTACGGCATGCTGGCGGAAGCCATGACCTATCCGCAGGACATGTCATCGGTCACATTCCGCCTGCGCGGTGAGGCGAAATGGGCGGATGGACAGCCGGTGGTTCCGGATGACATCGTCTTTAGTTTCGAAAGCGCGAAGGCCAACAGCACCTTCCTCGCCAATTACTATCGCCATGTGACGGCGGTCGAGAAGAGCGGCGAGCGGGAGGTGACTTTCCGCTTCGACGAGAAGAACAACCGCGAATTGCCGGCGATCGTCGGCGATCTTCCGATCCTGCCGAAACACTGGTGGCAGGCAAAGGATGGCGCCGGCAATGCCCGCGACATTGCCAAGACGACGCTGGAGCCGCTGATGGGCTCGGGCCCTTACCGGATGGCCGGCCTGCAGCCCGGCGCCACCATACGCTACGAGTTGCGCGAGGATTATTGGGGCAAGGATCTTCCGATCAATATCGGTCGCAACAATTTCAAGTCGATCAGCTACACCTATTTCACCGATGCCGATGTCGAGTTCGAGGCTTTCCGGGCCGGTAACATCGATTACAATCAGGAAAACAGTTCCAGCCGCTGGGCAACGCGCTATGATTTCGACGCGGTCAAGGATGGCCGCATCCTCCGCGAGGCACTGCGCAATCCCTTCCGCGCGACGGGCATCATGCAGGCCTATGTGCCCAATCTCCGCCGCGACACGTTCAAGGATCCGCGGGTCCGCCAGGCCCTCAACTACGCCTTCGACTTTGAGGATCTGAACAAGAACCTCGCCTATGGCGGACTGAAGCGGGTCGACAGCTTCTTCTGGGGAACCGAGCTTGCCTCCTCCGGCCTGCCGAAGGGGCGCGAGCTGGAGATTTTGCAAGGATTGAAGGGCAGGGTGCCGGACAGCGTCTTCACCGAGCCCTACAGCAACCCGGTCGGCGGCGATCCGCAGAAGGTGCGCGACAACCTGCGCCAGGCCATCGGCCTGTTCAAGCAGGCCGGCTGGGAGCTGAAGGGCACCCGCCTGGTCAACACGAAGACCGGCCAGCCGATGAGTTTCGAAATCCTGCTGAACAGTCCCTCGCAAGAGCGTTCCGTGCTGCCTTACGTTGCCAGCCTCAAGAAGATCGGCATCGATGCCCGCATTCGCACCGTCGACTCCTCGCAATATGTCAACCGGTTGCGCAGCTTCGACTATGACATGATCTGGGCGGTCTGGGCGCAGACCATGAATCCCGGCAATGAACAGGCCAATTACTGGGGCTCGCAGTCGGCCGGTCAGACCGGATCGCGCAATTACGCCGGAATTGCCGACCCCGCCATCGACGAACTCATCAAGATGATCACGTTTGCGCCCAATCGCGAGGAACAGGTGGCGGCCGTCCATGCCCTCGACCGGGTGCTGCTCGCCAATCACTTTGTTATCCCGATGTTTTATGCCGGAGAGGCGAAGATCGCCTATTGGAACAAACTTGCCCATCCGGACCGGCTCCCGGAATACGGGATCGGCTTTCCCGATATCTGGTGGTCAAAGAACGGCCAGTAAGTTCTTGTTTTTCGCCCTCCGCACAGGCCAAACTGTGCCGAGTGATTCTGCCGTTGACGATGATCGAAGGGGCGCGTGTCGTGATGCCGAGAGACAAGAGCAGGTCTAACTGCCGAATGGGCAAGGCCTGATGGGAGCCTATATCCTGCGTCGCCTGCTCCTGATGATTCCGACGATCGTCGGCATTATGGGCATTTCCTTCCTTGTCGTCCAATTCGCTCCCGGCGGTCCGGTGGAGCAGGTCATTGCCCAGATCCAGGGCTCGGATTCAGGTGACCGCCTGTCCGGCGGTTCGGATTTCCAGCAGGGCGGCGGCGACGATACCCGCTATCGCGGCGCCCAGGGGCTCGATCCGGAACTCGTCGCGCGGCTGGAAAAGCAGTTCGGCTTCGACAAGCCGCCGCTGACCCGCTTCCTGGAGATGATGGGGAATTATATCCGTTTCGATTTCGGCCAGAGCTTCTTTCGCGACACGCCGGTGATCGACCTGATCATCGACAAGCTGCCGGTTTCGATCTCGCTCGGCGTGTGGATCATGATCGTCTCCTATGCCATCTCCATTCCGCTCGGCATCCGCAAGGCGGTGCGCGACGGATCGAGCTTCGATGTCTGGACATCGGGCATCATCATCATCGGCTATGCGGTGCCAAGCTTCCTGTTCGGCATATTGCTGATCGTGCTGTTTGCCGGCGGTTCCTTCTTCGACTGGTTTCCCTTGCGCGGTCTCGTGTCGGATAATTGGGCCACCCTGCCATGGTGGCAGAAGATCCTCGACTATTTCTGGCACCTGACGCTTCCGCTGATCGCATTGTCGCTGTCGGCCTTTGCCACAACGACACTTCTGACGAAGAATTCCTTTATCGACGAGATCAAGAAGCAATATGTGGTGACCGCCCGGGCCAAGGGCTTGTCCGAGCGACGGGTGCTTTACGGGCACGTGTTCCGCAATGCCATGCTGATCGTCATTGCGGGCTTCCCGGCCTCCTTCATTTCGGCCTTTTTCACCGGCTCGCTTCTGATCGAGAATATCTTCTCGCTCGATGGCCTGGGACGCCTCGGCTATCTGGCGGTGATCAACCGTGATTATCCGATCGTGTTCGGCACCTTGTACATCTTCTCGCTGCTCGGCCTCGTGGTTGGCCTTGTCTCCGACCTCATCTACACCTGGATCGACCCGCGCATCGATTTCGAAAAGAGGGAGGTCTGATGTCCGCTGCCTCGCCGTCCCTCACCGCGCAGCCGCCGGCATCCCGTCGGCCATGGCTGTCGCCCACCAATCGCCGCCGCTGGCAGAATTTCTGCGCCAACAAGCGGGGCTACTGGTCGTTCTGGATCTTCATGATCCTCTTTGTTCTGTCGCTCGGCGCCGAACTCATTGCCAATGACCGCCCGATCCTCGTTTCCTATAAGGGCGAGCTCCTGTTTCCCGTCGTGGTGAATTATCCGGAAGAAAAATTCGGCGGCTTTCTGGCCACCACGGATTTCCGCTCCGACTTCATCCAGGAAGAGATCAAGGCCAATGGCTGGATGGTCTGGCCGCCGATCCACTATTCCTACCAGACGGTGAATTCCGAGATCCCCCATTCGGCGCCCACGCCACCCTTCTGGCTGATGGATGCGCAGGAGCGCTGCAGCGCCTATCCGCAAGGGGCAGACGATCCCAAGTGCAATTTCGGGAATCTCAACTGGCTGGGGACGGATGACCAGGCGCGGGATGTCATGGCCCGGCTGATCTATGGTTTCCGGATCTCTGTCCTGTTCGGCCTGGCCTTGACCATTCTCTCGGCTCTGATCGGTGTGACAGCCGGGGCGATCCAGGGATTTTTCGGCGGCTGGACAGATCTCTTGATGCAGCGCTTCATCGAGATCTGGTCGTCCATGCCTTCCCTCTACATTCTGCTGATCATTGCAGCCATTCTGCCGCCCGGCTTTTTCGTGCTGCTCGGCGTCATGCTGCTGTTCCAATGGGTCGGCTTTGTCGGCGTGGTGCGGGCCGAGTTCCTGCGCGCACGCAATTTCGAATATGTTCGCGCCGCGCGGGCGCTGGGCGTCGGAGACTGGACGATCATGTTCCGGCATCTCCTGCCGAATGCCATGGTTGCCACGTTGACATTCCTGCCCTTCATTTTGTCCGGCTCGATCGCCACGCTGACTTCGCTCGATTTTCTCGGCTTCGGCATGCCGCCCGGTTCGCCGTCGCTCGGTGAGATGATCGCGCAGGGCAAGAACAATCTCCAGGCGCCGTGGCTGGGGCTCACCGCCTTCTTTGCCATGTCGGTCATGCTGTCATTGCTGATCTTCGTCGGCGAGGCCGTGCGCGATGCCTTCGATCCACGGAAAACCTTCCGATGAACCCGATGTCACAACCCCTCCTTTCGGTTCAAGATCTCTCCGTCGCCTTCCACCAGGGGGGAAGCGAGAGCCTGGCCGTGGATCGCGTCTCCTTCGACATCGCGCCCGGTGAGGTGCTGGCGCTGGTGGGCGAAAGCGGCTCCGGCAAGTCGGTCACGGCAAACTCCGTCCTGCAGCTTCTGCCCTATCCGTCCGCCAGCCATCCAACGGGCAGCGTGCTCTTCGAAGGCCGCGATCTGATGCGGGTATCGGAGAAGGAGCTGCGCGCGGTGCGCGGCAACGACATCACGATGATCTTCCAGGAGCCGATGACCTCGCTGAACCCGCTGCACACGATCGAGCAGCAATTGGGCGAGATCCTGGAGCTGCACCAGGCCATGGCGCCGGAGGCGGCGCGTGTGCGAACGCTCGATCTTTTGCGGCAGGTCGGAATTCGGGAGGCCGAGAAGCGCCTGAAGGCCTATCCGCACGAATTGTCCGGCGGGCAGCGTCAGCGCGTGATGATCGCCATGGCGCTGGCCAACCGCCCGAAGCTGCTGATTGCCGACGAACCCACAACGGCGCTCGACGTGACCGTGCAGGCGCAGATCCTCGAACTGTTGAAGAGGCTGCAGCGCGAATACGGGATGTCGATCCTGTTCATCACGCATGATCTCGGCATTGTGCGCCGCTTCGCCGATCGCGTCTGCGTGATGACGAAGGGAAAGATCGTCGAAAGCGGCCCGGTGGAAACGGTATTCACTGATCCGCAGCATGCGTACACGCGCCATCTTCTTTCCTCGGAACCAAGGGGCGAGCCGCCTGCCGCCGATCCATCGCGGCCGGTCGTCATGGAAGGGCGGGAAATCAAGGTCTGGTTCCCGGTGAAGGCCGGCTTCCTTCGGCGGGTCGTGGATCACGTAAAGGCGGTGGACGGCATAGACGTGACGCTGCGGGCAGGCGAAACGGTCGGCGTCGTCGGCGAATCAGGCTCGGGAAAGACGACGCTCGGCCTTGCTTTGGCCCGGCTGATCTCCTCGCAAGGGCGCATCAGTTTCATCGGCAGCGACATCGCCAACTATTCCTTCAAGCAGATGCGACCATTGCGGGAGCGGCTGCAAGTGGTGTTTCAGGATCCCTACGGATCGCTCAGCCCGCGCATGTCGGTGGGAGAGATCATCGAGGAGGGATTGAAGGTTCACGAGCCGCAGCTGACGGCGCAGGCGAGGGACGCGGCGGTTGCCGCTTCTCTTGAGGAGGTGGGGCTCGATCCGTCGACGCGCTGGCGCTATCCGCACGAGTTTTCCGGCGGGCAGCGGCAAAGGATAGCGATTGCCCGTGCCATGGTGCTGAAACCGCGCTTCGTCATGCTGGACGAGCCCACGTCTGCCCTCGACATGACGGTGCAGGCGCAAGTGGTGGATCTGCTGCGCGATCTGCAGAAGAAACATGATCTCGCTTATCTCTTCATCAGCCATGATCTGAAAGTGGTGCGGGCTCTGGCCACCCATGTCATCGTGATGCGATCCGGCAAGGTCATGGAGGAAGGATTATCGGCGGAGATCTTCTCCAATCCGAAGAGCGATTACACCCGCGCCCTGATGGCGGCCGCCTTCGATCTGAAAGCCGTCGATATCGCTGCCGTCAGCCAGTAGAGCCAGGGAACAAACCGCTTTCATCACCGTTGCCTCTGCAAAACCGGGTTTTGCGGCGTGTCCGCGCCCGCAAGGAGGAGGCAGTCATGACCGAGCAAGATCATACGCAAGACAGGGTACAGAACAGGCCCGGCAACACCGCGGGTGCCGGACGGCTCCTAGGTCCCGGCGTGCCGGGGACGCCTATCCATCCGGCCGCCGGACCGACGCCGACGGAAACGCCGATGAGCGCCACAGAAGCCCGCCAGGGTCGACGCGGCACGCCCGTCTTCATGGTTCTTGCCATCGGCCTCGTGCTGGCCATGCTGGCCTGGGGCGGCGTGGAATGGTGGGCGCAGACGAATGAGCCGCCGGCGGAGCAGACCGCGACCCCGCCGGCCGGCGATACCACGCCCGTCAATCCCAATGCCGCGCCGACGAGCAATCCCTGACGGGATCGATAGCAGGGCAAGCGGCCATCAATCGATTTGATGCTTGTGTCTCTGGACTTTGCCGCGGGTTTTTTCGATAACACCCGCGGAGGTTTTCTGGCTGAAACCTTCTTGGTCAAGGGAAGGGGTCTTCCCCGCTTCGGGGCAAGGCAAAGGCAGACATGGCAGCAAAGACCGATATCGCCCGACGCGTGTATAACCACGCTTGGAAGCTTGATCCCATCGTTCGCAGCCTGATCGATACGGACTTTTACAAGCTGCTGATGCTCCAGATGATCTGGAAGCTCTATCCGCAGACTGATGTCACCTTCTCGCTGATCAATCGCACCACCAGCGTCCGCCTCGCCGATGAGATTGATGAAGGCGAGCTGCGCAGCCAGCTGGACCACGCACGCTCACTCAAATTATCCAAGAAAGAATTGATCTGGCTGGCCGGCAATAGTTTTTACGGCCGTTCGCAGATCTTCGAGCCTGAATTCCTGGCCTGGCTTGCCCATTACCGTCTGCCGGACTACGAATTGTCGAAGCGCGACGGCCAATATGAACTGACCTTCCACGGCCGCTGGACGGATACCACGATGTGGGAAATTCCGGCGCTCGCAATCATCAACGAACTCAGATCCCGCGCCGCGATGAAATCGCTCGGCCCCTTCACTTTGGATGTTCTCTATGCCCGCGCCAAGGCGCGGATGTGGGAAAAGGTCGAGCGCCTTCATACTCTGCCGGGTCTGCGCATCTCCGATTTCGGCACCCGGAGGCGCCATAGCTTCCTCTGGCAGAGATGGTGCGTGGAAGCCCTCAAAGAAGGCATCGGCCCCGCCTTCACCGGCACCAGCAATGTTCTTCTCGCCATGGATTCCGATCTGGAAGCCGTGGGCACCAATGCCCATGAACTGCCGATGGTGGTTGCGGCGCTCGCCGAAACCGACGAGGAACTGCGCGCTGCACCCTACAAGGTGCTCAAGGACTGGAACCGGCTTTACGGCGGCAATCTCCTGATCGTCCTGCCGGATGCTTTCGGCACCGCAAGCTTTCTGCGCAATGCGCCGGAATGGGTGGCGGACTGGACAGGCTTTCGGCCGGACAGCGCTCCGCCGATCGAAGGCGGCGAAAAGATCATTGCCTGGTGGCAGAAAATGGGCCGCGATCCCAAGCAGAAGCTGCTGATCTTCTCGGACGGCCTGGACGTCGATGCCATTATCGATACCTATCGGCATTTCGAGGGGCGGGTGCGCATGAGCTTCGGCTGGGGCACCAATCTGACCAATGACTTTGCCGGATGCGCGCCGAGCGAAATCGACGGGCTGAAGCCCATCTCGATCGTCTGCAAGGTCAGCGAAGCCAATGGCCGGCCGGCCGTGAAGCTATCGGACAATCCGCGCAAGGCGACCGGTGATCCTCAGGAGGTTCAGCGCTATCTCCGCTTCTTCGGACAGGAAGACCGGGTGGAACAGCCGGTGCTTGTCTGATCTCGGGTGCTCTGATCTCGAATACTCTTATCCTGGGTGCTCTGATCCTGGCCTGGCTCTGGCGTCGTCATGGCTCTGCCTTTGATCAAGAGGCTGGAAATGCGTCGCAAGGCTCGTCCTGTCGCTCTGCCGTTCATTGGCAAAAGACCCTGGCGCGTTCGTCGCACCAGGGTCTTTTGCTGTAGGGTCTTTTGCTGTTGCTACTTCATCGGGACGACCGGCAGTCGCTCCCGATTTTGCGCGCGAATGCCTCAGTCGAGGACCTGGATGACCTTATGGGTCTGCGGATCGACGATAACCCGCTGTTCGTTCACCACGGCATAGGCATAGTTCTGATGCTGCGGCACCGGCGTCAGAACAACAGTCTGCGGGATGGGCTCACCCACAACGACCTGACGCTCAAGGACGACCGGCTGCGGGGCCGGCTGCTCGCGCACATAGGTGACGACTTCCTGCGGCGGCGGATCGATGGCCGTGCCGAGTGCCGCGCCGGCAATGCCGCCCACCGCTGCGCCGACCGGACCGCCGACAATCGCGCCGGTAATGGCACCGCCGGCAGCACCGTTGACGGTGCCGTCCTGTGCCGAAGCCGAGGTGGCAAACAGAGCGGCGACAGCTGCCGCCGAAATCAGAAAGGTCTTGACCATTGGTAGTCTCCTCTTCTTCAAAACTGATGG